>HF990569.1:7875-46137 GCA_000432135.1 Firmicutes bacterium CAG:124
CGTTTCGAGCACGACGGAGAAGGCGACGAGCTGCAGCGTTGCAACGCAGCCGAGCACCGACGCAAGCGTCAGGCGCAGCCGGGCCTTGCCCGCGGAAAGATTTCCGCGCATCAGGGGCCGGTAGATAAGGAAATATCCCACGAAGCAGCCGTAGAACGCCATGTTCCAGACATTCGCGCCCAGCGCAAGCAGCCCTCCGTCAGCAAAGAACAGCGCCTGAATGGCAAGAATGACGATCATGGACAAAAAGCCTGCCCACGGCCCCAGCATGGCGGACAGCAGCATACCGCCGCACAGATGCCCGGACGAGCCTGTGCCGGGGATGGTATAGTTGATCATCTGTCCGGCAAAGACGAGCGCGGACATGACCGCCATTGTCGGAAGCTTCTTTTTTGCCGTCTCCGATGCGGCAAGCTCCTCCCTGCGCAGCTGCACGAGCGAAACGCCCGCCGCAGCAGCAGAGGCTGCGTACATCGTAACGGCGACAGCAGGAGATAAAAGTGCGTCTGCCATATGCATGGTCTGTTCCTCCGAACTTTTTTGCTTATTATTAAGAAGTCTGACCGCCGCGCACAAGCTCCCCTGGGGGATATTTCGGATAAAAAAGTCCTTGTGCATCATGACAAATTGCGGCAAAGGAATTTGTGGAAGTCTACCGAAAAATTTAAAATCGCAAGATTGTCGGATAAAAAAAGCAAGTCTAACATTGAACAAACAGCCTGTTCCGCTATGATGGAGCTATCCGGAGGCGGCTTTCGGTAAAAGCCGCCCGCCCCTCAAGCACATATTTGTATGAAACCAGACAATTGATACAGGAGGATGCAGACATGGCAACATTCAGATTTACCGCAGGCCCGTGGAACGTCCACGAGGGCAACGAAACCTTTGGCCCCGGCCACCGCAAGAGCATTCCGCTGGAAGAAAAAATGAAGAAGTACGCCGAGATCGGTCTGGCCGGCATGCAGTTCCATGACGACGACGCCGTTCCCGACATGAACAACATGACCGAGAAGCAGATCGTCGACTACGCGAAGGACGTCAAGGCGATGCTCGACAAATACGGCCTGTTCGCAGAGTTCGTCGCGCCGCGTCTGTGGTTCGACAAGCGCACGAATGACGGCGGCTTCACCGCCTCCCGCAAGGAAGACCGTGAATTTGCCCAGTGGCGCGCCCGCCGCTCCTGCGACATTGCCAAGGCGCTCGGCACCAAGAAGATCCAGCTGTGGCTGGCCCGCGAGGGCACGCTCTGCGCCGAGGGCAAGAACCCCGTTGAAATGACCCTCCAGCTGCGCGACGCGTTCAACGACATCCTGACCTACCGCGACGACGCGCTCATCCTTGTCGAGCCGAAGCCCAATGAGCCCATCGACCGCTCCATCTGCGGCACTGCCGGTCACGCGCTGGCCGTCGGCGCATACACCGTCGATCCGAGCCGCGTCGGCCTGTGCATCGAATCCGCGCACTCCATCCTCGCCGGTCTTGATCCCGCGAACGACATGGGCTTCGCGCTGGCGCTCAACAAGCTGTGGGGCGTGCATCTGAACGACCAGAACGGCTGCCGCTATGACCAGGATAAGGCGTTCGGCGTCGACAACCTGCGCAACGCGTTCAACCAGGTCAAGGTTCTGTACGAAAATAACTTCGGCGACCGCGGCAATTTTGAATGCGTCGGCCTCGACGTCAAGGCCATGCGCACCCAGCCCGATGAGGACTGCTACCGCCATCTGATCAACTCCAAGAAGATCTTCGAGAAGCTGCTGGCCAAGGTCAAGAGATTCGACTACGAATTCCAGGCCGCCTGCGTCAAGGAGCAGAACTTCGAAAAGCTCGAAATGTACGTCATGGACCTGCTGATGGGCGACTGAAAAAAACCGGGCCGCCGCGCACGGGAAACGCCCCCAAAAGGTCAGGCAAAATTTCGAACAACAAAGAATCAAGCCGCCAAAAGGGCTTGCCGTCTGTGAATCGCAGGCGGCAGGCCCTTCAGTCGTTCCCGCAGCCAGCTTCCCGAACTCCGGTGTATTCTCCCTGGACATAGTGAACCCCCATTTCTTAGTATCAGGTTTTTCCCATACCTGGCTAACAAATGGGGGTTTTCACCGCGCCGGGCGGTTTTTCATGTGCGGTAATTCAGAATGTCGTTCGCGACCGGGGTGTAGAACAGGCGGTGGATCTGGGCGGGGGCCCTGGTCTGGCCGAGGATCCACATGAGCTTTCCCGTGATGGCCTCGGTCGTCATGTCGAACGCCTCAAGCACCTGCGGGCATTCGCGGATCTTATGCCCGACCTGATAAACGCCGACGTTGCTGCCCTCGTTCTGCACCTGCGTGGTCAGAACGACGGTCTTGCCGCCCTGAATGCCCTCCTCCAGCACGGACAGGAAGTCATTCCCGTCATACGACGGGATGCCGCCCACGCCGAAGCTTTCCAGGATCAGCGCGTCGTTGTGCCGGAGCATCCAGCCCGCAAGCTCCGCCCGCGCGCCGGGGATGAGCTTTAAAAGCGCGACGCGCTCGTCGAGCGTGTCATAGAAGACCGGCTCGGGCAGGCAGGCGTTTTCGATATACTGCAGAATGCAGCCGTCCTGCAAGACGGCCAGATACGGATAATTGATGCTGGAAAAGGCCTCGTAGCTCTTTGTGCGCGTTTTGCAGGCGCGGGTGCCCTGAATGACCTTGCCGTTGAAGACGATCATGACGCCGTGCAGGGTGTCACTGCACGCGCATAAAAACGCGTCGGTCAGATTGACCTTGGAATCAGTCGAGTCAAAGCTGATGGGCTTCTGCGCGCCAGTCAGGATGATGGGCTTGCGCGCACCCTGAATGAGATAGCTGAGGGCCGCGGCGGTATAGGCCATGGTGTCCGTGCCGTGGCTGATGACGAAGCCGTCGTAGCGGTCATACCGCTCACGGATGGCCTTCGCGATCAGCAGCCAGTGCGACGGGGCAAGATTTGTGCTGTCCAGCGACAAAAGTTGTAAGCATTCCGCCCGGCAAAGCGCCGATACCGCCGGGACGAAGGACAGAAGCTGTTCGCTCGTCAGCTCCGGCATAAGGCCCTCCGCCGTTTTCCCGGACGCGATCGTTCCGCCGGTGCCGATCATCAGGATTCGTTTCATGGGCGTATCCTCCCGCGTTTTTTCATTATTCTTCCGTATGCACCGTATACGGCAGGAACCAGTCGAGGTAGCGTGTCGGCTCTGTTACGGCGCCGCGCGTGGTATAGAGCGCGTAGCTTTTGAACAGGATGGGCGTAATATACCCGCGCTCGCATACACGCTTATAGAGATTATAGGTGTTGCCGCTGTTGACAAGCGCCATGCTGCACAGGTTCATCATCGTGCTGTCGGACAGGTCGCCATAGTTGAGCGTGCCGGTCGCACCGAAAAACGGCGAGAGGTCAAAGTTCGGAGACAGGCGCACCTCGCCGTAGTACAGGTCGAAATTCCCCTGTAAAAGCGCCTGCTTGTACTCGGTATACTCCATGGACTTGACTGTGATGTTGAAGCCCAGAGAATTGAGCATTTTCGCGGCCTCGTTTGCCGCCTGTACGCGGATGTAGCTCGACGAGCAGACGAGCATCGTGCCCTCGACCGGGACGGAATAGCCCTTGGAGGGGACGTAGAGGTCGAGGATGCCGTCGCCGGTCGCGTCCTCGACGGAGGCGCCGACCAGCTGGTCGTAGTACGAGCCGGTGTCATAGGCGAAGCTGTTGGCCAGCTTCACGTCGTAATACCGGGAATTGGGTGAGCACGGCAGCGTCGACGCGACGGCAAAGCCGCCCAGCGTCTGCTCGACCAGCTGCTCGCGGTCGATGGCGAAGGTGATCGCGCCGCGCAGGCCGTAGTTGGAGAAGACGGGCGAGTTCATGTTGTAGCCGATGTACTGCATGATGGTCGTCTCCTCGTTCCACAGCTCGTAGTCGTTGTGGAAGCCTGCGAACGCGGAGGAGTTCGGGTCCGTCAGAACCATGTTGACCTTCTGATACTCAAAATTATCGCGCACGTCGGCGGCGGTGGACGAAACGGTCAGCGCGATCTCGTCAAAGTCGACCAGCGGCTGGGTGTCGCGCCACCAGCTTTCGCAGCGCGTGAGCTTTGTCCCGGCAAAGTCATACGGGCCTGTGCCCGGAGGGCTGGCCTCGTCCTTCGTGCCGTTTTTGATGATGGGGATATCCAGCAGCAGCGGCAGGCACTCATACGCTTCGCTCGTCGAGAGCACGAGCGTCAGATCGTCCTGCGCCTCGGCGGAAGTGATGAAGCGCAGGCGCGAACCGTAATATTCCGAGCCTGCGGCGGATTCGATGGAATATGCCGCGTCCGCCGCGGTAAGGGCGCTGCCGTCGTGGAAGGTCACGCCGGAGCGGAGCTTCACCGTGGTCGTGCGTCCGTCGTCAGTGACAAAATAGCTCTCGGCGAGAATCGGTTCTGCCTCGTAGCTGCTTGTCACGGCGAACAGCGGCTCGTAGAGGAAGGAAAAGATGATGCGGTTGTTGAGACTCTGGCAGTTATAGGGCTGCAGGCCGTAATCCGGCTGGTAGGCCAGGCCGAAGGACTCAAGCGCCGTATACGTCTCGGTGACGACCTGCTTGACCTCCTGCTTATCCTCCGAGCCGTTGACCGAGCCGGTCTGCTGGGCGGCGACGGCCTCGTCGCCGACGGGGAAAAGATTCTGCATCCATTCGCTCGTCGCGATCGTCGTGCAGCCGCAAAGAAGGGCCAGACACAGCGCAAGCGCTGTGAGCATCAAAAGCTTTCGTTTCATGCCGGTGCGCCTCCTTTCAGCCGGATGATGGCGGCCTGCGACCCGCGGTTCCCGCCGGTCACGCGATGCGACCAGAAGCGCTCCGGCTGGCATTTGGTGCAGTCCGGGCAGATATCAATCGCCCGCACGCCTGCCTTTTCCAGCCAGATGCGGTTCAGGCGCTTCAGATCGACGTGCGCCTTTTCGCCGTGCAGTTCAATTGCCGCTTCCGCGTCCGGGCCGAGCGATCGCCGCATGGCCTCCGGCACCTCCGGCCCGACCTCAAAGCAGCAGCGGCCGATGCACGGGCCGATGGCCGCATGAATGTGCTCCGGCGCGCAGCCGAATTCCGCCTGCATCCGAAGGACGGCCTTGTACGCAATGCCCTGCGCCGTCCCGCGCCACCCGGCGTGGACGGCGGCGATGGCCTGCCGCACGGGGTCAAACAGCAGCAGCGTCGTGCAGTCCGCGCCGAAGCAGACGAGCGCCGCGCCGGGTTCGTCGGTCAGAAGCCCGTCGCAGACGGCGGTCTGCTCCCGCTCCAGCCCTGTGCCGCAGTCCTGCTTGCCGACGCGCAGCAGAAGATCGGTATGCTCCTGCCGGGTAAAGATCGTTTCCTCCGGCGAAAAGCCAACGGCGGTGCCGAGAATGCGGTAATTCTCCCGCACGTTTTCCGGCCTGTCTCCCCGGTGCGTGCCGAGATTGAGGGAGGACAGCGCCCCCTCGCTCACGCCGCCGAAGCGCGTGGAGAAGCAGTGCACGCTCCCGGAAAGCGCGTCGGCGGTCAGATATTCAAGTGATCCGTGGTGAATGGTGTGAAACATGGGCTTAATTCGCGTTCTGGCCGCGTTCGGCGGCGAGATCCTTGTCGCGGCAGCATTTTTTGTATTTTTTTCCGCTGCCGCACGGGCACGGGTCGTTCGGGCCGACCTTGATCTTCTTGACGACGGGCTGACGCTTGACGGTCTTGTCGCCGCCCGCGCCCTCGCCGGTGACCTTTGCCACGCGCTGGCGCTTGATTTCCTCATTCGTCTTGATCCGGACGAGGAAGACGCGGCGGACGATCTCTTCTTTAATTGCGTCGTTCATGGCCTCGAACATATCAAAGCCCTCGCGCTTATACTCGATGACGGGGTCTGTCTGCGCGTAGGCGCGCAGGCGGATGCCCTGCCGCAGATCGTCCATGGCGTCGATGTGATCCATCCAGAATTCATCGACCACACGCAGCGTTACGACGCGCTCAATTTCACGCATGACGGGAGACGTGAACTGCTCCTCCCGCTTGGCATAGGCGCGCTGCATGAGAGACAAAATCTTCTCTTCCGCCTGCTCCCGCGTGAGCGCGGCCAACTCCTCGTCGGAGAGAAGCCATGTGCCCGTGGGGAAGAAGATGGGCTCGAAATGCGTCATCATCTCGAAGAAATGCTGCTTGTCGGCCAGCTTCGGCTGCTCGCCGAAGGCGCTGGCGACATACGTATCCACATAGAACCGCATCATGGACTGGATGTTCTTCTGCAGATCCTCGCCGTCGAGCACCTGACGGCGCTGCTCGTAGATGATCTTACGCTGGACGTTCATCACGTCGTCGTATTCCAGCACGTTCTTTCTGGACTGGAAGTTGCGGCCCTCGACGGTCTTCTGCGCGTTCTCGATCGCGCCGGAGAGAATTTTGGCGTCGATGGGCGTATCCTCGTCGATGCCGAGCGTCTCCATCATGTTCATAATGCGCTCGGAGCCGAACAGGCGCATGATATCGTCCTGCATGGACAGATAAAACCGCGTCTCGCCGGGGTCGCCCTGACGGCCGGAACGGCCGCGCAGCTGGTTGTCGATCCGGCGCGACTCGTGCCGCTCGGTGCCGATGATGAAAAGGCCTCCTGCCTGCCGGACAAGCTCTGCCTGCTTGTCCGTCTCGACCTTGAAGCGCTTATAGGCCTCGGTATAGGCCGCACGGGCAGCCAGAATTTCGGGATCCTCCGTCTCGGCGAAGGAATTGGACTCGGCGATCAGCTCGTCGGACAGGCCCTGCTTGCGCAGCTCGTTCTTTGCCATGTATTCGGCGTTGCCGCCCAGCATGATGTCGGTGCCGCGGCCGGCCATGTTCGTCGCAATGGTCACGGCGCCCAGATGTCCCGCCTGCGCGACGATCTCGGCCTCCTTTTCATGGTGCTTGGCGTTCAGGACGTTGTGCGGGATGCCCTCGCGCTTGAGCATCTGCGAAAGAAGCTCGGATTTTTCAATGGAGATCGTGCCGACCAGAACCGGCTGGCCCTTGGCGTGGCATTCCTTGATCTGGGCGATGACGGCACGGTATTTGCCTGCCTCGGTCTTATAAACAACATCGGGGTCGTCGATACGGATGACCGGTTTATTCGTCGGGATCTCGACAACGTCGAGATTGTAAATGCCGGAGAATTCCTCCTCCTCGGTCAGCGCCGTGCCGGTCATGCCGGAGAGCTTGTCGTACAGACGGAAGAAATTCTGGAACGTGATGGTGGCGAGCGTCTTGTTTTCGCTTGCGACCTTGACGCCCTCCTTGGCCTCGATGGCCTGATGCAGGCCCTCGTTATAGCGGCGGCCGTACATGAGGCGGCCCGTGAATTCGTCGACGATGATGACCTCGCCGTCCTTGACGACGTAGTCGATATCACGCTTCATGAGGCCCCGCGCCTTCATGGCCTGATTGATGTGGTGCGAGAGCGTGGCGTTTTCGGGGTCGGCCAGATTTTCCACGTTGAAGAACTGCTCGGCCTTTTCAATGCCCTTCTGCGTGAGCGAAACGGAGCGGTCCTTTTCGTCGACGATGTAATCGCAGTCATACTGATCCTGCAGTTCCTTGTTGTCCGTCGTGGAGAAGACCTGCTTTTTCAGGCGGGAAACGAAATAATCCGCCATTTCATACAGCTTGGACGATTCCTCGCCTTTGCCGGAAATGATGAGCGGGGTACGCGCTTCGTCAATGAGGATGGAGTCAACCTCATCAACGATGGCGAACGCGTGGCCGCGCTGCACCATCTCCTGTTTGTAGATCGCCATATTGTCGCGCAGGTAATCGAAGCCCAACTCGTTATTTGTGCCGTAGGTGATGTCGGCGGCATAGGCCGCGCGGCGCTGCTCCGCGGTCAGATCGTGGACGATGAGGCCGACGGAAAGTCCTAAGAAGCGGTAGACCTTGCCCATCCACTCCGAGTCGCGCTTGGCGAGATAATCGTTGACCGTGACGATGTGCACGCCCCTTCCGGCCAGCGCGTTTAAGTATGCAGGCAGGATTGCGACGAGCGTCTTGCCTTCGCCGGTCTTCATTTCGGCGATGCGGCCCTGATGCAGCACGATGCCGCCCACGACCTGCACCCGGTACGGGCGCATACCGAGCACGCGGTCGGCTGCCTCGCGGCAGACGGCGAACGCCTCCGGCAGCAGCGCGTCGAGCGTCTCACCGGATGCGTAGCGATCCTTGAATTCCTGCGTCTTCGCGCGAAGCTCCTGATCGGTCAGCTTTTTATACGGCTCCTCGAGCGCCATGACGGCCTCGACCTGCGGTTCGAGTTTTTTGACCTCTCGCTCAGAGCGGGTGCCGAATAGTTTTGTAAACAGTCCCATGGTAAAAACCCTTTCTGCGCCGCGCGGTACGCGCTGCGGTACGTATTCTAAAGTGAGATTATACCACATATATGGCGGCAAAAAAAGAAGAAATTGTGAATTTCGGCGGCTTGATTTACCCGGAGGGGACTGGTAAAATGAGTTTGATTTTTATGGTATCGAGGTGCTTTGCGTATGGCTATCCGTCTTGTGGCCGTCGATGTCGACGGCACGCTCGTCACTGCCGACCAGCGCGTTCTGCCGCGGGTGCAGGCCGCGGCGCAGCGTGCGCTGGAGCACGGCATCCAGCTCGTTCTGTGCACCGGCCGCGCGCCGGGAGAGTGCTGGTACATTTTAGATGCGCTTCCGCAGATCCGCTACGCCGTCACGCAGACGGGCGCGATCGCGCAGGATCTGAAAACCGGTGAAACGCTCTATCACTGCCCGCTGTCTCCGGACGATGCGCGGCTGATCTATTCCCACGTGCGCCGGTACGACGGGCTTGTCAATTTCTTCTCCGGCGGCATTGTGTATAACTCCAAAGAGCAGATGGCGCGCTTTGAGCGCTATTATCCCGCCGACTTCCGGTGGCTGTTTGAGCAGTCGCATGAATTTGTCGACGATCTGGACGCCATGGTCGCCGGTTGGGGTAAACCCGTAGAAAAGCTCTATGTGCCGTTTTCCAGTCAGGAAGAGTGTGAAAGGGCCATGGCCGATCTGACAAAGCTGCCGTATTTCGTGACAGGCGCGGGCTACATTGATCTGGAGGTCATGAACCCGAACACCAGCAAGGGCATTGCGCTTGCTGCGCTGTGCAAAAAACTCGGCATCCCGCGCGAGCAGGTCATGGCCATCGGCGACAGCGGCAACGACGCAGCCATGCTCGACTTTGCGGGCGTCGGCGTCGCAATGGGAAACGGGGAAGAAGCGCTCAAACAGAAAGCGGATCTGATCGCGCCGACAAATGAAGAAGGCGGCGTGGCCGACATGCTGGAGCTTGCAATCAAAGGAGAGATATAAAATGGGCGTACAGGATCTGACAGTACAAATGGTCGTCATCGTCGTCATCGGCGTATTCTTTGCGTCGTTCATGGACGCCATCGCGGGCGGCGGCGGCATTATTTCCGTCCCGACGTATCTGCTCGCGGGACTTCCGATGCACTTTGCGCTGGGCACAAACAAATTTTCCTCCTCCATCGGCACCGCGTTTTCCACGGGCCGGTATATCAAAAACGGCTATGTCGACTGGAAGCTCGGCATTCCGTCCATCGTGCTGGCGCTCATCGGCTCGTTCTTCGGAACAAAATTGCAGCTGATGATCTCCGAGGTGTACTTACAATATCTGCTGCTGATCGTGCTGCCGGTCGTGGCCTTCGTCGTGCTGCGCCAGCGGCAGCTGCCGGAGGAGCGCGGCGATATCGAGCCCAAAAAGCAGATGGCCATCGTCTATCTGGCCGCGCTCGTCGTCGGCGCGTACGACGGGTTCTACGGGCCCGGCACGGGCACGTTCCTGCTTCTCATTTTCTGCAATCTCGGCAAGCTCGACGTGCGCACGGCGGGCGGCAATGTCAAGCTCGTGAATCTGTCTTCCAACATTGCCTCGCTCCTGACCAGCCTGTTAAGCGGCAAGGTCTTCCTCGTCCTCGGCCTCATCGGCACGGTGTCGAGCATCCTCGGCCATTTCATCGGCGCGGGACTCGCCATCAAAAACGGCTCGAAGATCGTAAAGCCCGCTATCATCCTTGTCCTCATCCTCCTGGCCGCAAAGGTCGTCCAGGGACTGATTGCGGGATGATATATCATAAAACTGCACTGCCGCTGTAGGGGCCGACGACTCTGTCGGCCCCTTAAATGTTGCAGATTTGCTGAAAATATCAGAGAATTCGCAGCGGGCGGACAGAGTCGTCCGCCCCTATGTACAATTCGGAAAATTGCAAAAACCTATGCCTTTGACTGCTTGTTTTGCTCCATTGCAAATCCCCACGGAATCTGCTATAATAAATCGTTAAGTTATGCAGTTCGGAGGAAACGTACATGGAACGCAAACCCGTTGTGATCGCGCAGGAGGCGCTGGAGAAGGAAGCCGCTGTCTGCGAGCAGATCAAAGCCCTTTGGGCCTCGCGCGGCAGGACGCCGCGGGCCTTTGTCGATACATACGGCTGCCAGCAGAACGAGGCGGATTCCGAACGTATCCGCGGGATGCTGCGTGCAAGCGGGTATGAGATCGCGGACACCGAAGAGGGCGCGGACTGCATCGTTATCAACACCTGCGCCATCCGTGAGCACGCGGAAACCCGCGTCTACGGCAACGTCGGCGCGCTGGTACACACCAAGGCCCGGCACCCGGAGCAGAAAATTTTCCTCTGCGGCTGCATGATGGGCCAGCCGCAGGTCGTCGAGCGCATCAAAAACAGCTATCGCCACGTCGACGGCGTGTTCAATCCGCACGAATTATGGCGCTTCCCGGAGCTGCTGCAGAGCGTGCTGCGCACGAACAAGCGCATCTTCGCCGTGGACGATTCCGCGGGCAATATTGCCGAGGGCATCCCCGTCGTGCGCTCGTCCGATCTCAAGGCGTGGGTGTCGATCATGTACGGCTGCAACAACTTCTGTTCGTACTGCATCGTGCCGTATGTGCGCGGGCGGGAGCGGTCAAGACGGCCCGAGGAGATTCTCGAAGAGGTCAAGGGCCTCATCGCGGCGGGCTATAAGGACATTACGCTTTTGGGCCAGAACGTCAACTCCTACGGCAAGGATCTGGGGCTGGGCGTTGATTTTGCCGACCTCATGGCCGAGATCGCACAGCTGCCGGGAGACTTCTGGCTGCGCTTCATGACGAGCCACCCGAAGGACGCAAGCAAAAAGCTCTTTGACACCATTGCGAAATACCCCAGGATCGCCAAGCAGTTCCACCTGCCCTTCCAGTCCGGCAACGACCGGGTGCTGAAGGCCATGAACCGGCACTATAACCGCGAGGAATATCTGAAGCTGGCGCACTATGGCCGCCAGATCATGCCCGATCTGGTTCTGACCAGCGACGTGATCGTCGGCTTCCCCGGCGAGACGGAGGAGGAATTCGAGGACACGATCAGCCTGATCGAAGACGTGCGCTATGACGCGCTGTTTACCTTTATCTTCTCCCCGCGCGCGGGAACGCCTGCCGCGAAAATGGACGACCCGACGCCCAAGGAGGAGAAAAACCGTCGCTTTGACCGGCTCTGCGCCGTGCAGAACCGCATTTCGCTGGAAATTCATCAGGGCTACGTCGGCAAGACCGTCCGCGTGCTCTGCGACGGCCGCGACAAGGACCTGCTCACCGCCCGCACTGAGGGCGGAAGACTCGTCCGCTTCGCGGGAGACGACAGCCTGATCGGCCAGTTTTTGGACGTGACGATCACAGGCTGCACAACATGGAGCCTTGTGGGCGAACTCCGATAACACAGCACCCTGGTGCGGGCTTTGTAGGGGCCGATGCCCACATCGACCCGGCAGAATGCACCGTTTTTACGGTATTCTTCGGCGAATTTGCAACTTCCCAACGGGCCGATGTGGGCATCGGGCCCTACAAACGAATGCGTAAGTGCATATGGATTTGCCGAAAGCATAATTTCAGACGTTAAAAGAGAAAACCCGGAGGTTTTGATTATGGCCGAACTCACCCCCATGATGCAGCAGTATTATGCGGTCAAGGAGCGCAATCCCGACTGCCTGCTGTTTTTCCGGCTGGGCGATTTTTATGAGATGTTCGAGGAGGACGCGCGCATTGCTTCGCGCGAGCTCGATCTGACGCTCACCTCGCGCGACCATGCCAAGGACAAAAGCGCAGAGGACAAGATTCCCATGTGCGGCGTGCCGTATCATTCCTCGGAGAGCTATATCGCGCGGCTGGTTGCCAAGGGCTACAAGGTCGCCATCTGCGAGCAGATGGAGGACCCGGCGCTGGCAAAGGGGCTTGTAAAGCGCGATATCATCCGCATCGTGACGCCCGGCTCCGTGACGGAAAGCTCGATGCTGGTGGAATCCAAAAATAATTATTATGCCTGCGTCTACGGCGCAGCCGGTACATACGGCCTGTGCTTCTGCGACGTGTCGACCGGCGCGTTCAGCGCGACGCAGGTTTCCGGCGCCGACGCCATGCAGGACGCGCAGAACGAGCTTGGCAGCTTTCTGCCGTCCGAGGCCCTTCTGGGCGGCACGGCGGCGGAGGACGGCGCGCTGGCGGATTTTCTGCGCGACCGCTTCCACACCTGCGTGAACATCGGCACGGACGCGCAGTTTGACCCTGCGCTGTGCGCGGCTGCCGTGACGGCGCAGTTTGGGCAGTCGCCGGAGGCGCTCGGCCTTGCGAATATGCCGTGCGTCATTGCAGCGGCGGGCGCGCTTCTGACCACGCTGCGCGATCTGCAGAAAAACGAGCTGCCGCACATCCGGGCGCTGGAATTATATATTGCAGGCAAGTTCATGCAGCTCGATCTTGCCGCGCGGCGGAATCTCGAACTGACAGAGACGATGCGCGCAAAGGAAAAGCGCGGGAGCCTTCTCTGGGTGCTTGACAAGACGAAGACCGCCATGGGCGGCCGTCTGCTGCGGGCGTGGGTGGAGCGGCCGCCTCTCCGCCCCCCGCCGACCGCCCGCTTCCCAGCCCCGCGCAGATCACGCGCCGTCTGACCGCCGTGGAGGAGCTGGTCAAAAAGACCATCGACCGGGAAGAGCTGATCCTGTCCCTGCGTGAAATTACGGACTTTGAGCGCGCCATGACCCGCATTATGACGGGCACGGCCTCCTGCCGTGATCTTGCCGCGCTTTCACAGGGCGCGGCGAGTCTTCCCGCCGTCAAGGAGCGGCTGTCCGGGATGCGTTCGCCGTATTTGCAGGCGCTTTTTGAGCAGCTTGACACGCTGGCAGATCTCAAGGAGAAGATCGACGCAACTATCGTGGACGATCCTCCGTTTCTGCTGCGCGAAGGCGGCCTGATCCGCGACGGCGCGAACAAAGAGCTCGACGAGCTGCGCGCCGTCCAGTCCGGCGGCAAGGGCATGCTCACGCAGATCGAGGCCCGTGAAAAGGAAAAGACCGGCATCCGGAACCTGCGCGTGGGCTATAACCGCGTGTTCGGCTATTATATCGAGGTCGCAAAGGGCCAGCTGAATCTGGTCCCGGACAGCTATATCCGCAAGCAGACGCTCTCGACCGGCGAACGGTACATCACGGAAGAACTCAAGGAGCTGGAAAGCACCATTCTGACGGCCAAGGACCGCATTGTCGCACTGGAATATGACCTGTTCGTGGCGCTGCGGCAGTTTGTCGCGGGAGAATCCGCCCGCGTCAAGCAGACGGCGCAGGCCGTCGCGCAGCTGGATGTGCTGTGCAGCTTTGCCGCCGTCGCCGTTCACAATCATTACTGCAAGCCCGAGGTCGATCTCGGCAATACCGTCTCCATCACGGCGGGCCGTCATCCAGTCGTCGAGCAGATGCTCAAAAACGCGCTGTTCGTGCCGAACGACACGCTGCTTGGCAGTGAGGACTGCCGCACGGCCATCATCACCGGCCCGAACATGGCCGGTAAATCGACCTACATGCGGCAGGTGGCGCTCATTGTCCTCATGGCGCAGATGGGCTCGTTTGTCCCGGCGCAGTCGGCGCACATCGGCATTGTCGACCGGCTGTTCACACGCATCGGCGCGTCAGACGATCTGGCCTCCGGCCAGTCGACATTCATGGTCGAGATGACCGAGGTTGCCGATATTCTGAAAAACGCGACGCCGCGTTCGCTTCTCATCCTCGACGAGATCGGCAGAGGCACGTCGACGTTCGACGGCATGGCGATCGCAAGAGCCGTGCTCGAATACGCGGCCGACCGCAAGCGGCTGGGCGCGAAAACGCTCTTCGCCACGCACTATCACGAGCTGACGGACATTGAGCAGGCGCTGCCCGGCGTCAAAAACTTCAACATCGCCGTCAAGAAGCGGCAGGGGGACATGATCTTCCTGCGCAAGATCGTCCCCGGTGCGGCGGACGACAGCTACGGCATCGAGGTCGCCAAGCTCGCGGGCATTCCCGACCGGGTCATCACGCGCGCGCGGGAAATTCTCAAGGATCTCGAATCCGGCGCGCCGGAGCGTGCAAAGCCCGCCACCGCGCCCGTGTCCGATCAGGTTTCCATGCTCGATATGCAGTCGGACGAGCTGCGCCGCGCACTTGAAGCCATCACCGTCGAAACACTCACGCCCATCGAGGCGCTGAACCAGCTGTACCAGCTGAAGCAACTGCTGTAAAGGGGCTGCCTGTAGGGGCCGATGCCTGCATCGGCCCGGCAGAATGCAGCGTTTTTACGGGAATCTTCAGCGAATTCGCAGCTTCCCAATGGGCCGACAGAGTCGTCGGCCCCTACAGATTCTCTCGGAAAGGGGCTTCTCCATTATGGCCCGCAAAGCGTCCCACGCGATTTCTTACCGGCTGACGAAATTTGAAACGATTGCCGGGTGGCTTTATCTGCCGTTTTATCTGCTGATTCTGAATCTGCTTCTGCAGCTGGCAAACGAGAAATTCTCGCTTGGCATGACGGCGCTGACGATGAATCTCGTCTATTTTGCCGTGAATCTGCTGGCCGTGCTGCTGATTTTCCATGGTTTCCTGCGGCAGTCGTTTTTCGGCGGCTCGTTCTGGAACTTTGTGCAGGCGCTGGTTCTGGGCTTCGCGATGTATTACGCGGGCACGTGGGTGCTGCAATTCGCGCTTTCCCGGCTGGCTCCCGGCTTTACGATCTACAATAACGAAACGGTCGGTTCGCTCATTTCCGATAACCAGTATGTCATGCTGGCCGTGACGGTTTTCCTTGCGCCGATCATTGAGGAGACGCTTGTGCGCGGGCTTGTCTTCGGCTCCATTCAGCCGACGTCGCGCGTCATGGCGTATCTCGTGTCCGTTATTCTGTTCACGCTCATGCACAATTGGCAGTATTTCATGCTCTATCCTGCCGGAAAGGTGCTTCTGAGCTGCATTCCGTATCTGCCCGCCTCCGTCGCGCTGGCCTGGACGTATGAAAAGGCCGGGACGATCTGGGCGTCCATCTCGCTGCACGCCATTGTCAACGCGCTGTCGTTCGGGCTTTTGCAGCTGAACTTCTGATTGGGAGGGGCTTTATGCCGAAGATCATTCAGCTTGACCGCCATGTCGCCGATCTCATCGCTGCAGGCGAGGTCGTCGAGCGCCCGGCGTCCGCCGTCAAGGAGCTGGTCGAAAATTCCATTGACGCAGGCGCAAAAAATATTACAATAGAATTACAAAACGGCGGCATGACCTTCCTGCGCATCACCGACGACGGCTGCGGCATGGAGCCGGTCGACGCCCGCACGGCGTTTCTGCGCCACGCGACGAGCAAGATCCGCAAAAAAGAGGATCTTGCCTGCATCGGCACGCTTGGTTTCCGGGGCGAGGCGCTGGCGGCCATTTCGTCCGTGTCGAAGATCGACCTGCTCACGCGGGCGCAGGGCGCGGAAAACGGCGTCCGGCTGCATCTGGAGGCGGGGCAGGTCCTGTCCGAGGAGCCTGCCGGATGCCCGTACGGCACGACAATTTTGGTGCGGGAGCTGTTTTACAACACGCCCGCGCGGATGAAGTTCATGAAATCCGACGCGGCGGAGTCCTCCGCTGTTTTCTCCGTCGTGCAGCAGCAGGCGCTCGCGCACCCGGAGATCTCCTTCCGCTTTCTGAAGGACGGGCAGGAGCAGCTGCACACTGACGGGCAGGGCGACCGCATGGCCGCGATCTACGCCATCTACGGCCGGGAACTTGCCAACAATATGCTGCCGGTTGACGGCAGCTGGGAAAAGCTGCGCGTGCGCGGCTTCGTCACGAAGCCGACCGCCACGCGCGGCAACCGCGCCTGGCAGAGCTTTTTTGTCAACAACCGCTATATCAAATCCCGTCTGCTCTCCGCCGCGCTGGAGGAGGCGTACCGCAACCAGATCATGGTGGGCCGCTTCCCGGCCTGCGTGCTGGAGATCGATATGCCCGTGCAGGCCGTGGATGTGAACGTCCACCCGGCCAAGACGGAGGTCAAGTTCTTATCCGAGCGCGAGGTCTTCGATGCGGTGCACTATGCCGTTTTGTCCACGCTCTCCAGAGCGGCGGGCCGCCCGGAATGGAAAACGCCGGAGAAAAAGCAGGAGCCTGCTCCGCAGCCGCAATCACAGCCAAAGGCTGTCCAGCCGCCAAAGCCCGGCTTCTATCAGACCATGCAGGCATCCGAATACCGCCGTCAGGCTGCGCAGCAGCCTGTGCAGAAGCCGGCCCAGCCCGTGCTGGCCTCGCCGGTGCAGCTGCCGCGCTCCGAGCCTGCGCCTGCGCAGCAGAGCTTTCCGCTTCCGAAGCCGGAAGCAAAGCCGGAGGTCAGACCGGAGCCGAAGCCCGAACCGAAGATTGAGGTCAGGCCCGAGCCGAAGCCGGAACCCGTCAAAGAGCCGGAAGCACAGCAGGCGCTTTCTGTCCCGGAAGAGCCCTTCCGCATCATCGGCGAGGCGCTGCACACCTATATCATTGTCGAGCAGGGCGAGGCCGTTCTGTTCCTCGACAAGCACGCCGCGCACGAGCGTATCCGCTTTGAGGCGCTCAAAAAGGAGGACCACCCCATCATGGCCCAGCTGCTGCTGGCCCCTGTTTCCGCAGAACTTTCACGGGAAGAGGCCGCTGCCGTGCTGGAAAACAGGGCGCTTCTGGAGCGCTGCGGGTTCGAGACGGAGGACTTTGGCGGCGGAGACGTGCTCATCCGGCAGATCCCGTCCGACGTGGACGTGGAGGACGCAAAGGCGCTTTTGCAGGAGCTGGCGGGCGATCTGCTGGCCGGAAAAACGCTCGACCCGGACAGCCTGCGCGACAATCTGCTGCACACCATCGCCTGCAAATCGGCCATCAAGGCCGGATGGCAGACGTCTGATGAGGAGCTGCGGCGGCTCGTGCAGGAGGTTCTGTCCCGCGACGATATCAAATACTGCCCGCATGGCCGTCCCGTCTGCGTGACGCTCACGAAGCGGCAGCTGGAAAAGCAGTTCAAGAGGGTCTGAGCATGGACAGGATCATCTGCGTCGTCGGCCCGACGGCCTCCGGCAAGACGAAGCTTGCCGTGCAGCTTGCGAAGCTGTACGGCGGCGAGGTCGTCTCCTGCGATTCCATGCAGATCTACAAACACATGGACATCGGCACGGCCAAGCCCACAAAAGAGGAGATGGAGGGCGTGCACCACCATCTCCTGGACATGGTCGAACCGGGTGAGGATTTTTCCGCCGGAAAATACGTGCAGCTGGCAGACAGCTGCGTGCAGGACATTTTATCGCGCGGCAGGACCGCCGTCATCGCGGGCGGCACGGGGCTGTATGTCGACAGCCTCATCGCGGGCCGTTCATTTGCGCCCGTCCCGCAGACCGGCAGGCGCGAAGCGCTTGAAACGCAGCTGCGCGAAAACGGCGGAGAGGCCATGCTGGCGCGTCTGCGCGAAATTGACCCGGAGGCCGCTGCGCGGCTCCATCCGGCGGACGAAAAGCGCATTGTCCGCGCGCTGGAGGTCTATGAAGAAACCGGCAAGACCATCACGCAGCACAATCTGGAAACGCAGGCCATCCCCCCGCGCTACCGGCCCGTGTGGCTGGGGCTTGATTACAGCGACCGCGCCGTTTTGTACCGGCGCATCGATCTGCGGGTCGACAAAATGCTGGAAGACGGGCTGCTGGACGAAATTCGCGCGCTGCTCGCCCTCGGCGTCAGCCCGAAGGCGACCGCCATGCAGGCCATCGGCTATAAAGAATTTTTTGGATACTTAAACGGCGCGTGCACGCTGGACGAAGCCGCTGCGCTCTGCAAGCAGCGCTCGCGCAACTACGCCAAGCGGCAGCTGACCTGGTTCCGGCGCAATCCGGACATTCACTGGCTCCGGCTGACGGGCACGGAAGATTTTTCGGAGGTTCTTTCCGCCGCTCGACAGAATATTCCTTTTTCCGCATTTTGAATATGGTACGATATGGGTATCAGATCATTGGGGAGGCTCTGATGCAATGGACAAGGGCATTGGATCAGAGGCTCCCATATAAAGAAAAGGAGCCGATACCCATGCAAAAAACAACAGAGAATTATCAGGACGTTTTTCTGAACCAGGCCCGCAAGGACCGCACGATGCTGACCGTTTTTCTGATGAACGGCTTTCAGATGCGCGGCATTATCACGGGCTTTGACCAGTTCGTGATCATGCTGCAGTCCGACGGGCGGCAGCAGATGATCTATAAGCACGCGGTGTCTACCATGACGCCCGCCATGCCCGTCCACCTGACGCAGGGCTGAGCACCGTTCTTGCTCCTGCGGGAAGGAGCGCTATGAAGCAAGGCAAATCCTATTTTACAGTCATCCTCTGGATCCTGCTGGCCGCGATCGCCGCGTATTTCGGCTATCACGTGATCAGCAGTCTCTATGCACCCCTTATGACGGCCACCGTCACACCATACGAAGCCGGGGCGGGCTACTACGCCTCCGGCTTTGTCGTGCGTGAGGAGGAGCTTTTATATTCGCAGTACGGCACGACCGTTCTGAGCTGTGCCGAAGGCGCGCACGTGGCCGCGAACGACACCGTCGCCACCGGCTACCGCTCCGAGGACGCACGGCTCCGGCAGACGCGCATGGACGAGCTGTCCGGCCAGATCGAGCAGCTTCAGTACGCGTGGAGCGCCGTCTCCAGCGTCTACGATCAGGCTGCGCTCGACGCGGACATCGCGGATGCGCTTGCGCAGCTGAGCCGGTACCTGGCGCTGCGCGACATGAATTCCGTCTCCGATCTTTCGCCGGAGCTCAAGGGCTTCATCCTGCGGCGCACGGGAAGCGACGCCGACAGCGGCACGCTGCAATCGCGCATCAGCGCCCTGCAGGCGGAGCTGGATACGCTTGAGGCGCAGTCTGCGGGCGATACCAGCGCCATTTCCGCGGGCAGGGCCGGAACATTTTCCGCCGCCGTCGACGGCTATGAGGCCGTGCTGACGCCGGAACGGCTGATGGACATGACCGTTGCGGAATTTGAGGCCGTCCAGCCGGACGAGGCGGACGCCCACGCCATCGGCAGGCTCATCACGTCCACGACCTGGTATTACGCCTGCGTCGTGCCCGCAAGCGAGCTTTCCGATGTGGAGGAGGGCGACCGCGCCACGCTGACCTTCGCCCGCGATTATTACCAGCCGGTCACCATGCGCGTGGAGCGTCTGGGCGAAAACGAGGCAGGCTCCCGGCTGCTGGTCCTGTCGTCTGACCGGGCATTGCAGAACGTAACACTCCTGCGGCAGCAGTCGGCGGAGATTGTCTTCACGTCCTACGCCGGGCTGCGCGTCCCAAAGTCCGCCGTCCGTGTCGAAAACGGTCAGACGGGCGTGTATATCCTCGAAGGGACGCTCGCCAAGTGGAAGCCCATCACCATTCTCCACGATACCGGCGAAAGCTATGTCGTCACGCTCGACACCAGCTCGACCAACAACCTCTGGCCGGGCGACGAGCTGATTATCAACGCGAAAAATCTATACGATGGAAAGGTCGTCAACTGATATGTCTACAATTGCTGAAAATATCGCGAATATCCGCGCCCAGATGGCTGAGGCCGCAAAAAAAGCCGGACGCGACCCATCCGAAATTCTGCTGTGCGCCGCGACGAAGATGAACGACGCCGAGCGCGTGAAGGAAGCCGTCGCCGCAGGCGTCGACTGCTGCGGCGAGAACCGCGTGCAGGAGATCCAGGCCAAGCGCCCGCTGGGCGCGTACACGGGAAAGCCCCTGCACTTCATCGGCCATCTGCAGACCAACAAGGTCAAGTATCTCGTCGGCGTGGTCGATCTCATTGAGTCCGTCGACCGGCTGGAGCTGCTGGAGTGCATCGAAAAGCAGGCGGAAAAGCTGGGCGTCGTGCAGAACATTCTCTTTGAGGTCAACATCGGCAATGAGGAGAGCAAATCCGGCTTTACCCCGGCCGAGGCCGCCGCGCTTGCCGCCCGAATGGCCGATTTTCCGCACACGGCGCTCAAGGGTCTGATGGCAATTCCCCCTGTGAGCGAATTTCCGGGCGAAAATTGCAGATATTTTGCCGAAATGCGCAATCTTTTTGTTGACATAAGGGCAAAAAAATACGATAATGTGTCCATGGAATGCCTGTCGATGGGCATGAGCGACGATTTTGCCGACGCCATCGCCGAAGGCTCGACCATGGTGCGCATCGGCACCGCAATTTTTGGCAAACGGAACTATAACATCTGACCGACACGCCGACACGGCACAATTACATAGAATAGCAAATCTGGAGGATACATTACAATGGGATTTATGGATGACCTGAAGAAGCTCACGAAGCCGTATACAGAAGACGACGACGATTTTGATGAATTCGACGACGACGCCCGCCCCAGCCGGCCTTCCCGTTCGTCCTCGGCGCCGAAGCCCTCGTATCGCAGCAGCTTCGATCTGGACAGCGATGAGTTTTCCTCGACCGGCAGCAGCGCTTCCACCGGCCGCCGGACACTCGGAGGCAATAACGCCGCCGGTACGCAGAGCGGCAAGGTCGTGAACATTCACGCCACGGCCCAGCTGCAGGTCGTGCTCGTCAAGCCCGACCGCTTTGACAGCGTGACCGAGATCGCGGAGCATCTGCGCAGCAAGCACGCGGTCGTCCTCAATCTGGAATCCACGAACAAAGACGTCGCCCGCCGTCTGGTCGATTTCCTGTCCGGCTGCGCCTATGCGCTCGACGGCAAGATCAAAAAGATCGCCATCAGCACCTACATCATCACGCCGTACAACGTCGACTTCGTCGGCGACAATCTGATGGACGAATTGGAAAACAACGGCGTCTATCTCTAATCGTACAAGGGGGCAGCGTCCATGTTCACACCGCAGGAAATTCAGGAGCAAACCTTCTCCAAGGCCGTCTTCGGCGGCTATGATATGCAGCAGGTCGACGATTTTCTCGAACCGCTGACCGACGACTACATCACGCTCTATAAGGAAAATTCCGTGCTCAAGGCCAAGATGAAGATCCTGGTCGAAAAGCTGGAGGAATACCGCGCGCAGGAGACGAAGCAGTCCACTGCCGCAGCTGATGCAGAGGCCAAAAGCGCCCAGCTGCTCAAGGAAACGCAGGCGCGGTGCGCCGCCATGCTGCAGAACGCGGAGGTCAACGCGCAGGCCAATGCGCAGGTCAACGCCGCGAACGTGCAGCTTGCGCAGCTCAATCAGCAGCTGCACGCCGAGCAGGAGCGGCTGGATTACGCCAAGCAGACCGCGCTGAATTTCATCTCCGTGGTCGAGCGCGACATTCAGGGCCATCTGGAGCTGCTTGAAACGCTCAAGGCCCGCGATCTGACGCGCGAAGCCGCGCCTGCGCAGCCGCAGCCTGCGCATGAAAAGCCCTACGACTGGCAGGCAGAGCAGCCCGCAGCGCCCGCTCCCGCTCCCAGTGAGGACGCAGAGAAAATCGCGACGGAGATCTCCGACAACCTCGAAAAGCTGATCGGCAGCGACAGCGGAGCCGAAACGAAGACCGCCTCCGCGCCCGCACTGTCCAAGCAAAGCGCACGCCCCATGCACCCCGAAAGCGCGACGATCAAATTTGAAGATCTCAAATTTGGCCGCAATTACGACCCGACATCATCGAAGTAAGCCGTGCAAAACTCCCCCACCCGCGGTGGGGGAGTTTTCTATCCTTCGCTGTGCAGTGCCGCCAGCAGCGCGTTCAGGCGCAGCTCTTCGTCCGTGCGGCGGAGATAGACACGCCCGCTCAGCCTTTCCGCGAACAGCGCCTCCGGCGCTGCTTCTCCTGCGGCCAGCATCCGCTTTTTTGCGGGCGGGAGCGTCTTGAGGAACGCTTCCAGCCGTGCAGCGGCTGCGTGATCCTCCGCCTGATAGAGTGCGGCGAGGGCTTCGGGCGGGTGGGCACGCGTGTATTTTGCGCAGGCCGCGCCGCCGGACGCGTGCTGCCGCAGGCGCTTTTCCATGTCGGCAGCAATGCCGGTATACAGACTCCCGCCCCGGCAGCGGAGCATATAGACGAAATACATTACAGCTCCGTCAGCGCGTTCGCGATCGCGGCGAAGCCCGGAATATCCAGCGTCTCCCCGCGCACCGTGGGCGCAAAGCCGCAATCTTCGATCACGGCGGCAAGCGCGGGCTTGTCAAACTGCGAAAGCCCGGATGAAAGCGCGTTCAGAAGCGTCTTCCTGCGCTGGGCGAACGCTGCGCGAACGACCTTGAAGAACATGGTCTCGCTTTTGATCTCGCAGACCGGCTCTTTCCGCATGGTGAGCTTTAAAACCGCGCTCGTGACCTTCGGCTGCGGGATGAAGCAGCTTGCCGGTACGTCGAACAGCAGCTCCGGCTCGGCGTAATACTGGCAGAAGACGCTGAACGCGCCGTAATCGCCCTTGCCTGCGGGCGAGCAGATGCGCTGCGCGACCTCCTTCTGCACCATGACGGTCACGGCCTCGAACGCACGGCTCTCCAGAAGCGCTGCCAGCACGGGCGTCGTGATATAATACGGCAGATTCGCGCAGGCCATTGGGCGCAGGCCCGCGAATTCCTCCTGTACCAGCGCGGAAATGTCCGTTTTCAGAATGTCACCGAAGATAATTTCCAGATTTTCGTTGCCCGCCATCGTCTCGGCCAGCACGGGCTGGAGCGTCCGGTCGACCTCGACCGCGACGACCTTTTTCGCGTACCGGCACAGCTGCTGCGTCAGCGGCCCGATGCCGGGGCCGACCTCCAGCACGCCGCACGTCTCGTCCACGCCGGATTCCAGCACGATGTTCTGCGGCACCCAGCTCTGCGTCAGGAAATTCTGCCCCTTGGCCTTGGAAAAATGGAATCCGTGCCGCGCGAGCAGCGCCTTGATCTCGTTGATATTACAAAGGTCCATAGTCGGCCTCCCTGTCTGATTCTGAGGCTATGATACCAGAAAAAAAGCCGGTTTGCAACGCATTTCCGTGTCCGCGGGGGATTGACAGAACCCCGGAAACGTGCTATTGTAGCATCCAGAAAAGGCTGAGACGAAGACACGTCCCGGCACCGGCAGCGCATCACAGAGAGAGGCTCGTATGCTGCAAGAGCCTTTGCGCGGCCCGCCCGGATACCGCTTCTGAGCCGCGGCGCGGAAATGCGCCGCCGGGTTCTCCCGTTACAGAGACACAAAGCGACGGATGTTTTTTCGTCCGTAAGCAGGGTGGAACCGTGGAGCGTACAGCGCCTCACCCCTGAAACGACAGGGGTAAGGCGTTTTTGTTTTGCCCCAAATCAATTTAGGAGGCAGAAAACCATGTCCGAAAACAATGAATTCTCGTTTGAAAACCCGCAGTACCGCAAAACGTACTGGCACACCTGTTCCCACGTCATGGCGCAGGCCGTCAAGCGCCTGTGGCCGGAGGTCAAGCTGGCCATCGGCCCGTCCATCGACAACGGCTTCTATTATGACTTCGACGCTCCGTTCAACTTCACGCAGGAAAATCTCGACGCCATCGAGGCCGAGATGCGCAAGATCTGCAAGGAAAAGCTGAAGCTCGAGCGATTCGAGCTGCCGCGCGAGGAAGCCATCAAATATATGCAGGAAAAGGACGAGCCGTATAAGGTCGAGCTGATCAACGATCTGCCCGAAGATGCGCACATCTCGTTCTACACGCAGGGCGAGTTCACCGACCTCTGCGCAGGCCCGCATCTGGACTCCACCGGCCGCATCAAGGGCAACGCCATCAAGCTGACGCAGTGCTGCGGCGCATACTGGCGCGGCGACTCCAAGCGCAAGATGCTGCAGAGAATCTACGCCGTCGCATTCCCGAAGAAGGAAGAGCTTGACCAGTATCTGGCCGAGCAGGCAGAAGCCCTCAAGCGCGACCATAACAAGCTGGGCCGCGAACTGGAATACTTCACGACGGTCGACTGCATCGGCCAGGGCCTTCCCATTCTGCTGCCGAAGGGTGCGCGCGTCATTCAGCTGCTGCAGCGCTGGGTCGAGGACGTCGAACAGGCGCACGGATACCTGCTGACCAAGACGCCGCTCATGGCCAAGCGTGAGCTTTACAAGATCTCCGGCCACTGGGATCACTATCTCGACGGTATGTTCGTCCTCGGCGACCCGCAGGATGAGACGAAGGAGTGCTTCGCCCTGCGTCCGATGACCTGCCCGTTCCAGTATCAGGTCTATCTGAACCGCGGCCGCAGCTACCGCGATCTGCCGATGCGCCTCGGCGAAACGTCCACGCTGTTCCGCAATGAGGACTCCGGCGAAATGCACGGCCTCATCCGTGTGCGTCAGTTTACGATCTCCGAGGGCCATCTGGTGCTCCGCCCGGATCAGCTGGAGGATGAATTCCGTGACTGCCTCGATCTTGCCAAGTATTGCCTCAGTACAGTCGGCCTGCTTGATAAGTGTACGTTCCGCTTCTCCCAGTGGGATCCCGCGAACCCCAAGAACAAGTACGAGGGCACCAAAGAGCAATGGGATCACGCGCAGAGCGTCATGGCAAAGATCCTCGACGATCTCGACGTCAAGTACGATATCGGCATCGACGAAGCCGCGTTCTACGGCCCGAAGCTCGATATCCAGTATAAGAACGTCTACGGCAAGGAGGACACCCTCGTCACCATCCAGATCGATATGCTGCTGGCTGAGCGCTTCGGGATGTACTACACCGATGAAAACGGCGAGAAGAAGCTGCCGTATATCATCCACAGAACGAGCCTTGGCTGCTACGAGCGCACGCTGGCCTACCTGATCGAGACGTATGCCGGTGCGCTGCCCACGTGGATGGCGCCGGAGCAGGTCCGCTTCCTGCCGGTCACGGACCGCGCTGTTGACTACTGCAAGGAGCAGGCCGCAAAGCTCACCGCGCAGGGCTACCGCGTGACGGTCGACACCCGCAGCGAGAAGATCGGCAAGAAGATCCGCGACGCGCAGATGGAGAAGATCCCTTATATGCTCGTCGTCGGCGACCGCGATATCGAAGCCGGTACCGTCTCCCCGCGCAACCGCGCAGACGGCGACCTCGGCGCCATGACGCTTGATGCCTTCACCGCCGTCCTCAAGGACGTTGTGGACAACAAGCTGAAAAAGTAATCGACCACACCCGCCCCTGTCCGGCTGGACATGGGCGGGTGTAACGGTCTGCGCTTCATCGGTACGCTTGACAAATCAGAAGTGTCTGGTATAATAAAAATAGCAAGAGCGCTGCCGGCAAACGGTTAGCCCCCTCTGGCGATTAGGTCAAAAGAAGTAACCGCGAGTTGGAAGCTGGGCGGTTACTTCTTTTTGTATATCTGAACGAACAGACTACAAATGCCGATGATCACAAGGCAAAGCTGCAAAACTTCGGATGTACTCATATGCAGTCCCCCTTTCCGAAGATCAGGGGACAAGAAGCGCCCCCTGTCAAAAGCCAGGGGAACTAACCGCTTGCCGCTTATCGGCAGCGCCGTGGTTATTCTACCAAATCAGTCGAAACCTGTCAATCTATGCCGGGATAAAAGACCCGCCCCGGGCAGCTGCCCGGGGCGGGTTCTGCATAGAAAGGGGATCACTCAATGTCGTGGTTGACGACGGGGGCGGGCTTGTCGAGCTGTTCGGGGTGGGACAGCAGGCGCTTGAGGTGCTTGAGCGTGGTGGCGTAATAGAAGCCGTCGCAGATGCGCTCGTCGGTGTTGACGGTGTAGTCGATGTACTTGCGGCGCACGACCGTGCCGTCGTCGAGCACCTCGTTCTTGTGGTACTTACAGCCGAAGGAGACGAAGACGGGCATATTGCCGAAGTCGTACAGATGGTGCACGATGGGCGGGATGCCGAGCGATCCCATGGACGTAAAGAAGATCGAGGCGTGGAACGGGCTGACCTCCAGCATGAATTTCGGCAGGAAACCGAAATAATCGATGGTCTTGAGCAGCCAGACCACAAATTTGAACAGCACGCCGGGGATAAACGACAGGAATTTCGCGGTTTTGTCAAAGTCACTGCCGCCGATGGCCTGTCCCTGAATGGCGGCGATGCCCTTGTTGAGCTTTTCGTAGATATCGTCGATGGTGTCGGTCGGCTTCAGATGGAGCTTCGTGATCGACTCCGGCGCGGAGGTGTCCATCGAGGTCTTGACGACCATGCAGAACTGGATATCGTCGTCGCGCGAATAGACCTGCTGCCCGGACAGGAAGCGGTTGAGCGCCGGATATTTCGCCACGCACTGGACATAGGCAGCCAGAAATACGTGCGTCACGCCGAGATTCGTAAAGCCCTGCTTGCGCTTTTCGCGGATATAGCGCTCCATCGGGCCGATGTCAACGGACTCGCGGATGAAATTGGACGATCCGATGCGCGTCGGCATGATATAATTGGCTACGACCGCCATCGGATCGAGCGTGCGCAGCCTGCGGCCGTCGGGCCGGTCACCCCAGGTGGGGTGGTACGCGCCGTCGAGATAGACCTTCGCGCCGAGCAGCGTCAGAATCCCGGCAAGCAGGAACAGCATATCAGGCAAAATCTGCCGCAGCTGCGGCCAGTTTTCCCTCGTGAATTCCTTCTCGTGCATCCCGACCAGAATGCCGAGCGCAGCGATCAGCAGCAGAAGCAGCGGGATCGTGCTTTTGATGTGGCCGGAGACGGTCACGGCGTAAAACGCGGCGATGGCGAGATAGGCGATCCAGAACATGAACGTCAGCCACAAATACGGTGAGACGAGCGTGATCTTGATGCCGTAATAGATCGCAAGCAGAATGACGGGCACGGATGAACGGTAGAACCGGTCGCTGCCATTGCACAGGATATTCAGCACATAGAACACACAGCCCACGACCGGCAGCACGACTAAAAACCACACCGTCTTTGCGTCTGCGCCTTTCCCGCAGACATTTGCGATGCGAAGCGCTGCCGAGGCCAGCATGACCAGCGCAGCCAGCCAGATAAGCGGATTCTTCCGGCTGACATAGTAAGCAACTCTTTTCTTCATAGCTTTATCATACCAGCCGCAGGCAGAAAAAGCAAGAACTCTGGGGAAACAGGGAAAATTTCCGTGCGGCTGCAACAAAATCGGCCAAACACCCGACATGATAGACGTCAGTATGCTGAACACAATGCAAGTAACCGATCAGCGGTTACAAAAGGAGGAATGCGGCTTGGACGAAAAGGAGCTGCTGCGGCAGCTGCAAAAGCAGCGCGCAGGTGCGCTGGAGCAGGCGGTCGCACAGTACGGCGCATACGTTCTGGCCATCATCCGCAACCGCAGCCGCGGCGTTCTGACGCCGGAGGACCATGAGGAAATTGCCTCAGACGTGTTTTTCGCGCTCTGGAACGGCGCGGCGCGCATCGAGCGCGGACAGCTGCGGCCATGGCTCGGCGCGGTGGCGCGGAACCGGACGGCGGAGGCCATGCGGAAGCAGAACGTCTATCTTCCGCTGGAGGACGATACGCTCATCACGCTCGACCGGCTCTGGGAGCAGATGGTGGAAAAGGAGCGCTGCGCGGCCATTGCGCAGGCCATGCGCGCCCTGCCGGACGAGGACCGGGAGATCTTTTACCGGTTTTACGATCTGTCGCAGACAGCCGCGCAGATCGCGGAGGACTTACATTTGAACGCGTCGACCGTGCGTTCGCGCCTGATGCGCGGACGGCGGACACTGCGCGAGGCTTTGGAAAAAGGAGGTCTGTTTTGTGAAAACGACGTGGGATGAGCTCATGCGCTATGCGCCGGAGCAGGAGATTCCGCTGCCCCCGATGCAGGACGGCGAGGGTGCGCGGATTTTGAGCAAGACGATGGGAAAAATCAAGGAAACGAAACAGAAGCCCGCCCGGCCTGTCCGGACGGTGCTGATCGCGGCGGCAATCGCGGCGCTTTTGTGCGGCAGTGCGTTTGCGGCGCACTCCTTCGGCTGGTTCGACCGGCTGTTCGGCGAAAAAGCCGCGCTGGTCAAGGACCATGTCACGAGCTATGACGAAAAAACGTCTACAGAGCTCACACAGCCGGCGTACACCGAGGAAGAGCAGGCCATGATCGCCGAGGGCACGATGCAGGTGCCCGACACTGCCGATTTGGCGGATACGGGCGTATCGGCCACGACGGAGAATTTCGTGTTTACGCTCCAATCCATGCTCGTCTCGAAGGATTCTGTGCTTGCGGTCATGCGCGTTGATGCGCGGACAGACAAGGCCGCGGCGACGCTTGCCGCGCTGCCGGAGGCCAGTGACAACGAGAAGGAGATGGCTCGGATGCTGCAGGTGCACGTGCGCAACAACATTGACTTCCGCGGAGATCATAGTCTGGAATGGAAGCTTGGCGGTATGGGGATGCACATCATTCAGGTGGAAGGACGCACGGCATATATGGTTCTGACGAACAACGGCGGAGAAATTGAACCGGGCGACCGACTGCTGTTTCAGGCGTGGTATCAGGACAAGACCGTCGATCTGTTTGAAATTCCGGTGCCGGATCAGCTGGTACAGGAGCTGGTGATCAAGCTGGACGAATCGGAATACGAGGAGCAGCACAACTGCTGGCAGACGGCGACGATCACGCCGATCTCCTTCCAGCTTGAAGGCCGCTACGGACGCAATTGGAGCGTTCCGGAAACAAATAGTGCCGTTTCCATTACACTGAAGGACGGAACAAGCTTCGAACTTGCCAGCAAGGAAAACGGCTACGCGTACAGCGACTATGGAACCTACGGTTCCATGAGTTCCTCCGGCATCGGAATGCCGGAAGAGGACCGCACAAAGAAGACCTGGCTGTTCTCCCAGCTGATCGATCTGGATGAGCTGGCCTCCATCACCGTATGCGGCGTCACATACCCGATTTTACAACAAAAACAACGCAAAGCAACATAATCGGAATATATGCATCACAAATAAGCATTTCCAATCTGCTGCCGGGTATGCTAAACTAAGAAAAAACGCGGCAGGAGGAATTTAAAATGCAGGAATTTGATCTGATCGTGATCGGCGGCGGGCCGGGCGGCTATCTCTGCGCGGAGCGCGCGGGAAAGGCGGGGCTGCGGACAGCGCTGATCGAAAAGCGCGCGCTGGGCGGCACCTGTCTGAACGAGGGCTGCATCCCGACAAAGAGCCTTCTTTACTGCGCCAAGCAGTATCAGGCGGCGCTGCACGGCGCGGAATACGGCGTGACGGCGCAGAACGTCTCCATCGACCACGCGCAGGTCGTCGCGCGGAAGGACGGCGTGGTCAGAACGCTCGTCCGGGGTGTGGGCGCGGCAATGAAGGCGCATGGCGTGACGGTTTTCGCCGCCGAGGGCCGGATCCTCGGCAAAACGGGGGAGCGCTTTGAGGTCGCTGCAGGCGGCGAGACACTGTCCGCCCCGCGGCTCGTGCTGGCGTCCGGCTCCAGCGCCGTGATCCCGCCGATCCCCGGTGTGCGGGAAGGACTTGCTTCCGGCTTTGTTATGACGAACCGCGAGCTGCTTTCCCTTTCGGAGCAGCCGGAATCGCTCGTCTGCATCGGCGGCGGCGTGATCGGGCTGGAAATGGCGTGCTATTTCGCGTCCATCGGCACGAAGGTGACGGTCATTGAGATGCTGCCCAAAATCGCGGGCAGCACCGACCCGGAGATCTGCGAGCTGCTGATGCGGACGTACAAAAAGCAGGGCATGGACTTCTGCCTGAACGCCAGAGTCGAGGCTGTTACAGACCGGAGCGTCGTGTATTCCGACGCTTCCGGGCGGCACGAGATCGCCTGCGGGCGCGTGCTGCTGTCGGCGGGACGGCGGGCGGATGTGACGGGGCTGAATGCGGAGGCGCTCGGCATTGCGCTCGAACACGGCGCAGTCGTGACAGACCGGCAGATGCGCACGAACGTCCCCGGCGTCTGGGCCGTCGGCGACTGCAATGGCAAGCTGATGCTGGCCCACACGGCCTATCGCGAGGCAGAGGTCGCGGTCAACGGTATGCTCGGCAAAAAGGACGCGATCGACTATTCCATCATCCCCTCCGTGATCTACACCACGCCGGAGGTCGCCTGCGTCGGCGAAACGGAGCAGAGCGCAAGGGAAAAGGGACTGGACGTGCAGGTGGTCAAGGCGCCGATGGCGCTCTCGGGCCGGTATCTTGCAGAAAATCCGAAGGGAACCGGCTTCTGCAAGCTGCTCTATGACCGGAAAAACCGCTGCGTCGTGGGCGTCCATATGGTCGGCTCCTATGTCTCGGAGATCATCTACGGCGCGGCCATGATGGTGCATTCCAAGCTCCCCGTGCAGCATCTGGACAAGATCGTCTTCCCCCACCCCACAGTCGGCGAGGTCGTGCGCGAAGCGCTGTTTCTGCTGTGACCGGGCAACCCCGGAACTTTGGCACATAGAAAACGCCCCGAAGCAGCAGCTTCGGGGCGTTCGAGACTGTCAAAAAACCATGAAAAGCAGTTGGACGACAGAGCAGCAGGGGAAGCGTGAAGGGGGCAAAAAGCCCCCTTCGCGTTCAATCAACCTGTTTTTCGAACTTTTTTAAAGTTCGAAAAACTGCCTCAGCGGGGCGAAAAGACTTTTTCGACACGCTGAAACGCCCCGAAGCGGCTGCTTCGGGGCGTTCGCTCGATCTGTCAGTCTGCGTAATCCTTCATTTCCTCGCGGCGTGCGCGGCAGGCGGCAAGCTTTTTGACGCCTGCGCAGATCTCGTCGAGGAAGCCGACGACGACAAGCACGGTGCCGATCACGGCCATGACCGCGCCCGCGATCTTCAGGATGCTTTTGATGGATTTCATATCAGTGCCCTCCTGTTTTTTCTTCAGTATAAGCCTGTTTTTTCGATTTTGCAAGGGGTTTAGTAACCGATAATTTAATCGACAAGAGTTACCAGCGAGAGATTTTGCCGCAGATGAAAGTTTGAAAGCGCAGGAATCCTTTGTGTATTTCAAGCTTTTCAACCTGCACAGCTGCGGTAAAAGATCCGCTGGTAACCGCAGGCGATTGGATCATCGGTTACTATCAACGCGTACAATGAAATCGGCCTTTCTGGGCTTTGCGGGGGCGGGCTCCTGCGCGGCGTAGCCGAGGATGCAGTGGCCGATGCCGGCGTAATTCTCGCTCACGCCCCATTTTTTCATCAGCGCCTTGCCCTCCGCGCTTTCAAACTCCTGCCGTGCCCGGTGGATCCAGCAGCTGCCGAGGCCGAGACTGTGCGCGGCAGCCATCATATTGCCGATGACAAGGCTGCCGTCCTCGACCCATGTATTCACATTCGTGTCCGCGAACACGACGCACACGACCGGCGCGCCGTAGAACGGGTGCGCAGCCGGGTTTCCGAGGATCGACGCGTTCATTTTTTCCAGCTGCGCGATATCGTCCGGGTTTTGCAGCACGACGATCTTCCCGGCCTGACGGCCCATGCCGCAGGCGGCATACGTTCCGGCCTCCAGAACGGCGTCCAGCTTTTCCTTCTCGACCGGCTGCGAAAGATACTTCTTGACGCTTCTGCGGGTCAGCAGGCAGTTCAGCACTTCATTCATGACAGTCCCTCCGTTTTATTTCTTTTCCGCGCCCTCCGGGGGCGTGGTGATGTGGACATGATTGTTGATGTGATCGATGCAGTAGCAGTAATAGCCATTGCACTTCGAGCAGTAGCGGAATTCGAGGTTCGGATAGTCCGTATCCGTCCGGCCGCAGACCGTGCATTTATGCCGGTAGGGCTTCTCGCCGGATTTGGAGCGGTAGGAACCTGCCCAATTGGGGTTCGGGCGGGCATTTGTCGTGGTCGTGCGGTAATTCTTCCGCTGCCGGTAGCGCAGTGCGTCGGGCAGGATGTTTTTGACGTCGCTGCCGAAGAAGAGGAAGTAGTTCAAAAGCGGCACGACGGGCAGCAGCCAGTAGAACGAGAGGAACGAGGACAGCTGCAAGGACGAGAACACGTTCAGCACCGTGAAGCCGAGATAGACCCACGCCATGTATTTCATCTTGATGGGGATGAAGAAAAACAGCAGCACCTTTGCCTCCGGCGCGATGGTCGCGACGGCGAGAAACAGGCTGAGGTTCAGCGCGGACGCGTCCGCCCCGGAGCCGAGCAGCAGCGCGGCCAGATCGGTCAAAACGAGCCCGGTGAGATAATAGAGGTTGAAGCGGAACGTGCCCCAGTAGCTCTCCAGGATCTTTCCGAACTGATAATAGCAGAACAGCGACACCGCCGCCAACAGCAGTCCCGCGCCCCGCACGTCGTTCAGGTACGTAAAGATGTACGAAAACAGCCGCCAGACCTGCCCGCGCAGAATGGCGGAGCGGCTGAAGCAGAGATAGCTGTAGACGATATTGCTGGGGTCGATGTACGAGAGCGCAAAGACCGCCAGATTTCCAATGGCAATGACGAGCATGAGATTCGGAATGCCCTTGCCCCGGTTTTTAAGGCAGAAGCGTTCAAACCGTCTGCGAAGATCCTTCATAGTGTTCACCCTCCTGATGTTCAGGTTTTATCATACCGGCTCCGGGCGGAAAAATCTACCCTGCAAATGTAAACATTCTGTTCTGCATGGAGTATGGGCGGGTTCCCGCTGAGATAAACCGGGAATTTTGCCGAAATCAAAACTTTTCTCTTGACTTTTCCGGCGGGTTTTGTATAATCAGGGTACAACTGAACAGCCTTATCAAGAGTGGTGGAGGGAACGGCCCAATGAAACCCGGCAACCTGCGGATGCAAGGTGCCAAATCCGGCGAAGGAATCGAAAGATGAGGGAGAGAACCGTATATCGTTCTGCCCCTCGGGCAGGGCGCTTTTTTATGCCCGGAAAGGAATCAGATATGAACAACAGAAAAATCTTTACTTCAGAGTCCGTTACACAGGGCCATCCCGACAAGCTGTGCGACCTTGTCTCCGACAGCGTGCTCGACGCCGTGCTCGAGCAGGACCCCATGGGCCGCGTCGCCTGCGAGACAGCGGCGACGACCGGCATGGTGCTCGTCATGGGCGAGATCACCACGTCCGCCCGCATCGATATCGCCCAGATCGCCCGCAAGGCCATCTGCGACGCGGGCTATGACCGCCCCGAGATGGGCTTTGACGGCCACAGCTGCAACGTCATGGTCTCCATGGGGCGGCAGTCCCCGGACATCGCCATGGGCGTCGACAACGCCTATGACGACGGCACGACCGGCGCAGGCGATCAGGGCATGATGTTCGGCTTCGCCTGCACGCAGACAAAGGAATTGATGCCCGCTCCCATCGCCTACGCGCACAATCTCACCAAGGCGCTGACGCACGCGCGGGAATCCGGTCTTCTGCCCTGGCTCCGCCCGGACGGCAAGAGCCAGGTTTCCGTGGAATACGGCCCCGACGGGATGCCCGCCCGCATCGATACTGTCGTTGTTTCCACTCAGCACGCAGACTCCATCGCCATCGACGATCTGCGCAAGGCCGTTATTGAGACGGTCATCGAGCCGAACCTGCCGTCGCGCCTGCTGGACGAGAACACAAAATACTACGTGAACCCGACGGGCCGCTTCGTCATCGGCGGGCCTGCGGGTGATTCGGGCCTCACGGGCCGCAAGATCATCGTCGATACCTACGGCGGCTACGCGGCCCACGGCGGCGGCGCGTTCTCCGGCAAGGACCCCACGAAGGTCGACCGCAGCGGCGCGTACATGGCACGCTATATCGCAAAAAATCTGGTCGCAGCCGGTCTGGCAGACGCCTGCCAGCTGCAGCTGGCCTACGCCATCGGCGTGGCGCACCCTGTTTCCGTTCTCGTCGAGACATATGGAACCGGCAAGATCGCGGATGATAAGCTTGCCCAGCTCGTGCGCGAATGCTTCGACCTGCGCCCGGCGGCCATCATCAAAACGCTTGACCTGCGCCGCCCGATCTACCGTCAGACCGCCGGTTACGGCCACTTTGGCCGCGCGGAGCTGGATCTGCCGTGGGAAAAGACGGATATGGTGCAGACTCTGCTTGCAAAAGCGTAAAAAATAGGATATAGTATCCTTGTATGTTTGCATACAAAGGAGCGAAATAGCATGAAAAAAATCGAGATCATGGGCTGCGGCTATATCGGCCTCCCCACCGCCATCACATTTACGCTGGCGGGCTATGAGGTCTGCGGCTTCGACGTAAAGGATACCGTCGTGGACACGCTGAACGCGGGCCATATCCATATCGTAGAACCCGGCCTGCAGGACGCCATGACGAAGGCCATGGCAACCGGCCGCCTGCACTTCACGACGAAGCCGGAACCTGCCGACGTCTTTATCATCTGCGTCCAGACGCCCTACCGCGAGACAGAGGAGCACAAGCGCGTGTCCGATATGCGCTTCGTCGAATCCGCCGCGAAGGAGGTCGGTTCCGTCCTGCGCGCAGGGAACCTCTGCGTGCTCGAATCCACCTCGCCTCCCTACTCCACGCGCATGGTGGAAAAGATCGTCTCGGAAACGTCCGGCCTTGCGCCGGAGCAGTTCATGACAGCGCACTGCCCGGAGCGCATCATCCCCGGCCGGATGCTCATTGAACTGCGCGAGAATGACCGCATCATCGGCTCGAACCGTCCGGAATCGGCGCAATTCGCCAAGGAAATCTATGAAAAGGTCGTCACCGGCGGCACGATCCGCCTGACGGATGATCTGACTGCCGAGATGTGCAAGCTGACGGAAAACACGTTCCGCGATATCAATATCGCCTATGCCAACGAGCTCAGCAAGGTCTGCGACCGGCTCGGCATCGACGTGTTCAAGCTCATCGAGCTTGCCAACTGCCACCCCAGAGTGAACGTGCATACCCCCGGCGTCGGCGTCGGCGGACACTGCATCGCGGTCGACCCGTGGTTCATCCATGAGAAGTTTGAGGATATCACGCCGCTCATCTACGAGGCCCGTCTTGTCAACGACGGCAAGCCCGCCTGGACGGCGGACCGCATCGCGCGCGACGTGAAGCCCGGCGCAAAGATCGCCGTGCTCGGCATGAGCTTCAAGGCCAACATTGACGATACGCGCGAAAGCCCGTCCGTCCTGTTTGCGAACATCCTGAAATCACGCGGCTATGAGGTTCTTGCCTGCGAGCCGTACATTCAGGGCGACGTAGCGGGATACCACAATTATTCCCTTGCCGAAGCCATGGCGCAGTGCGATTACGCCGTCATTACGCTCATGCACAATGTCTTCAAGGAAAACAAAGCCCTCATCGCCTCCAGACCGTATTACGACTGCGTGGGCCTGATGGAGCAGTAAACAGACAGCCCAGCCGCTGCAAGCGGCTGGGCGCTTTTGCTATAGAAACGTGCCATTTCCTCGCCCCTGCGGGGCAACCGGAAATGATGCACAAAAACTTCATGCACCGGCATTTGCGCATTTTCGTGGTGCAGTGCTCACGCATGAAGTTTTATGCCAGCAGGTTTTGCGTGCGGCAGAGGCTGGCGTAGATGCCGTCTTTTTTGAGAAGCTCCTCGTTCGTGCCGCGTTCGGCGATGCGGCCGTCGGCAATGACGACGATCTCGCCTGCGGCGCGGATGGTGGACAGGCGGTGTGCGATGATGAGCGTGGTGCGGTTCTTTGCCAGCTCGTCAAACGCGTGCTGGATCTTCGCCTCGGTCAGCGTGTCAAGGGCGCTCGTCGCCTCGTCAAGGATGAGGATGGGCGGATTTTTGAGGAAAATGCGCGCGATGGAAATGCGCTGCTTCTGTCCGCCGGACAGGAGCGTGCCGCGTTCGCCGACGTAGGTGTCGAAGCCGTCGGGCATGGCCATGATATCATCGTAAATTTCCGCGCGCTTCGCCGCCTCCACGATCTCCTCCATCGTCGCGCCGGGCTTACCGTAGCGGATGTTTTCCAGAATGGAATCGGCGAACAGAAACACGTCCTGCTGCACGATGCCGATGGAGCGGCGCAGGGACTCCTGCGTGACGCTGCGCACGTCATGTCCGTCGACGGTGATCGAGCCGCCGGTCACGTCGTAAAAGCGTGGAATGAGCTGGCAGAGCGTGCTCTTGCCGCCGCCGGAGGGACCGACGATGGCGACGGTCTTGCCCGCCGGGACGTGCAGGGACACGTCATGCAGGACCTCCGGGTCGTCCTCATAGGAAAAGCTCACGTTCTCGACTCCAATTTCGCCGCGCACGTGCGTCAGCTCAAGCGCGTCCGGCGCGTCGTGCAGCTCCGGCGCGGTGCGCATGATCTCCAAAAAGCGCTCAAAGCCCGCCGTGCCGTTGGAAAACAGCTCCGTAAAGTTTGCAAGCTTCCGGATGGGGTTGACAAAGGACGCGATATAGAGCGTGAACGTCAGAAGATCGACCGTATCCATCTGCCCCTTCATAATGAGCAGGCCGCCCACAGTCACGACGGCCACGGACAGGGAGCTTGTGAAAAACTCCATCACGGCCATGAAAATGCCCATTTCCCGATGGAACATCTTCTTGGAGGTCTTGTAAATGTCGTTCGAGCGGTCGAATTTTTCTTCCTCGACGTGCTCGTTGGCGAATGCCTTGGCCGTGCGGATGCCGGAGAGGGCAGATTCGATGTCGGCGTTGATCGCGCCGGTCTTTTTCTTCACGCGGCGGGAGGCCTCGCGCATCGCCTTGCGGCGCGAGACGATGATCGCGATAAACACCGGGATCATGACCGCCACGACCAGCGCCAGCCGCCATTCGATCGTCGCCATGACGGTCAGCGCGCCGACGATGGTCACAAGCGAGATGAACAGATCCTCCGGCCCGTGGTGGGCAAGTTCGGTGATCTCAAAGAGGTCAGTCGTCATGCGGCTCATCAGCTGGCCGGTGCGGTTGCGGTCGAAGAACTCAAACCCCAGCTCCTGCATATGGCCGAACAGGGCCGCGCGGATATCGGCCTCCACGCGGATGCCAAAGGTGTGGCCCCAATAGGTGATGATGAAATACAGCACCGACCGCAGCGCATAGGCCGCCAGCACGATCAGCATGATCGTAAAGAACGTGCGGTACGCGCTCTGCGGCAGCAGCGTGCGCATGGCGTAGCGCGAGATAATGGGGTACGCCAGATCGATCATCGACACGACCAGCGCGCAGGCCATGTCGAGAAAAAACAGCCCCCGGTGGGGCTTGAAGAAGGACAGGAAGATCGAAAAGCCTGACCGCTTCCGGTATTGCTCTGTTGTCATGATATTTGCTCCGTTTCTTATATTCGTGTGTATTATACCGGGAGTTTCCGCGGATTGCAAGCCGTTGCGCAGTGCGTATTTTTCTGGTAGAATAGCCCCAAAAGAGAGGCGAAGCATATGATTGAAATTCTGAAGGAAACAGCGCGCTATCTCGTCTGCGTCAAGCCCGCCGGCACAGCCGCACAGGGCACGCAGCAGGAAGCCATGCCCCAGCTGCTTTCCGCGCAGCTGGGCTGCGACATATTCCCCGTCCACCGGCTCGACCAGACGGTCGGCGGCGTGATGGTCTACGCAAAGACGGCGCAGGAGGCCGCACGGCTGACGCAGGCGATGGGACAGGGGCAGATGCAGAAGACGTATCTCGCCGTTCTGACCGGATGTCCGGCAGAGAGGGCCGGGACACTGGAAGATCTGCTGTTCCACGACCGGGCGAAAAACAAGACCTACGTGGTCAGGCGGCAGCGCGGCGGCGTGAAGCAGGCGCGGCTGCACTATGAAATCCTTGCCGAACAGGACGGACTGAGCCTTGCGCGCATCCAGCTCGAAACGGGGCGCACGCACCAGATCCGCGTCCAGTTTGCCTCGCGCGGCCTGCCGCTGCTGGGCGACGGAAAATACGGCAGCCGCTGTGGCCGCTGCACCTGCGCGCTCTGGTCGTACCGGCTGTCCTTCCCGGACGGGAATGGTCGTACCGGCTGTCCTTCCCGGACGGGAAAGGCGAAGCGGCTTTTGAGGCACAGCCCCCGGCCAGGTTCCCGTGGACGGTGTTTTTCTGATACGATGTACAGTACAAAGCTTTCGGCAAATTCGCACCGTATTTTCCCGTTTGACTGTAGGGGCCGATGCCGGTCACAGCCGTTCGCG
>HF990570.1:0-16967 GCA_000432135.1 Firmicutes bacterium CAG:124
CATATCTGGTAAGACGGTTAAAGTGTTTTACTAGATTTTAGTATCAGAACCTCTCGCGGGAGCTGTTTTCCGTTGCGGACGAGCATGGCGGGAAGCTCCCAAACCGCGTTGTGTTCTACTGCGACGAGCTTGGCACGATGCCGCCCTTTGACATTCTGCCGCTGTTCTCCGCAGGCCGAAGCCGTAAGCTGACACTCGTGCCGATCATCCAGAGCCTCGCGCAGCTCGAGAAAAATTACGGCAAGGAGGGGGCGGAAATTATCGGTGACAACTGTCAGGACACCATCTTCGGCGGCTTCGCACCCAACAGCCAGACTGCGGAAACGCTGTCCAAAGCCCTCGGCAGCCGGACGGTTTTGACCGGCTCCATCAGCAAAGGGAAAGACAGCAATAGCCAGAGCTTACAGATGGCGGAACGTGCATTGCTCTCTCCGGATGAACTAAAAAATCTCCCGAAGGGCAACTTTATCGTCATGAAAACCGGCACGCATCCGATGCGCACGAAGCTGCAATTATATTTCAAGTGGGGCATCTCATTTGAAGAACCGTATCAGGTTCCGGAGCGCGCCCAGCGCGAGGTCTACTACGCGGGAAAGGAGGAATTGCTGATGAATATCAAGAAAAATCTGTATTCCCAGCCGAAGTCGGTTTCAACGCCGAAAGCGGATGACTATATGAGCAGCTATGGCGACAAATGAGCTTCTTCGGTGAAATTTACGCCGATCCCGACCTGCCGCACCGGGCGCGGACGGTCTATATGTACCTCTGTGACCGCGCAGGCGGCGGGAGCTGCTGGCCGGGTGTGAAAACCATTGCCCGCGACCTGCATCTCTCGCCGCGCACGGTACAGCGTGCGCTGAATGATCTGGAACATGCCGGATACATCGAACGCCAGCGCCGTCACCGTGAAAACGGCAGCTGCACGTCAAATTTATACATTATGAATGAGGTCAAATAGCAAACACGGACGCTCCCCGCCAAGGGGAACGTCCGCGCTTTTGCTGTCACCAGCGCCATGACACCACGGCGCGGCTTGAAGGGCCAACTCTAGCTGAGAACCAATACAGAAAGAAGAAATCTGATTTTAAAGAGGCTGGCCTTTAGCTGCCAGATACTCGTTGCAAAGCAGTCGGTACGGCGCTTCATCCTCCTCAATCTTCGGGAAACGGCCTACGGGCGGGTTGAAGCTGTTGTCGGTGTTATCGTCGTTGCACTGACTGACCTCGCCCAACAGAGCAGCACCCGAGCCCGGCTCGACCTCGAAATCGTGATACATATACTGCTGGATATGGATGCTCTCGCCCGGCGTCAGGCGCGCCCGTGTCCCGGCTGGGACTGTGTATGTCCTGCCGTCACAGTGAACCGTCACGTCAGATACTTTGTCGATGGACTCATTGGGCAGACTGTTGTATACGCGAATCAGGATGTTTGCGCCGCCGCGGTTGATGATGTCCTCAGTTTTGAACCAGTGGAAGTGATTCGCGGCCATCTGGCCCTCTTTCAGATACAGCAGCTTCTCCGCGTAGACCTTCGGATATTTTTCCGGTTGCGTGCGGCAGCCGTTGCGGATGGTGATAAGAGAGAACCCGAATTTGTCAAAGTTACCGAGGCCGTAATCAGTAATATCCCAGCCGAGCATACAGTCGCGGACTTCATCGTACTCGTGACCCTTTTCCTGCCACTCCTCCGGGGTAAAATTGCAGAACGGCGGCAGATAGCACTTGTATTTCGCGCACATGGCTTCAAGTTCTTTTAGTGCTTTGTTAATTTCAGAGCGTTTCATTTTTATGCTCCCGTTGATAAAGCAATCAAAGCAGATTACGTTCTAATTGCAATGTGTCCAGCCCGAACCGCACAAACGCATAATCCTCCCGATATCCCCCGCTTTTTCCGTTGTGCCAGCTTCCGTAGAGCGAAAACAGCGTCGGATCGACGAAAAGCGGCTCAGGCTCCGCTGCGTTGTGGTGCGGGCCCAAAAGATTGCGGTTGCTTGCCATCAGCTCCAGTTCCAGCACATTTTCACCCGGATGCAGATACGGCGAAAGATCAAGCGTATCGCTAAAAAGCAGCGTTCCGGCTTTCTGCCCGTTTACAAATACGCGCATATACTGGACGCGGCCCGCACAGCGAAGCTGCCAGTTTGTGCTCTGCACGGTGATCGTGCGCTTCAGGCGCATGGCCCCGTGGAAGAACGGGAAGCCCTGCACCGTAATATCCTGCAAGTCAAGGTCTGTGACCGGCGCGCAGAGACGGAAGCGGTCGCCGAAGCGAACGCCGTTTTCACCCGCCTGCCAGCCGGAATCCGGCCGCACGGAGAAGCTCCCGAACAGGTACATGGCTTCGATATTCGTCTCATAGCTGACACAGTTCATGAGCGTCTCCGTGACCTCGCCGTTTCCGTAATAGAAGCCGTCGAACACGTCATAGGTCTGCTGCGACTGGAAATAGTCCAGCTCTAAAACGATCTCGTTTTCACCCTTTCTGGCAAGCGCGGCAATGTTTCCACGCACAAACGAGCGATCAAGGACCCCCTGACCGGTCAGGCTGATTTCCGTGCCGTTCACAGATAGTTTTGTGTGTTGGAGCGTTTCCAACTCCAATGTCAAATCATCCGGCAGGTGATCTGCCGCAAACGCATAACGCAGCCAGATCTTCCGATTCGTTTTCTCCCGCAGCAGGCGCTCGGAGATATACGGAACCGGCAGCAACTCTGTATACATCTTGCCATCATAACTCAGCGCCGCCTTGTCCAGCGTCAGGGTGTTCTGTACCGGCGCGGACCGCGTCCATTTCCCGCCCAGCTCCATTGTTTCGGCAATGGGGCTTTTTTGCGCCTGCGGTATCGCGGAATCGTTCTGCATGAGAAGCACAGACTCACCGGGTGCGAGATGCAGCTTTGCTGCGATCCCGTCTGTCGTCTTTTCAAAAGCAACGGATTTCGTTTTATGTGTCAGCAGATCGTATGCCTCCACGCCCGCAAACGGAAGTTTTACAGACATGTCAGCTATGTCCGTCTCAGACAGATTGATTGCAAACAGGAAATTTCCATTCTCCGCAAAGCGGAGCGTGCAGCGCACGTCGCGGTTTGCCTCCGGCAGAAGCGCACGTTCCCGCACAAGCTCGTCCCACGTCAGGTTACCTTGCAAGAAGCTGAGATCGGCAATTTCGCCGTCAATGCGCGTGGGCTTCCGCCCCGCCAGCATCAGCCGTCCGCCCTGTGCGAGATAGTCTTTTAAAAGCGCGGCGGTACTGCTGTCCAGCGTATCGCAGTCGGGAATCACAACGAAGGAATAGGTACACTGTCCAATGGTCAGCCTGCCGTCCTTGACGCTGCCGTACTTCTCCATCAGCCGCTCGTCGCCGTAGTGATGGCCGATGCCAGCCGCGCCGAAGCGCTCAATGAGCACGTTGAACGGTTCGCCAACGTTGCGCACGGATGCTTCATCGTTCGCACGGTCAAACGTCAGATAGGCCGAATGTATCGGATGGACAATCAGCACGTCCGCCTGTTCGCGGCTGTTGGCAAGCAGATAACCCAGTTCTGTGAAATAGTCGTCGAACGTCTTTAATTCATCCGTCCACGGATTGTGCTCCGAATAAAACGCCGGATAATCCCGCTTGCGCTGGCCGCGGATGGAATACGGGTACAGATGCTGGCACATGAGGTTTACGCCGTTCACATACTGCCATTCGGCGATGCGCTTGAGTTCTTTCGGCGTCACGTCCCAGCCCGCACAGGCAAACGTCTCCGTCAGCACCTGCTTTTTGCCAAGCTGCTGCGCGGCGGACGAGACCTGCCGCGGGGCCAGTTCCGTGCCGGTTTTGCGCCCCAGCCAGTCCACGCCCGGAATGCTCTCATACTCGTAAAACGGCATCACGCCTGCACAGCACCACATCTGCGTGTAAAGCTGGCTCTCCTCGACTGTGTGACCAGTCAGACGGCAGTTGTGTTCTATGCACCAGCGGTAAACGCGACCCATGAAGTTTTCGGTATAGAGCACGTTCATCAGCCGCCAGTAGCGGAAGCGGAAGCCGGGCGCTTCCTCGCAGTCCACAAACAGCGCGCCGAGCAGATCGAGAATATCTGCGCCGTAGGCTTTTTTGTACTCTGTCAGCAGCACCGGCGTGTAGGCCGTCTCATAACGGAAATACTGCGGCTCATCGGTGAAGAAGCCCGCAATGCCCTTGCCGAATTCCGCACCGAAGCGTTCAAAATACTTCTCGTGCGTCAGAGCAAGAAACGCATCCGTGATGCGCGGGTCAAGGATATCGACCGTGGAGGAATTCTGGCAGTCGTAGACGCAGAGATACTCTGAAATGCCGTTCGCCGCGCCGGTGATGCGGCGAATATGACCGTTTTCCAGCGTGTAAACGCCAAGCGCGGCTGCATCAAAGTCCGTTTTTCGCTCAAAGCGCAGATAGTGCGCCCAGTTTTCCGGATTTTCCAGCAGCTTGCCGCCGGCGAAGCCGCTCGGCCAGCCGTTTTCATCGTAGCACCACGCCTGCATCCCGCGCTTTTTCGCCTCGTCAACGGATGCCTCCACCGCACGAAACCAGTCCTCGCTCAGATACTCGGTTTCAAGTCCGCCCCGCGCGTGCATAAAGAATCCGCCCATGCCCGCGTCCTGCATCGCACCGATCTGCCGCCGCAGCTCGTCCGGCTCTAATTTGTCGTTCCAGCTCCAGAATGGAACAGGGCGACAAAAGGCTGAAATCAGGTCAGTTGATTTCATTGTTATAGGCCTCCTTTGTGTCCGCTCGGTTCAGACGGTTTGCGCGATATTCACTCGGCGTAACTGCGTAGTGGCGCTTAAATACGGTGTAGAAATAGTTGGAATTTCCGAAGCCGGTTCGTTCTGCAATTTCACTGATCGGCACGTCGGTCTGCGCCAAAAACTCCGTCGCCTTATTCAGACGCAGACGGCGCAGATAGGCCGAAATGCTGCTGCCGGTGGCAGCCTTGAAAATATTCTGAATGTGCGACGCGGACAGACCGACATGATCGGCCAGCGCATCAATATTCAGCTTCGGATCGGCATAATTGCGCTCGATATAGCCGATGAGCGCGTCGATATAGTTGCTGCGGTTGTCAATGCTGGCAAATGCACAGGAGACGTCCTGCACCAGATCCAGAAACAGCCGCTTGACTGCGCGGGAAGATTCCGCACGCAGAACCTCCGTGCGGAAGCGCGAGGGGTTATATTCCATCGTCACGGCATAGGCACGCTTGAACGTTGCGATATATTCAGAAACGCCTGCAATCAGCAGATCCAGCGTATACGGCACATCTGCTGTCGGTTCGAACCATGCGTCAAAGAAGCCCGCAAGCGCTGCAGCGGCATCGTCAAAGCGCTGGGTGCAGAGAGCTTGTACTACCTCACTGCGGATCTGCTCTGCCTGTGCCTTGCCAAAGGCCGGACGTGCATCCAGCTCTGTGCGGGAAACAAAGTGACCGGCGGGATAGAAATACAGCAGATCCAGCCGCTCGTTCAGTGTGCGGTAGGCTGCGGGAAGCTGATCGACGGCAGAAATTCCATTGCACCAGACGCCAGAGACGGAAAACTGCGCGGCTTCAGAGAACGCTGCGCAAAGCGTTTGGGCAAGCGTCTGCGTGTCTACCGTATCCGGCTGCTCACAGACAAGGAGGAACCGGCCCTGCAGCATATCGACCAATTCATAGCGTGTCCCCTGCGGCAGCGTCTTGTCCAGCTGCTCCTGCAACAGAAAATGCGTTCTGCGGTACGACATATTCTGATTGTCATCCGAAAGCTCCCGCTGCCGGAGCTGGAGCAGGAACAGCGCAAAGCCGGAATATTGCTCCAACTCGATGCCATTGTCGGAAAATTGCCGCCCGATGACAAAATCGCTGCTTCGGAGCGTAAAAAAGCTGCGGAGAATGGCGTGCTTGATATAGCTGTAGTTTTCGGCGTAGCGCTTTTCCGAAAGCGTATACTGCGTTTGAAGCGCAGCATATTCACGGTTGATACGGATTGTCAGATAGACGGAGATCAATACGGCGAATACCACGATGCCCAGATAGAACAGCAAAAACCAGCGCGTCAGCGCACGGAGCTGTGATGAAATGGCCGAGTCGCTGATGCAGCTGATAAAATACAGGTCTGTATCGGCAGAGCGCGACCATGTGCAGATCGCATTCGCCTCCTGCACGACCATTTGGCCGCTTTCTGCGGCCCCGCCCAGCACAGCTTCGATCACGGCATCCGTCTGTTCCTGTTCCAGCAGCGTCATGCCGCTTGTGTAGGTCTGTCCGTTTGCATCCACGATCAGAAGCTGACGCTCCGTGCCGTTTGCCATACCGTAGCCGAGCTGCATCAGCCGCTCGGCGCTGATATTCGCAACAAAGAAGCCATTATAGCGATTGAGCGAGGTTCTGACCGGCAGAACATAACTGAAAACGGTTTTGTCGGAGGACGTGCTGCGGTAGCGAAGTTGGCGCATTGCCGGCTTTTGCGTCACACGGGACACAGCTGCAAGATTCCGAACGAACGCTGCGTCGAAAAAGTCATCCAGTGTACCAAATGATAACTGATAGGTGTTGCCATTGGCGTAGGCATAACAGATACAGTCTTCCTCTGCACAATAAATGTATACAGAGTCCAGCCATGACGACGCGCGCGTATAGTTTTGCAGCAGCTGCATGGATTGAATGACCGACAGGCTTTCTGTATCCATAGAGTAGATTAGCTGCAAAAGTTTCGGATCGCCGTTGAGTTGCGTGAGCATGGACGAAGCGGTGTCCTGCATGATGGAGGCGGAATAGCTGACGTTCGAGACAATATCCTGCTCTGCGAGATAGGACTGTTCCAGACTCCGTTTTTTGACGTTCTGATAAATGAGCAGAAAAACGAAGGATACCAGCAGCAGGCAGAAAACTAGAATGCCGCTGAGCACCTTAATAAAAAAGCTGTTCTTTCGATCGGTCGGAATATTGGACTTGATTAGCCGCACGAGTTGTCCTCTCCCCCCTCTTCATGCAGAGCATTGCAACTATGCAGTTTCCACAAAGCGGATGGTGAAAACTATTTGCATACCTAAAAAATATCACAATCCCAACGCACATTTCAACATAATCATAAAAATTCAAAGTCGCGCTCAAAAATCAAAGTCCGCTTTCAGGGCAATTCAAAGCAATCGTGAGAATTCAAAGATTACAAATGTGCACCTCGCCACTATACTGAATTTAGCGAAAACGACAACGAGAAGACAGAGGTGGTTCGTATTGATGAAAGCAGAAACGAAAAAACAGGAACCAGGCACAATCCGCAGACGGTCTTCTTATAACCGGAGCTTGCGCAAGGATAACCGACAGCTGTTTTCCATGTGCGTGCCGGGCATCATTCTTCTGGCGCTGTTTGCGTATCTGCCAATGTTCGGTCTGGTGCTGGCATTCAAGAATTATAAATTCAATCTTGGCATCTTCGGAAGCGAATGGGTCGGGTTCAAGAATTTTGAGTTTTTCTTCACATCCGGTACCTTCGGACGGCTGATCCGCAATACGCTGGGACTGAACCTGCTGTTCCTGCTGTGCAACACGGTCATCACCGTTCTGCTGGCGCTTCTTTTATATGAGATCAACAGCCGCCACGCGATCAAGGCGTTCCAGACGGTGATCTTCCTGCCGTTTATCGTTTCATGGGTTGCCGCGTCGTATGCGCTCTACGCAAACCTCGCCGACGTCAACGGCATTGTCAACGGAATCCTGACGTTCTTCGGAAAAGAAACGGTTTCATGGTACACAACGCCAAAATGGTGGCCCTACATTCTGCTTGTCTGCTATCTGTGGAAGAACATGGGCTACGGCATTATTATTTATTACGGAAATCTGCTGTCGATCGACAAATCCTATTTTGAAGCGGCGCAGCTCGACGGCGCAACGCGCTGGCAGGTCATGTGGAAGATCTCTCGGAGGTTGTTGTTGATTATGACACCAACCTGATGACTGCTGTTGAGGTTCTGGGGCACAACGAAAATCATGACTGGAACTGGCTGAATCAAACCGGCTATGGCAGCGCGAACCTGTTTGACAACAATCCGGACACCGTCGTTACAACAGGCGGGTATTATCGCCAGCAGATCGAAGTCGAGGGCGTTTACCCATGGCTCAGTACAAATATCAGCCAGAACGGACAGAACGCAGAGATTGCAGCAATTCGAATCGCGGTTGACGCCATCAATCAACCCGTAGATTTTACAATCGAAATTTCACAGTCGAATGATCCCGGAAACACAGATTGGACAGTCGTTCACAGCGAAACCGGATTTGACTGGTCGCAAAATCAGTCAGCTGTCTTTATTTTCAGCCCGCGTGAAGCGAAGAAGGTTCGTCTGCACGCAACAAAAATCGCAAACGGTGTGGAAGCGCCCGGTACTGGAAGCGACGACGGCAAGGAGTATGCGCTCCGGGTTGCTGAATTTGCGGCATTCGCGCCAAAGTCCGGCAGCAGCGAGCCCGCCGAAATAGACTACACGACAAATTTGCTGCACCCTGGATGTGTAGAGGGCATCTTCCATAACAACCCCAACAAGGAATCCTATAACTATGATGAAGTCGGAACATTCCCGCTGGACGCGCTGGTAGACGGCAATAGCAGCGCCTATAGCTTTATCACCTCCAAACCGTATCAGCCGGAGTGGCTGCTTGGCAACGGTGGCAGTCTCTCGCCGTGGGTTGAGGTGCGACTGAGCGATAACGGCTCTGCTGTGCAACTTGGCGCGGTACGCGTTGCCGTTCGTCCGCGTGTTGTGCCGAATGACTTTGAAATCCAGACTTCTGTAGACGGTGTGACATGGAAGACAGTTGTGAACGAAGACAACTACGATTGGAGCGAGGAAAAGACCGCTGCTATGTTCACGTTCCAACCGCTACAGGCTGCCCGCTTGCGTTTTGTCGCGCACAATCTCGAAAAGCTTGTTGAGGATGAGAGCTACTACTTTCAGCTCAGCGAGTTGGAGGCGTATGGCGTAGCGCAGACGATTTCGGTTGATACGTCGAACGATTTGCTAGAGCCCGGATGTGTCAGCCCGATTTATCAGATCAATGGCGGCGCACTACAGGATTACACAAACTATACATATCCGCTGAATAATCTTGTTGACGATGATGTGCAGACATTTATCTCTTCGGACAGCCTCCTGAGGCCTTGGCTTGCTGCAAACGGCGGTGAGCTTGCACCGTGGGTAGACGTTTCAGTGACAGATGACGGAACAGCAGTGACGGTTGGCGGCGTGCAGATCAGTATTCAAGAGACCTATAATAAACCGGTTGACTTTTCCATTCTTGCTTCCGAAGATGGTCAGAATTGGACGACGTGCAGGCAGTTGAAAGGGTATGACTGGGGCGAAACAACCTCTCGGTTGTTTACATTTGCACCGGTTTCCGCCAGCAAATTGCGTATTCAGGTTCGCGATCTGGATGGACAGCAGGAGGGGTTGCCGCTTTATTTCCGACTAACTGAACTGGAGGCTTATGCACCGACCGATTTCATTGACATAGGGCGCGTGATTTATGTGCAGGTGAGTAGCAGTGAAACGTGTACGCCATCCGGTATTGCGGCGCTGCACGATAACAGCGATAAGACCTATGCCGCAGAGCATGCCATCAACGGAATGTACTATGATAATCTGGAGCATCTTGGTTACGCTGTTCCGGAGAGTTTTGGATTGAAAAACTTTAAAAACACTGCGGATATTGAGATCAACATCCTGCGCTGGTGGCAGCACCGCATCTTCCGAAATAGCGGTGTGTCTGCTGACGGTACGGAGATCTATCTTGATACGGATTGGCTCACATCGCTCCAAAGCACGGCCTATTCCGACCGCATCACATGGATAGAAAACGCGTATGAATTTATCGACCAGCCCGGCGAATGGTATCTTAACCGCAGCGAAAGCAAGCTTTATTATAAGCCAGACGGAAGCATGGATGGCAAGTCGGCGACTCTGCCGGTGACGGAGCAGCTCCTGGTCTTTGAGGGAACCGAAAATATCACATTTGACGGTGTGAAATTTGAAGATACTTCTTGGCTGACGCCGAATGAAATTGGCTACAATGATGCACAGTCCGGTACGTATGCCCAGCACAATGGCGTTTGGGGAGATGTACCCGGCGCGATTGAAACACACGCGGCAAAGAATATCACCATTACAAACAGCGAACTGCGCAATCTTGGCATCGGCGGTATCCGCATCGGCAATGGTAGTTCTGATTGCGCCATTACAAACAGTGCAATCCACGACATTTCCAGTTCCGGTATCTTTATCGGCAATAACACCGGCCATAATCATGGATATTGCGATCCGGGCACGGATGTAACGGGCGTTGTTGTGCGCAATAACTATATCACGCGCACTGGTCTGGACATCTTCGGCTCAAGCGCCATCTGTGCGCTGTATACCTCTGATACCGTGATTGACCATAACGAGGTCTGCTACACAACGTATACCGGTATTTCGCTTGGCTGGGGCTGGGACTGGAAAAACGCTCCCTGCTCCGGAAACAACACCGTTTCCAACAACTACATCCATGATACCGGCAAGACCATCCATGACGGCGGCAGCTTCTATTCGCTTGGCCTGCAGGAAGGTACAAAGGTGTTTGGCAACTATCTACACCACCACAGCGATGGCCTGTATGACAAGGACGGCGGCCTGTATACCGATGAAGGCTCGACGGGCCTGGAACTGTACAACAACGTTGTCGGCGACGGCGTTTACTGGTGGCAGAAGATCTGGACGACCAACATCAAGGACTGCTACTGGCACGACAACTTCTATTCTGTGAACCGTTCCTGGGACAGCGGCGTAAATATCCGTCAGGAGAACAACACCTATGTTGAGGGCGGTGATTTCAGTCAATACCCCGCTGCACAGGCTATTATCAACAATGCGGGTCTAACAGATCCAAGCGTGAAAGACGGTGTCCGCATGGGTATTGCAGAGAAGCACAATGTGACATTGATGCAGTATCCGGACGGCGAGGCATACTACTTTGAAAAACCAGCCGGCCTGCTTACATTTACAATTCCTAGTCAGATCGGCAACACGCAATATGACAAGCTGGCGCATACCGCAAATATTCTCATGCCGGAAAGCACTGACCGCACATCGCTTGCCGGTAATTTCACGATGGCTCCCGGCTTCACCTGCGACAAGGCCTCCGGCAGCCGCCAAAACTTCACATCTCCCGTTGTCTATACGTTTACTGACGGCACAGATACCATCGCGTGGACGGTCACCGTCACCTGCGATGTAACGGCGGATGGCCCGCTGGTCGGTACGGAAACGACGCTGGACGCGGCCATCGCCGCACGCAGCGACTGGACACAGGAGCCTGCCGAGGCTGAAAACGGCGGTGCGCTCTTTACGCCGGCCAAGAGTTTCAGCGCCTATATTGGCGACCGCATTGCCAACGATGCTATTTTGGAATTTGATGTGCAGTCTGTTCTGGACGGCAACGACTGGACGGGGTATGCTCTGCGGATGCAGGACCCATATTCCACGCTCGGTACGATGTACCACATTGTCTTCAAGCAGGATGCCATTGAGCTTCAGAAATGGGTAAACGGGAACCGCACGATGCTGATCGGTACGATCGAGGGCTATGACCCGGTTTACGGCGATGTGGAAAACAAATTCTATACATCTGATATCCGTCATAGCATCAAGACCGGCGCAATCGATGTGCCCACCGGCGTGCGTCTGTTCCTGTATATTGACGGCAACAAGGTCTTCGACGTAATTGATGCAGACGATCCTATCACAAATGACGGCTTCTTCGGCATGTATCCGATGACGCACGACATGACGCTTCTGCCGTTCTCGAACATCGATACCAGCCCCAAGCCCGATCCCGACCCCGCTCCTGAACCGAAGCCGATTCTTCCTATACTGCCGTCCGGCGGACAGAGTGCCTGGAAGAATCCCTACCAGGATGTCACTGATTCGAGCAGTTATTATGAAGCTGTGTGCTATGTCACGGAAAAGGGCCTGATGAACGGAACCAGCGCATCTACGTTCTCTCCCGACGCGGCAATGACGCGCGCAATGATGGTCACGATCCTCTGGCGCATGGAAAAGGAGCCTGCCGCGCTGAAAAGCAACTTTACGGATCTGACGGCGGACTGGTACCGCACAGCTGTTGATTGGGCAGCGGAAACCGGTGTTGTCAACGGCGTCGGAAACGGAAAATTTGCACCGAACGCCACGCTCAGTCTGGAACAGTTGATTACCATTCTGTATCGCTATGCGGAAAATAAGGGGTATAACGTCTCGAAGTCCGCTTCGCTCGATTCGTTCACGGACGGCAGCGCTGTCAGCGCATACGCAAGGCCCGCCATGCAGTGGGCAGTCGGAATGAACTTCCTTTCCGGCAATACCCTGACCCCAGGCGCGCCTGCAAGCCGCGCGCAGATCGCACAGGTTCTGATGCTGTTCTGCAAGGCTTACATTAAGTAATCCCCATATAACCAGCTGCGCCCTGCTGTTTGCAGGGCGCAGCACCCAAATTTGCATACAATCAGCAAAAAACTGCTGAAATGATAGATATATCTGAAAAGGAGCCATCACCATGGATAATTCCACACCGTTCCGCACGTTTGGAACCATGCTCGACTGTTCGAGAAACGCTGTGCCGAATCTGCACACGCTCAAAAAGTGGGTCGATCTCACGGCAAGCCTCGGTTACAATACTCTGCTTTTGTACACCGAGGATACCTACGAGGTGACAGACGAGCCGTATTTTGGCTATATGCGCGGACGTTATTCACAGGCGGAGCTGCGCGAACTGGACGCATATGCCAACGAGCGCGGTATGACGATCATGCCCTGCATCCAGACGCTGGCGCATCTGTACGCCATCAAGCGCTGGCCGGAATACTGGCCGCATTTTGACACGGATGATATTCTGCTGGCGGGCGACGAGCGGGTGTATACGCTCATTGACCATATGTTCCGGAGCCTTGCCGCGTCGCTCTCCTGCCGGACGATCCATCTCGGTATGGACGAGGCGGAGATGTTCGCGCGCGGCCGGTATTACAACCAGCACGGCGACTGCAACCGCTCACAGGCGTTGCTTGCGCATTTGCAGCGCGTATGTGAAATCGGCGAAACATATGGCTTCCGCTTCCTGATCTGGTCGGATATGTTCTTCAAACTGGCGACCGGCGGACAGTATTATGCCCAAAACGCTCAGATCGACGAATCTGTGCGCGAAAAGATCCCGGCAAATGTGGAACTTATCTACTGGGATTATTATTCGGCGGATGAAGCGCACTATGACGGCATGATCGAGGCACATCAGAAGCTGAAGCCCGGCACATGGTTCGCAGGCGGCCTGTGGAAGTGGACAGGCTATGCCCCGCACAACGGCTACAGCATGAAGATCACAAAAGCAGCGCTTGCAAGCTGCCGGGAGCATGGCGTGCAGGACGTATTTCTGACCATGTGGGGTGACGACGGCGGGGAATGCTCCCCGTTTACGCTCCTGCCGTCGCTGTTCTATGCTTCGGAGCTTGCGAAGGGCGAAACCGATGACGAAACGATCAGGGCGCATTTTGCGCAGCGCTTCGGTGCAGCTTTCGACGATTTCATGCAGCTGGATCTGCCCGGAACGCGCAACGGCCTTGACGACAACGTTCGGAATCTGGATAAATTCTTACTGTATAATGATCCGTTCATGGGCATGATGGATCAGACGGTTTTGTCCGGTGAGGGCGCACAGTTCGGCGCTTGCGCCGAAAAGCTGGAAGCACTGCAAACGCTGCCGGAGTGGGGCTATCTGTTCCGGACGCTCGGCGCGCTGTGCCGGGTGCTGGAGATCAAGGCAGAACTCGGTGTCCGAATCCACGAGGCATACCGCACAGGAGATAAGACAGCGCTTTGCGCCATGCTCACGGAGCTTGACGAGACACTTGTGCGTCTGGAACGCTTTCATGATGCCTATCAGGCACAGTGGATGCAGGAAAACAAGCCGCATGGCTTTGACGTGCAGGACATCCGGCTCGGCGGTCTGATGCAGAGAGTAAAGACCTGCCGTGCGCGGTTGGAGGATTACTGCGCCGGACGGCTCGACCGGTTGGAAGAACTGGAAGCAGCGCAGCTTGATTTCTTCGATCACGGAAAGCGCTGCGCAGAGCCGGTCGCCACGCATTGGGGACAGATCGCGACAGCAAATATTGTCTATATGACGATGCTTTGGTGAAAAATATGAGTCAAATTTTAGAGTACGCAAGCTGGATCTATCCATCGGAGGATATCGGCGAAATATGCCCTGTTTTCCGAAAGCATTTTACCGCGCGCCCCGGTGCAGCAGCGAAGCTGGAAATCACCGCATTCGGCGTCTACGAAGCGTTTCTGAACGGGCAGCGGATCGGAAATTTCTTTCTGGCTCCCGGCTGGACAAGCTATCCGACGCGCCTGCAGGTACAGACCTATGATCTGACGGCGCTGCTGCGCGAGGAAAATGAACTGACCGTTACGCTCGGAAAGGGCTGGTTCGCCGGACGGATTTCTGCCGGTGTTTATCAGGCGCTTGCGGACGGCCCGCGTCTGCTGGCAGCACTGCATCTGACCGACGCGGACGGCACGCGGGAATATGCGACCGACGAAAGCTGGCAATGGGCCGAAAGCCCGATCCGGTTCAGCGATATTTACGACGGCGAAACGTATGATGCGCGCGTCACACCGGAAAACTGGCGCTTTTGCCGGACGGATAGCTGCGGCAAGCAGATGCTGATCCCGCAGGAGGGCGAGATCGTTACAGAGCATGAACGACTCAAGCCGGTCGCGGTTCTGCATACGCCGAAGGGCGAAATGGTGCTCGATTTTGGACAGGAGATCACGGGTTACGCGGAATTTACCGTGCAGGCCCGTGCGGGTGAGCGCGTTCTGCTCTCCTGCGCAGAGGTGCTCGACGCAGACGGAAATTTCTATACGGAAAACTACCGCAGTGCAAAATCCAGAATCGAGTATATCTGCCGTGGCGGAATCCAGACCGGCCGCGCACACCACACGTTTTACGGCTTCCGCTATCTGCGTGTGGACGAAGCGCCGGAGGGTTGGCAGGCAGAGAATTTCACGGCGGTCTGCGTCTATTCCGATCTGCAAAGAACCGGCTGGATTCGCACGTCCGATCCGCTTTTGAACCAGCTGTATCAGAACATTGTCTGGGGTGAAAAGGACAACCTGCTGGACGTACCGACTGACTGCCCGCAGCGCGACGAGCGGCTTGGATGGACAGGCGACGCGCAGGTCTCCATCCGTGCGATCACCTGCACGTTTGATGGGAAGCGCTTTTTTTCAAAATGGCTGCGCGATATGGCAGCGGAGCAGCGCGGGGACGGCACGGTTTCCCATTTTGTCCCGAATGTCGGTCTGTTTACGAAAGATCCCGCGCTGTTCTGCGGCGGCTCGGCGTGGGCGGACGCGGCGGTGATCTGCCCGTGGCAGCTCTATCAGGCTTATGGTGACAAGGAACTCCTGCGTGAACATCTTCCCATGATGCAGAAATGGGTCGAATATGTATGCAGGGCTGCCGGGGACAGCTGCATCTGGAGCACCGGTCACCATTACGGCGACTGGCTGGCGCTCGACGCCGGAGAGGGCAATTATACCGGCGCTTCCCGCAAGGAATTTATCGCAACGGCATTCTATGCGCATTCCGCACAGCTTCTGGCACAGGCAATGGACGCGCTGGATATGGACGGCGCTGCATATCATCGGCTGTTTGAAACGATCCGTGCCGCACACCAGAACGCATTCCCGGACTGCCGAACGCAGACCGAATGTGCATTGGCGCTGCATTTTGGTCTTGCGGCGGCTCCTGACCGCGTTGCCGCGCAGCTTGCAGAGCTGGTTCGGAGCAACGGGAATCGACTGACGACCGGCTTTGTCGGAACGCCGTATTTGTTACACGCGCTGAGTGAAAACGGCTATGCACAGACGGCCTATGACCTTCTTTTGCAGACGAAAGCCCCATCATGGCTGTTCTCTGTCAAAATGGGCGCAACGACCGTCTGGGAGCATTGGGACAGCCGAAAGGCGGACGGCTCGTTCTGGAGCACAGATATGAACTCGTTTAATCATCACGCCTACGGCGCGGTCGCCGACTGGCTGTACGCCGCGGCAGGCGGCATCCGGCCGGGGAAGCCGGGGTATGAAACCGTGCTGTTCTCACCCATTCCAAACCGGCGACTGCAGCGATTTGAAGTAGTAGTAAATACGCCGCACGGAAAAGTGTGTTCATGCTGGAAATGGAACGGCCCCACAGTGACATATGTTCTTACTACGCCGGTCAGTGCCGAGATTCGGCTTGGTGGTGAACAGCACAATGTTGCAGCGGGAACATACACCTTTGTTCGGGGGGATACGACAAATCGCCGTATGAAGCAAAGGATTTTCTGAACGTTCGAAGATAATTCGCGGTTGCCCATAGCGCCCATCGGAGTTATTAGCAAATGTAGATATGAGAGCTGCACCTAAAAATATGATAGTTGGCTTGTGTCATTTTGAGCCATGCCATGTTATAATAAATACGGAGAAAGAGTAGCAATTGAACGAGCAAAAACTGTATCAATATCTGGGCGCAAATGTCTATCGGCTGAGGAAACAGCGTGGGTTGACACAGTCCGAACTTGCTGCATATATTGGCTGCAATCAGAAGTATATCTCACAAATTGAGACAGGCGCTGCAAAAGCAAGCGTTTCGATTTGTTATAAGATAGCAAATACTTTTTCGGTATCGGTCGATTCGCTCTTTACGGATCCGGAAAAATGCGTGAACGCTGGTGAGAATACTTCAGATAGAGAGTTCGCTGAGAGTATCACTCGAACGATTATTCAATACCTAGACACAAAGAAATAGCGGTGTTCCGGCGAACACCGCTATTTTTAACCCTCATATTTCTGTTTCCGCATCAGGCGCATAATGCCGAGCAGGAATTCCTGCTGTT
>HF990570.1:16994-19383 GCA_000432135.1 Firmicutes bacterium CAG:124
ATTCCTGCTGTTCATCTGAAAATGTAGCAGCCAAATGGGATATCTCGTGTAAGCGGGCATTTTGCTCTTCAAACTCCGGATAGATGAGCCACTCGGTCGGCGCGCCCAGCGTCCGCAGCAGCTTTTCCATTGTATTGAGTGTCGGCCGCCGCTCACCCCGTTCCAATGCGGCGATATGCCTCGCGGTAAGCCCAACCTGATCCGCAAGCTGTTCGCGCGTCATATTCTTCCCCTCGCGCAATTCTTCCAGTTTTTCACCGAAACGCTCCTCTAATGGAGTATTATAAATCGACACCAGTAGTTCACCTCCGACACGAGTATTGTACAGAATACCCGCTGTTTCAGAAATGCTCTAATGGTGTCGAATTTTGTTCACTATCAGAGGACGAAATAAGGAAATACCTCCAGCGCCGCATATAAAAAAACGGCAGTGCTGGAGGGCGATCCGTGCGACTAAGGCGCTCCATTCCTGCCGGGATGGAGTGTTTTATGCAATTTTCCCCTAAAAAGAGGCGCGGGCTGCGCCTCAAACGGTGACCAGCAGCCCAGAACACCGGTAGATTCTACTCGTGCCGCAGGGCCGCCTTCAAACAAACGGCAGTTGTACGGCGTCGAGTGGAACTACTGGTGAATATTTTTGACGTCCGTCAGTGCGCATACGCTGCAAATTGCAGCCGCAGCGCACTGGCGGATTTTTATTACCCTATCGCTTCAAGACAAGTTTCCAGCGCGGTCATTCCTGCCTTAGTTTCAATATCCGGTCTTGTGCCTGCAATGGCGTTGCAGCTTCCGTCAGGATTTAAAGAAAAATATGGGTCGAAGTACACGAGCAGTCCGCTGTTAGGCAAGGCAAATGTATATGGCTGCCCCCCACGTCCGTTTCCGCCCGTTGTTTCGCCTACAAGCCTTGCAAAGCCCGTAGCCTTGCAAAAGGAAGCAAATGCATCAGAAGCGGAGTAATTGCTACTGTCAATCAACATCCATAATTGACCTTGAAAGCAAATGTTATCCTCGTGTTGCGTGCAAGTGTTTTCGTAACTGTAAAACTTCAGATGACCGAAATCTTCCATATTTAAATCCGGAAATGTCTTATTCCAAGTCTCGCTATCGATTTCTTGAAACTCGGACGGAAACGGCTGCTCTGCATCCCACATAAAACGGTTAAACTTGCCATCCTTAACACCGATCATACCATATTGTATCAAAGGCTCGCAACTTATGTGTGATATGATTCCATCCATCCACACGACGTCGTTCCCTCCACCGTTTCCCTGTATGTCTATGATTATATCATCCGCCTCGCTGTTTGCTTCAAAAAAATCCTGAATCATCTTGATCGCAATCGGCGTACATTCTGGAGACGACCAAAGGAAACCTGTAATTTTTATGTAAGGAATATCTTCTCCAACCGTAGCCTCTATAATCGTTTGTCTGACTTCTTCATACAATGATTGTTCTTGCGGGTATAGCTGTGTACTACCTTCGGTAGAGGCAGGTGTGTGGCTTGGTATTAAGTTTTTATAATAGTCATAAAAGGTTTTGACCTTTTGGCTTTCTATTATGGATAGTATCCTGGATAGCATATCGACTCCTTCTTTACTGTCGGGGTTCTGATTCTCTCCGCTCGATTCCACTGCCGATCGAAAAGAATCGACCATGCGTTGATACAAAAACGGTTGAATGACATATAGATGGCCTATGCTTTCAAACTGATTCAAGCAGTTATTGATTACATTTATATAATTATCCTGAAGTATGGAGGATCCCCTACACACACTTATCAGCTCAGTACGGTAAGTATCCCTTACCTCCCTCCAATCCAGCCCCAGTTCATTTTTTATCGTTTCAAAATATGGGTAATTATCCTCCAACATTTCCCATAAGGCATCATAGTCTTCAAGCGCTTGCTGTTTAGATAGAATTAACTGCTCTCCATCTGAACTAACTTTCAGTGCTGTTTCATATGGGAGTGGAAATTTGTCATAATCAGAAAACCTGTTTGTAGTAGTCTTATCAGGCGTTCCCGGAGAATGCTCTGGAATGCTATGATTGGCGATGAACCCATCGCAGGAGCATAAGAGGGTCATTAGCATTGATAAAACTAAGATAAATAACTTATATGGCTTCATGGCTTTATAGTTCCTTTCAAATTCCGGTCATCCTAAGTATAATACTGCGGACAGCAGTTATTTATTAACCATTAGAGACATCCGATGTGCGATTATCCGCCATAAGGCTCAGGAACCATTTTACCAACGCAGGATCTGGCTCCACACAAACTGCAATTAGCAGCACATAAAGTTTCACAGTTAGCCGCGCATAGCGTTTCACAGTTTTCTTTATCAATTAGCGCAAGGGCATTTGTACGTGAATTATAGAGTATGCGTTT
>HF990571.1 GCA_000432135.1 Firmicutes bacterium CAG:124
AGATCTGGTTGGTCAGGACGGACTTGATCTTTCGTATCCCGTCCCGGTTCAGGTACGCCTGCCCCGGCGTTTTCGACCACGCCATCATGTGGACGTGCGGGTGACCGCTCTCGTCGTGGAATGCCGCGTACCAGCGAAAATCCTCTGGCGGAATGTGCATCGCCTCCGCAATGTCGTTCCGGTGCGCCCGCAGCAGCGCCCGCCATGCGTCCGCATGGTCGAACCCCAGCCGCTCCGCGTCCTCGCGCCGGAGCGAAATGATGTGCGTCCAGATGTTTCCGGTGCAGCTGTTCACCTCTGCCATTGCCGCATTCAGGTCGACTGCATCCTCGTCACCGAACAGCCCATGTTCTCCCATCCGCTCCGCGCGAGGTCGGGTTGCGATGTACTTGGCATAGCCGTCAAGCTCCTGCACCTTGCTCCAGTTTTCCTCCATCGCCAGCGTGAGAAACTGTGAGGCGTTGAACTTTGTCGGATGTGCCGCATAATCGCCGTATTCCAGAAGCGTTTTCGTATCCGGAAAATCTTTCGTGAGCTTTTCGATGAGCTGCGTCTGCCGTTTCGTCGGCGGACGGTCGTCCGGCAAAATTTCTACCCGTTCACGCGTGGCGATGTAGCGCAGATACCCGCCCGCCGGTTTTGCACTGCCGCCCTTGAAATACGGACTTTTGACGATCAATCTGGCCATTCGTCAAACGGCTCCTGTGTGCGGAGCTTCTGCTCCAGCCGGAGCTGCCCATTGGTGCGCTTCACGTCATTGACGCTTTTTGCGCGCTGCTTCCGCAGCACCGATTCATCCAGATTTACGCACTCCGCCAGTATGCTCAGCCCCATGTCCAGCTCCACGGCCTGCTTGAACAGCAGGGATGAGATCCGCTGCTCCAAAAGCTGCAATCTTCCGTCAATGGCTGACTGGACTGCCCGCGGAAGCATCGCGCTTGTACCCGCCGCCAGATGATCCGCGTAATAATTCACGGCACGTTCCAGAAATTCATTCTTGCTCCGGCAACCATCCTGCCGGTACCAATGCTCCAGCTTTTCCGCCGTCTCCGGCGACATCCGGAAATTTAATCTGTTTTCTTCCTTGTTCATAAGCCTCCATTCTGCGCACTGGCACGCCGGAATCCCTTGAACCGTCTGCGTTTGCGGGATTCCTGATGCCAGCCGCGCGTAATTTTCTCCAAACAGGCGCCAATCGCAGCGCCTGCGCAACCCCTTGATACAGTCCGCACTGCGGGCTGTTGTGAACAGGAAAAGCGTCGTTTTCGACGCCATCCGTTTATCCTGCTTTCTCGCCGCGGCGTCCAAAATCCCTCGATTTTGACCATTTTCAGCGTTTTTCCGCATTTGCCGCAAGCGGCAGGTCTCGTCCATTCCGCCGCATTTCCTCTTTCGACCGAACCCGCTGCGCTGGAATTCGGTCGAATTTCCCGTTCTCCCGCACGTCGGCGCAGCGTCCGGCTTTTTGGCTTCCGGTGGGTAACGCGCTCGGCTGTGTCCGGAAAATCGGACACATCCGCCACACGCGGCTCACGCGGGTGGACAGGCGTTTTTCTGCTGCGCCTGTTGGAACGCTTCCAACCGCTTTCGGATGCGTTCCTGCTCGCATTCCGCATCCAGCTTTGCAAGCTTTTGCTCGTAAAACTGCTGGATGGGGAGCTGAATGGGCAGGAGCGTGTACAGAAGACTCCCGTTCTGCTTGCGTCCGTCCTGCGTAATGATCGTCGTTCGTTCCGTCTTGATGAGGCCGCGCTCGACCAGCTCCGCAACATATTTTCGCACGGTGTTCGGACTCATATTGACTGCGCTCCCAATCGTTCTGTAGCTTGCATGGCACTGATACGTCATCCGATCCTCGATGTACATCAGGTAGCTGTAGACCGCCAACGCGCCCGGTGAAAGACCGAGGGCGAAAACCTCATTCGGCAGAGGGAAGTAGTTTTTGATTGGATCGCGCGACGTGTAATACTTATTCCTCATGCGCGCCTCCCGTCTGTCGCTCCACCCAGAGACGAAACTGCTCCTTCGGTACGACAAGCCGGCTGCCGATCCGCAGAGACGGGAAGCCATCCTCATGCAGAAGCTCGTAGGCGCTCGACGGCGATATGCCCAGCGTGCGGGAGACAAGCTGCGCGTTTAGAAACAGCGGCAGCTCGTCAAAATTTTTGATGCTTGATGTGTTCAATGTCTTTTTTACCTCCATCTGATTTTAGAAATTTCAGAGAAAAAACTTGCGTTTCGGAGGTTTCTCTGTTAAAGTTAACACAGTTGCAGTCCGTGTTTTCCGAAACGCGGCGCGCCGTCCGACTGTTGCAGCAGCCGGACGGTTTTTTTCTTTTCCTGTTACCATCCTCCATACCCGTTCCTGCCCTGCGGCCTTTTGTTGACGCACACAGCGTTGGCTTCGCCTTGGTATGCTGGCTGCTCTTGCAGCGTCGCGGCATACTTCCCCGGCGAGTATCGTCTTTGGAGATGGGTGTGAAATTTTCAAGGTACAGGGCAACTTTCCGTTGACAAGCTGTCTATGCGGTGCTAGACTATGATAAAATAATTTAGACAGCTTTCTGGTTTTAAGGTAGCATAGCCCTATTCGTTTGTCAAGACTATTTCATTTACAATTTACAATTAGTCCATATTTGAGGTGACGACCATGTGGTATGCAAAGATGTATTTCTCCGGTGAGAAGGAGTTTTTTGAAAACGATGCGTTCGGAATGCAGGGGCTGCCGTCCAAGCAGCTGGAACTTCCGTTTTTGGAAAGTCTGCTGACGTTTCTGGAACTGGACGAAAAAGAAATCACGCCGATGCTGGAACGCATCAGCGTGAATTGGGAACGCTTCGTTGAGAGCCGCGCCCGTGAAGCGTATACAGCCGCGATGGTGGAGCTCGGTGTGCTGGCCGAGAAGCACATTTATCTTCGCCTTTTATATACGCGCAGCTTCGGCTGTTTTTCCGTAAATGGCTACGATCAAGCGGAAATTCAGGCGATTGCTTTGGACTTAAAGGAGTTTGCAAAGCAGTTTTCAGAGACAAGGAAGCAGGTCGAGAAGTTTTTTGAATGCGTGCTGGACGTGGATTCTGCCGGTCGAGAACCACAGAAGCAGGCGGCGAAAAACTACCATTACGACCAGCCGAGAAATCCGGAACTGTTCCGATTTAAGCCGATCCCGCTGAGCTTTGAACCGGTCGAGCCGGGCCGGTGCGCGCCTGTTTTATACTCGTCCGCCGTGCGCGACATGATCGACTATTCGCTGCGAAGCTGCGTCGAGCGCGGCGTGACCGTGCGCCGCTGCAAGAACTGCGGCCGCTGGTTCCCGCAGACCGGCCGTGTGAGCGCAGAGTATTGCGAGCGCCCCGTGAAGTACGGCGAACAGCGCTGCCGTGAGATCGGCGCGTTCCGCCAGTGGACGAAAAAGCAGACCGATGACCCTATTTTCAAGGCATACCGCAAGGAGTACAAAAAGCGCTTTGCATGGATCAAGGCCGGCCGCATCACCGACGAGCAGTTTTATGCCTGGAGCGAGAAAGCCAGAGAAGAAAAGAAAAAATGCGACCGCGAGATCATCTCGCTGGATGAGTTCCAGCAGTGGCTCCGCGACTCGAAAATATGAAACTACGCGGCCGGTAACTTGCCGGTCGCGTATTCTTTGTCTATAGCGAGTGAGGATTTGAGTTGCTGGGCGCTCAGGTTACGCAGAGAAAAGGTACGATTTTTGCCCAATCCTGTATCTGTTTATTGAGAGATGCTTTTTCATTTGTTCCGCGATTGCGGTTCAGCGTACCCATAACGCCGCAGTGCGCAAACGCAAAAACGAACGCGGTTTCGTCATCACAAAGATGGATTTGAACAGGGTTTTCACTGCTTTCGATGAATCGATTATAGTTTCGTATGACCGGTAGCCGCTGCAATCCAAGCGCACGAAGCGTACACCGAAAGGTATCCTTACCCAAACAGAGTAGTACACGCGGATGTATGATATCAACCAATCTGCGAAAGAACGGTGCATCCGCATTGGCCCAAGCTGTTTTGAAACCGCCGCTCGTTCCTTGCAATCTGTAGCCCATTACGAGATTTGTAAAGAACAAATTCGGATTGTCAGATAAAATATCAAAACCAATTGTGCGGAATAGCTGAATTAGATTTCTATCTGTAATACTGTCATTTCCGCGCATATAGCTTACAGCTTTCCCACAGTTCATGTCGCATACGTTTTTCATGGTTGCAACGGAAGGCGTATCCCAAGGGCAGCCCCAATCCTGACCGACCAGCATGATATCCGCATCTAAGTGTCCGCGCCCTTGCCAGTACGCCCATAGATTGATTTCTTTACATTCCTCGCACCATCGGAGTTCACGGCTTTCAGACAGATATGCCTTCTGGACATCGGCAATCAGTTCTTGATATTGTATTTCTTTTGATACGGTGTCGTTTTTCATATCATTTATTTCTGAATTCTGCCCGGTCTGAGATCTTCCCCAACCGCACCAGACGCGCGGCTAAGCTGCCCTCCGAGCGTTTGAAGTAGGCGCACATTTCCTTTTTGCTGCCTCCGGCATCGAACATCTGGCAGAGGACCGCGTCGTCTGCATCGTTCCAGGGTTTGCCCGCATTTTCGGGCTGCGGCTTCGGTGGCTTTCCTGGAAGCGCCTTCAGAACACAGTGAAATGCCCGAATGATTTCAGCCTTGTTGCACACATGATTCTCCGGCAGAACCTCGCCTGTCAGCGGATCAACGCCGTCTGCCAAGCCGGATAACAGTTCTTTTGCTCGTAGTAGATCCATAAAATAGCCTCCTAGCCATTCTCCCACTCATCCCACGCTTCGTCCTCATCTTCATACCAATCCTGATTATCTTCCCAAAGGTCTTCCGGATTATCATAATCATCCCGGACGCTTCCGGAATTGCTGCCGCCCGATGTACTCGGTGGTGTCCACGGAGAGGCAGAGTTTGGACGTCCGATGGGCGTTTCATAATATGTAAAGGCATAAATGACTTCTGTATACTCACCCTTTGGCTGATGAGAATGACAGTATGCTACGGTCTGTCCCTCACTGTTATACCAATGCAAGATTTTGTATCGTCTATGGACATCCATGCTGTCATAGAACTGACATTTTTCGGTTTTAGTAGGCGATCCGATTGACGTGTACTTCAAGCAACTCACAGGCATACCATCCACAGGCAGTTTTCCGGAATACTGATCTTTCAGACTTTGCTCCCGCTTCGCGGCATTCTCCGCAGCGATGCGTTGACGCTCGGCTTCCTCGGCGGCGTCCTTCTCTGCCTTATAGCCCTTGACGCGGGTTTCCAGCGCGTCAACATCCTGCTGCCAGCTCGTGTCATATTGCAGCGTGATGTCTGCCAACTCATCCTGTCCGCCCGCATAGTCGATCCTGTCTTTGTACATACCGGCGTATTTGCAGTAGACAGATAGCGATGCCGCATCCCGATACCCGGAAAGCGCAGAGAAGCCCTGTTCGGCAGAAGTGTAATTGCCGTTTGACAGCTCTTGCAGGGCTGCGTCATAAGCTGCTGCTCTCTGCTTATTGCGGCTTGAGACGGAAATAGAGACCCACGCGATCACGGCTACTGCCAGAACTGCCGCGATGAGCTTTCCAAGCGGAAACGGCTTCTTTGACAGCGTAGATTTCTTTTCTGTTATTTCTGGCTCTGTCGGCGTCTGGCTGACGATCGGCGGTGTGATTGCCGATTGTACAGTCGGCGCAGACTTCTGCGGATTTGCGGTCGGTGCGGACTGCACAGGCGGAACTGCGCGCCTCGATTCAGTCGTGCTGGCGCGGCTGCCTGCTTCGGAGCAGGATGCTGCGGCTTTGTGCGTTCCGGAAAGGCTGTCCGTTCAGACTTGCGGAGCACAAATTTCGCCTTCTCCGGCGGATATGGCGCATTCTGTGTACTGCAAACGAACACCTCTGTCACCAGAGCAAGCTTTTCTGCTTGATGATCGCCGATCGGAACGACTACAAAATCGCCTGCTTTCAGCGAAATTCCCCCGGTCAGATAGGCATATGTCGCTCCATCCTCCTTGAACTGCACATTGCAGAACTGATAATAGCTTTCGCCAGTCGGCTTTTTCTGTGTGCTGACGGGCTGTCTTGCAAGTGCACGGGCAGGTGGCTTTGTGCGTTTTGAAGAAGGTGCAGCCGCAAGGACCTGTGTATACCGCTTCCTCCACTGCTCCTCCAGACAGGGATTTTTCAGTGCAAGGTCCATACAATGCCGCGCCAGCGTTTCCTCCCCACAATCCCGACAGATCTCCAGAACACTGAACTGCAATCTGCCGAGGTACGCGCTCTCAAAAATCTGCGACACAAACCGCGCATCCTCCAACGCGACCAAAAGCGGAAGCGCCTGATCGTCCGTTGGAGACTCCAGCCAATCCCAGTCCGGGAGAAGTTTTTCGGCAGTTTTGGCGTTGGTTTTCAGATTCGGCTCTGCGATATCCAGAAGCCGGCGCCACATCTCCATCCCTTTTTCCGGGTCGTCTGCAAACACATCATCCAGAACACGTTCCCACGACAATTCATCGAAATCCTCGGCGGTTTCATGCGGGACTTCCTCCGGATATTCGACCAACAAAATCTCGCGGCAAATATCCTCGTAGTCCGGAAACTTGCCCTGCGCCAAGAGGCGTTTTGCGCGCTCTACGTCCGGATGCAGCAGCACTTTGTTCTGCCAATGGGTGTGATAGGCTTCTTCCAGCGTATTCCGGTAGTCCTGCGCTTCGCCCATTTCCTCATCCTTTTTCCCGCCGAAGTAGGCATAGACAGAGGATAATTCAGAGAAAAGTTCAAACAAGCCGTCCGGATCGACGTGGTTATAATAGTCTTCCACCGGGCGCGTCGAGAGCAATTCCGTCCAGAACGTGCCGCAGTCCGCTTCGGAAAGGGCAGCTTCTTCACAGAACAGAACGCCGCGTTTTGCATCGCGCATGATCTCCTCTGCGCTTTCGCCCAGATTTAGGTCAGTGGTCGTAGTCAGAAAAGTCCGCAGTTCCGCCGCCTTTTTCTCGTCCGGCAAAGCTCCTGCGTGCTGGATTCCGGCTGAGATATGGTACAGCAGCACTTTTCCGAGAAGCTGAGAAAGCACGGTGTTCTTGGGCGCAAGCTGCCCCAGCGCCTTTTTCAAATCGCTCCACGTTTCGGGTAGATCGACGTGATAGACGAAGGAGAGGGTCAACGTGATCTGTGCCGTATTCTGTGACTTTTTTTTCGGTGTTCTTTGCAGACTTCCAAAGTCTCCGCACCAGCCGCATTCCCAAGATGACCCACGTATCATAACCGGACTTCCGCACCACGGACAGTTCATATTGCGCTCACCTTCCTTTATGATACAGAAGTGAACTGATAGCAAATCTTTTTCATATTCTTTGCTCAGTTTCGTTCAGTCAACTGTGTCACATCAATGATTGCGGTTGTATTTTTGCCCTGTTATCGCTATCAGCGTTTATTAGTTTAATTATACCAGCTTTTATTTGGAAATTCAAGAAAACGATAGAACTGTGTATTTTTGAAAACAAAAGAGACGTTCTTATCTTTGTTTATTGCCGCGCAAATTCTGTATCTCAAGGCGTATGAATTATGCTGTTTACTACGCGAAAATTCTATGCTATTCGTACCGAATGAGCAAACATTTTAGTTTTTAACGCAGCATCTTTAGAAGTACGCTTTATTGGACACTTCATGTGCTATGATGTTCCTACCAAGATAGAGAAAGGGCGGAGCGTAATGTTTGTCCTGTTGGATATGGAGTGGATTGAGAGTCGTGGCGGTCATCGGAGTTTGACGCAGCTATACGCTGCGCGGGTCGATGCAAAGTGGAACACGATCCGTGCGTTTGACGCGCTGGTCTGTCCGCGCGAGCCCGGAACTGCGCCGTGGGAGCATCTGGCGTTCAACGGCTACGCTCCTGCTGAATTTTGCGCGTCGGATTCAGAGAAAAGCTGTGTCCAGCGTTTCTTCCGCTGGCTTCAGCCGGACGACGTGATTTGCTGCTGGCACGTTGAAACAAAAAACACACTGAAAGCGCTGTACAGCCGCTATTTGTTCGGAACGTTTTCCACAACGGTGCGTTGCATGAACCAAAAGGTCTATGCTGCTATCAAAGCACGCGAAATTCCGGCGCGTTCTCTTTACAAAATTGCGGAAGCGTGCGGGCTTTCCACGCCCGCGCCGGAGCACCAATCCAGCAACGATGTTGCCGTCATGCAGATGCTGTTTCAGGCGCTTGAACTCGCGCAGTCAAAAGCGCCCAAACGCGCGCCAGCCAAAGAACCGATCCCCAGACAGGAGCAAAACGCGAAAATCATTGCGGCATCGAGCTATAACTACCTGTACGCTCCAAATTCCGAGATCTTTCACTGCCGAAATTGCAAGCAGCTTCTGCGCGTGAAAGAACTTCTTGGCAGCGTGTACTATCAGACAGCTTCCCAAAATCGCCGCCCCTGCAAGCTGTGTCACCCAGACTTGCAGCCGATCATCGACCGTCCGTCAAAGGAAGATGCAGAAGCGGAAACCGGAAAGTCGGAGCTTGTAAAAGCGCGGCTGCTTGGAAATCAGTGCGTGATCCTGCCGCAAACGCGCATTGTCGGCTGCTGCCACAACCTGTTGCATCCCGGAAAACTGACGAAGCGGCTTATGACGCAGCATAACTGCCTTGGGAAGAACTGCCGGTACTTCGAAAAATACGAGGACGCAGGATATTGGAAAGAATGCGACCGTAAGAAAGAGCAGAAACGGACGGCCAAACAGCTTCAGCGCATGAAACGGGAGCAGGAAGCCGCCACGGAAACGATACTGCAAAATCTCGCGGAGTTGTTTCAGTCTTACATAGACGATGCCGGTTACGCCATGCAAATCGTCCGCGTGGACACGGAACTGACGAACCGATACCGCGTCTTTTATGTGTCCGAATATCCGTTTGCCGATGGAGACCGTTTCCCGAAGTTTTTAGAAACCGTCCGCTTTTTCTTCCCGGATTATCGACTGAATCTCCGCCATATCCGCGACGTGGACGGTCATTTCGTGACGATCGAGGAATATCAGCAGCGGGCGCGGAAATAAACGTCCTCCCCAAAACGCCCATAAATGCAGTTGAGCCTTACCCATTTCTCTGCTACAATAGCCACATAAGAAACACGCAGCGGAGGTTTTCCCATGATCCGTGAAATCTGCAAAGATGAATTCTTTTTATCTCAAAAGTCAGAACATGCCACGGCTGACGATTTGGCAATCGTGCAGGATTTATTGGACACGCTGGCCGCGCACAAGGATGGCTGCGTGGGCATGGCGGCGAATATGATTGGCGTCAACAAGCGCATTATCGCGTTTGACAATATTGGCGAGTACATGGCCATGTTCAATCCGGTGATCGTCAAAAAATCCGCGCCGTATGACGCGGAGGAGGGCTGCCTGTCCCTGACCGGCATGCGGAAAACAAAGCGTTATCAGACCATCAAGGTGCAGTGGCAGAATGAGCAGTTCCAGACGCGCATTAAAACGTTCACCGGCTGGGCGGCGCAGATCATTCAGCATGAAATTGACCATTGTGAGGGGATTTTGATATGATTTTGTATTTTTCCGGCACTGGAAACAGCAAATATGTCGCCAAGCGAATCGCAGACGCGCTGGGCGATGCGCTTGTGAACCTGAACGACCGCATCAAATCCGGTGACACTTCGCCCGTCGAAACCGGCGAGCGAGTTATTATCGTCACGCCGACTTATGCCTGGCGTATTCCGCGCGTCGTGCGCGACTGGCTACTAAAAACGGAGCTGCACGGAGCGAAAAACGTATGGTTTGTCATGACCTGCGGCAGCGAGATCGGCAACGCCGACAAGTACAATCGCGAACTCTGTACGGAAAAGGGACTTTCCTGCATGGGCACGACGCAGATCGTCATGCCAGAGAATTATATTGCGATGTTTTCTGCACCGAAGACGGATGAAGCGCGGAAAATCGTCGCCCAAGCCGAGCCCAGCATCGACCAAGCAATTGCGGCGATTCAGCGCAATCAGCCGTTCGCGCCGACGCGGAACAATCTCTACGACCGCTTTATGAGCGGCCCGGTCAATCCGATTTTCTACAAGTGCTTCGTCAAAGCGAACGCCTTTACCGCGTCAAGCGCCTGCATCGGCTGCGGGCAGTGCGTGAAGCGCTGTCCAATGAATAACGTCGCGCTCAAAGACGGCAAGCCGTCCTGGGGCAAAAACTGCACCCACTGCATGGCGTGCATCTGCTACTGTCCGGTCAGCGCGATCGAGTACGGCAAAAAGAGCGTTGGTCAGCCACGGTATCATTTTGAAGCGTTGTGAGGTCTGAAATGAATCGTGAAGAATTAGAAGCCTATATTCTGAACCACTACTCTACCCTACCGGATTATCCTTGGGCGGATACGCCGCGCGCCGCCGTTTTCCGTCATGCGGGCAATCGGAAATGGTTTGCGCTGATGATGGAAGTGCCGCGCGGCAGGCTTGGACTTCCAGGGGCGGAGCCGCTGGACATTGTCAATTTTAAGTGCGACCCGATTTTGATTTCGTCCCTGCGCGGCGAGACTGGCATTTTTCCGGCGTACCACATGAACAAAGCAAGCTGGATCACCGCCTCGCTGGACGGCAGCGTGCCCGCAGAAACGATCGAGCTTTTGCTGGATGTGAGCTATGAGCTGACCAAGCCGAAGCCTCGCAGGAAAGCGGCAAAGGGTAAAGAGAACGAATAACCGTTCTCTTTCCTGTTTTCTATGTGCGCGAAGCTGTCGCCTGTTTTCGCAAAAAGCATCGCTTCTCCAAATCCGGGTTGCAGAGCAGCGGCAGGATTTCTACCGTCGTGGCGTCGTATCTGCAACCGACGTATATTGCAAGAAGTAACCAAAAAGGACTGCACCCGTTCGCATGAGCAGGTGCGGTCCTCTAAAAAGTCGCTCGTATTGAACGGAATCTAATTTAGCCTGAAATAGCAGGTATTTTTCCCTTTTCCTTCTTTTTTCAGTTCTCCGGCTGCAACCAACTTCCGCAAGGCGCCCTCAATGGAACTGTCGCTGAGCGTCGGGCAAAGCTCCCGGATGTCCTGCTTATTGAACCGCCCGATTCTGTTTTTGCTTGCTCTGCGTACCATTTCCAGTGCGGGCAGCTTGGTTTCCACAAGCGCCATACGATCTTCAAAGTTTTTATACGCCGCAAGGATCGTCCCGAGCAGGTACTTGATGAATGGCACTACATCCTCCGTGCCTTCGTGCCAGCCGATTTGCGCCTGTGCAAGTGCGGCGTAATACAGCTCCTTGTTTTTGGCGATTTTGGCTTCCAAGGAGATATACTTGCCGACATAAAAACCGTTTCGATACAAAAGCAGCGTCGTGAGCAATCGGCTCATTCTTCCGTTGCCGTCATTGAAGGGATGGATGCACAAAAAGTCATGGATGAAAACCGGGATTGCAATCAACGGCTCCAGTTCCATATTGCCAATTACACGGTTGTATTCCTCGCAGATTCTATCCAGCGCTTCCGGCGTCTCATAAGGGGCAAGCGGCGTGAACAGCGTTTCCACATGACCGTCCGGATAGGTAGCGGTGATATAATTCTGTGTGATCTTTGTGCGTCCCGCAAGCGGGTTATTCATATGGCTGTAGAGGATTTTGTGAAGCTGCAGGATGTAGTTCTGCGTGATTGGCATCGCGTCAAAGCTCTCGTGAATGATACTCAGCACATCGCGGTAACCGGCGATCTCCTGCTCATCCCGGTTCCTCGGCGTGGTTTTCTCCTTGACAAGCTGCCGGATTCGGGTACTCGTGGTGACAATGCCCTCAATGGCGTTCGATGCCTCGGTGCTCTGTATCTTGGCAATCTCCACGAGCTTTTCGAGTTCCACCGGGCGCTGCTTCAAATACAGTTCCTGCTTCCCGGCTTCCTTGTATATGGCCGCAATCAGACCAAGAACGTCCGAGTCCCACTTTTGTTGCCTGATTGCAGAGTAATTGAAGGTTATCATTCCCTTACCTCCATTCTGTTTCCCTTAAATATTAGAATAAAATAAGGGAATAATCAATGGCTGTGCGATAAATCCCTTACTATTATGCCTGAATTAAGGGGTTTATAATCTTAGTCGTAAACCGCCTATTCTTTGTTTATGGCGACGCAACCTTTGAACTGCTGCTTTTGAAGAAGCTACTTGCAGATAAATTTGTTTCACGCTGGGAACGTTCTTTCTTGAAGTCTCTCTACAAATACGACTTGATTTTATATCACTTTGGTGATACTATTGCAGATAGAGATATGCAGGAGGGACACACAGATGAATCAGAAAATCACACTGTATCACGGCTCCGAGCAGCTTGTGGAAACGCCGACTTTCGGGTTGGGCAAGAAAAACAATGACTTCGGTCTTGGCTTTTACTGCACGGAAAGCGAAGAACTTGCGAAAGAATGGGCCGTGTCCTCTCTGCGCAATGGCTTTGCCAATCGTTACAGTCTTGATACGGAATACCTGAAAATCTTGAATCTGAACAGTCCGGACTATACAATCCTGAACTGGATCGCCGTTTTAGTGGAGCACCGCCTGTTTTCCATCAAAACCCCGGCAGCGCAGCGGGCAAAACGGTACTTGATTGACAATTTCAGCGTCAACGTCAATGCCTATGACCTGATTATTGGCTATCGCGCTGATGACTCCTATTTTGACTATGCCGAGTCTTTCTTAAATAACGGAATTTCCGTACAGCAGCTTGCAAAAGCCATGCGGCTGGGAAAGCTGGGAGAGCAGATCGTCGTCAAGTCCAAATATGCGTTCTCGCTGCTGCATTACGAGGGATTTTCCATCGCAGAAAAGGAAAAATATTATGTTCTTCGCAAGGCCCGGAACGATGAAGCCGATCAACATTATGTGAGCATACTTGAAGAAGAAACCGATGGCCTGTATATGCTGGATATTCTGAGAGGAGGCATTCAAAACGATGACCCACGCATACCAAGAAATGTATCTAAGTAACGCACAGGCGCTGCTGGGCGACGCTTTTGACTATGCCATCAACGCCTGCAGTATTTCAGGAAATGACTTTGTGAAGCTATTTTCCGTAAGCTCTGTCAGCAAGCGAATCGAGAATGGTGAGCCTGCTTATCTGGCAGGAAAAAGCGGAATTGAAGTCGTGGCAGATGTTCTTGTCGAGACGGCCGGCAAAACGCCAACTGCCAAACCGCAGGTAACGTTCAGCCGTTCTAAAGAGTATTGGATCGGCTGGGCTATCGCGTACTATCAATGGTTCTCCGGCAGGAAATTCGGCGATATTTTCAAGGTCCTTTCGTTCGAGGATTTGCAGCAGATGTACGCTCCGCTTCACGAAGCAGACATCAGCAAATTTGCCGATATCGCCGATGCCAAAGTGCGTGCGTATTTTACAGATACCAATCTCAAGCGCATCCGCACGACCTACGGCTGCACACAAGCAGAGCTTGCCAAGCGAAGCGGCGTCAGCCTCCGGTCAATTCAAATGTACGAGCAGCACAACAAGGATATCAATAAAGCCAGCGCGGAGACGGTTCTCAGCCTCGCAAAAGTCCTTGGCTGCACGATGGAGGATCTTCTGGAAAAGTGATCTTCGTGATGGGGCTATTCTTTGTCTATAGCGGCTCAATCTTTGAGTTGCTACCCCGCAGAAACCACTTGCATAACCCTCTGCCCAGAGTTACAATGCAGACACCTTGAACATAGAAAACGCTTCCCGTTCTTTTGAGCGGGAAGCATTTTTGACCACATGGATTACTACAGACACGCGCGGAACAGGCGGAAATGGGGGTTCAAAAGAGGGTACGAGAGTAACGGAATACGAGCGGAAATGATGAAAAATCATTGGAAACGTCCGAAAAAAGTTTTCGGTTCCTGTTTGGGACCACGAGGCCGCTGGTTCGAAACCAGTCACTCGGACCAGAAAACCCGCTGAAATCATAAGATTTCAGCGGGTTTTCTATGTAAATTATTCGATTTTTTCAAAAAGCTATTCTTTGCTTCTTGCGGCGCAGGATTTGCGCCGCGGGTTCGATGATCCAGAATTTGTCAGGCAAATAAAATAAGTGCAACGCCTGCGATTAGCAGAGCAATACCAACAACAAACTCTACCAGTCCGACTCTCTTTGCATATGCTTCATTCTTCCGACCATCTTGAAAGTCTGCCTCAAAACCGTTGATGAGATTATATTTCTTTTTGAAATAAATGAAGTATCCAAACAGTAGAAACGCCAGTCCCAGCACTACGGCCAATGCCTTTAGGAATATCATATAAACACCTCCGTAAATTCTGATTTGTTTCATTATAGCAAACGATCTGGCAAAGCGCAATCGCAGCCGCCCGACACCGGGCGGCTGCATCCCGTTCATTCGATCAATGTCTGTCGCCCTTCAGCCGCTTTAACTCCGCCAGCTCCGCTTTCATCTCTGCGATCAGCACCTTCAGCTTCTCCTCACATTCCTCGCGCGTATGTGCATACACATTCCGCGCGTGCTTTTTGCCGTCGATCCATGTCGGGGAGTAGCGGCCCTCAAAAAGATGGTCATTGATCTGGCTGATGCCCCCTCAAACAGGTGGTCGTTGATCTGGCTGATGCAGCCCGTGCCGGGCTTGCGGCCCTTGCCCATGTAGGGCTGAAAATCAACGATGGCGGGCATATTCGCCTGCGGGCGCAAAACTCTGCGAGGCTTCTGGGGAATTGAAGAGATTTTTGAATTCATGGGGGCTTTTTGTCGAATTTGCGGCTTGTTTCCGGCTCTTTGTCTGTGATAAGATAGGCACACAAAGGAGTGTATTGCACATATGAAAGAAAAGCTGAAAATTCTGATTGCGAACGACGATGGGATCCGGTCGGAAGGTATTGCAAAGCTGGCTCGCGCCGCTGCCTCATTTGGAACGGTCTGGGTCGCTGCACCGGAACACCAGTGCAGCGGCATGTCTGTCCGCCTGACTATCTCTGAAAAGAGCCAGATGGCGGTCTACCGCTATGATTTCCCGGTTCCTGTGGAGGCCGCCTGGAGCGTAGACGGCACGCCCGCCGATTGTGTCAAGGTTGCGCTGAACGCACTGCTCCCATTCCGCCCGGATATTGTCCTGTCCGGCATCAACGACGGGCTGAACGCGGGTCTTGACGTCGCCTACTCCGGAACCATCGGCGCGGCGACAGAGGCGGCCATGCACGGCGTTCCCGCCATTGCATTTTCCATGCGCGACGGCAAATCCTTCGACGTTACCGATCACTACCTCTGCTCCGTTCTTGGCGAGCTTCTGGAGAAGCCGCTCGGCCGGGGCGAAATCTGGAACGTCAACTTCCCCACCTGTCCGCTCTGCGACTGCCGCGGCATTCTGTACGAGCGTTTCCCGGAAAAGCAGTCGTATTACGAAAACTATTATGAATGCGTCCGCGAGGAAAACGGTGTGCGCTATCTGTCGCCTGCTGCAAAGGTTTTGCACGCAGACGCCGTGACGGACGGCAGCGATATCCACGCGGTTCTGAACGGCTATGTTTCCATCGGCAAGGTGCGCTGCGCGCCGTTTTGAACATTTGTCTTTATACTGTGGACAGTTTCAAATTATTAAGCCGAAGTTAAAAAATGACATATTTCTTGCATTTGACTTCTTGTATTGTCTCACATGATGTGGTATATTTGCTTTGGTAGAAATACCAGTATCTTGCGGGGCTGCGCTGTGCGCAGTCTCAGCTCACCACCGCGGCACTGCCGCGGACACATGTTTCAGGAGGAATATAGAAAATGAAGAAGATCATTGCACTGCTCCTCGTGGCGGTCATGGCAATCGGCTTCTGCGCCTGCGCAGCCAAGACCGAGACCCCCGATGAACCCGCCACAACGGAAACCACGACCACTGAGGCCACGGAAACCACCGAAACCACGGAACCCGCAGCTGAAGAAACCACGACCGAAGAAACCACCGAAAACCAGCATTTCGACAAACTGACGCTTGAGTTTGTTCCCTCCAAGGACGCCGACGTCATCATCACTGGCACGAAGAACCTTCCCGAACTCGTGAAGGCTGAAATGTCCAAGCTCGGCTACGACATCGACGAAGTCGACATCACGGTCGGCACCAGCTACGACGCCACCGGCGAGGCTATGGCTGCCGGTTCCATCGATCTGGGCTGGCTGCCCGGCGGCACGTACGCGCTGTACTCCGACGATGTGGATGTCATCCTGACCGCTACCCGTAACGGCCTGTCCAACGACTCCACCAACCCCGCCGACTGGAACGGTGAAGCCAACGCCACCAAGAAGGATGGCCCGCAGGTCACCTACTACCGCTCTTTGATCTATGCTACTCCGTCTGCTTATGGTCAGGAACTCGCTGCTAAGGTCAATGCTGGCGAAAAGCTTACCTGGGAAGACCTCGACAAGGCAACCTGGGCTGTCCAGAAGACCTCCTCTTCTGCCGGTTACATCTATCCGTCCATGTGGCTGATGGCCAACTACGACGGCAAGAAGATCTCTGATCTGTCCAACGTCATGCCCATCGACTCCGGTTACGGCACCGCGTTCTCCTACGCTGCTGCGGAATCCGTCGATATCATCGTCTGCTACGCCGACGGCCGTAACGACTACGAAGCATCCTGGACGCTGCCCACCGACCAGCAGGACGAAACCGGCAAGCAGGGCATGGGCCGCTCCGACTCCATCTGGAACGAGATGAACGTCATCGGCGTCACCGAGGGCATCTACAACGATACCGTCGCCATCTCCAAGGAGAGCCAGTACTACACCCCCGAAATCGTCGCTGCCCTTCAGGAGTGCTTCATCAACATCATCGGCACCGATGAAGGCAAGGCCATCTTCGACGTCTACAGCCACACCGGCTACGCCAAGGCGACCGACGCTGACTACGACGGCGCACGCGCTGCTCTGCAGGCTGTTGCCGAGTAATCCGTCATCAACCAAATAACGTCCAAATGAATAAAGCGCCCCGCGTCAACGGGGCGCTTTTCGTTTTACAGATATCTCAGCAAAAGCACATCTCCGATATTCTCCATTCAAATCCTCAGAAAGAAAAGAGTCGCAGCATGATTGAATTCAAAAATGTGTATAAGACTTATCCAAACGGCTTCACGGCCCTGAAAAATATCAACCTGCAAATTGAGCAGGGCGAGTTTGTCGCCATCATCGGCCTTTCGGGCGCAGGCAAGTCGACGATTCTGCGCTGCATCAACCGGATGCACGATATCTCCAAGGGCGAGCTGACCGTTGACGGTGTCACGGTGGACTCTCTGCGCGGCAAAGAGCTCCGGCGCTACCGCCGCAAGGTCGGCATGATCTTCCAGAGCTTCAATCTGGTTTCCCGCAGCACGGCGATCAAGAACGTTCTGACGACAGATGTCCCAGATATGCCGTTTTTCCGGGTACTGCTCGGCATTTTTACAAAAAAGCAGAAAATGCGGGCATTAGAGAGTCTGGACAAGGTAGGCATTTTGGATAAGGCCTATACCCGCTGTGACCAGCTCTCCGGCGGTCAGCAGCAGCGCGTGGCCCTGGCCCGCACGCTGAACCAGAATCCGAAGATCATCCTCGCCGACGAGCCTGTCGCTTCCCTTGACCCCATCACGGCCAAGCAGGTCATGCAGGACTTCGTGCGCATCAACAAGGAATATAAAATTTCGATTCTGCTGAACATCCACCACGTGGATCTCGCGCTCAAATACTGTGACCGCGTCATCGGCATCCGCGCGGGCGAAATCGTTTTTGACGGCCCGGCCAGCACTATTACCCAGGAACAGATCGACGAGGTCTACAACGGCGCAAAGGCGCCCACCATGGGCGAAGGCGAGGGCGAGCTGCCGAAGGCTGCCAGAGCAGAGGGCTAAGCCATGGAAAACAACACGTCTTCTCTGATGAAGCTTACACTCTACGACCGCATCTTCAAACCCCAGACCGTAACGCTTCCCAATGGACATTCGGTCCAGCGGCGCAGAAGCCGCACGCCGGTAATCGTCCTTTTCCTGGCCGTTGCAATCTGGCTGTCTCTTCGCATGACAGGCTTTGATCTGCACGTCGTCATCACAAAATTCCGCAAGATGGTGGACCTCCTGGAGAAAATTCTTCAGCCGGACTGGTCGTTCTTCCCGAAGGTCGTTTCTCCTCTGATCGATACCATCAAAATGTCGATTCTCGGTACGGTCATCGGCTGCGTGATAGCGCTGCCGGTTGCGATTCTCTCGTCGAGCAACATCAACAAGAGCATTCCCGTCGTCTGGCTCATCCGATTCCTGCTTGGCCTTATCCGGACACTGCCGACTCTGATCATCGCACTCGTGTGCGCGCTGATCTTCTCGCTCGGCACGTTTTCCGGCACCATCGCAATCGCCATCTTTACCTTTGGTATCGTGGCCAAAATGCTCTTTGAGTCGATTGAAACCATCGACATGGGGCCGTTTGAGGCGATGGAAGCGCTCGGCGCGAACAAGTTCCAGGCATTCTGGTCCGCCTGCGTGCCGCAGATTCTGCCCGTTTATTTAAGCCACTGCCTGTACTGCTTTGAAATGAACGTGCGCGCATCGGCAATTCTCGGTTACGTCGGCGCTGGCGGCCTTGGTATCACGATCAACGAGCGCATCGGCTGGCGCGATTACAACAGCCTCGGCACGGTGCTGCTGTCGCTGTTCGTGGTCGTTGTCATCATCGACTTCTTCAGCGAATACCTTCGCAAGAAGCTGAGCTGAAAGGAGGCTGCAAGATGGAAAAGAAAGACAAAATCGCCATGCTGGAGCAGTCGCTTGACCGGAAGCTCACCACGCTTGAAATGTATGAAAACCGCCCGCGCAAGTGGATTTTGTACCTTGTGATTGTGCTGGCGGTCACACTGCTTGTCGGCTGGTCGGCAGACGACATCCACTTTACGGGCCTCACCGCCACCGGTACGGAGGTCGCCAAGGGTGTCCTCCACGGCGTGTTCCACCCGGACACAAATCTGTTGTTCGGTACCGGCGACTCCGATGTGCCGTATCTGCTGCTGCAAACCATTGCCATTGCTGTGCTCGGTACTATTTTCGGCGCAATTCTGGCCATCCCCTTCGCGTTTCTGGCCTCGTTCAATATCATGCCGAAGGCGGTTGCGTACATTGTCCGCATTCTGATTCTGATGATCCGCACCATCCCGTCCATTGTCTGGGCGCTGATGTGGATCCGTGTGACAGGCCCGGGCGCCGCCTGCGGCGTTATCACGCAGTCGGTCTGCTCGATCGGCATGATCTCCAAAATGTACATCACGGCCATTGAAGATCTGGATACGCACATTCTCGAAAGTCTGGACGCCATGGGCTGCACGCCGTTCCAGAAAATCCGCTACGGCGTTCTGCCGCAGCTGACGGCAAGCTTCATCTCGACTACGATCTACCGCTTTGACATCAACCTCAAAGACGCCACGACGCTCGGCATCGTCGGCGCGGGCGGTATCGGCGCGTCGTTGGTGCAGTGTCTCAACTCCCGCCGCTGGGGTATGGTCGGCTCGTTCGTCTGGGGCCTGATGGTGCTTGTTCTGATCATCGAACTCATCTCCACGCGCATCCGCAGAAAGCTTGCGCACGGCGAATAAAAACTGGGGGCGCTCTGAGCGCCCCCAACGTATCCTCAAGGGCCATTGCTATGGAAAAGAAATTGACAATCTACTATACCAGCGATATCCACGGCTGCTTCTCGCCGATTGATTATGCCACCTGCCTGCCGACAGACTCCGGCCTTGCCAACTGCATGGCGCAGTTCCGGAAAGACGGCAACACCCTTGTTATCGACGGCGGTGACACCCTGCAAGGCAGTCCTCTCACCTATTATCTGAGCCATGAAGCGCGCGATGTCACAACGCTCCCGGCCGCGCTTTTAAACCTCGGCGGGTATGATTTTGTAACGCTCGGCAACCATGACTTCGACTATGGGAAACAGACCATCGAGCGCTATCTTGCCGCTCTGAACGCCCGCTGCCTGTGCGCAAATGTGGAGGGTATCCACGGCGTGGAGAAAACGGCCGTTGTTACCATAGAAAATGGGCTTCGCGTCGGCCTGACCGGTATGATTACGCCCTTTGTCACACAGTTTGAAAGCGCAGAGAATATGGCCGGCATCACTGTGACCGACGCATTTGCCGCCGCCTGGTCCGCACTTTCCGAGTTGCGGCACAAAACAGACCTCACCATCTGCATCTACCACGGCGGATTCGAAGCGGACGTCAAAACAGGAGAAATTCTCTCACAGACCAGCGAGAACCAAGGCTGCCGTATCTGCCGGGAGCTTGGGTTTGATATTCTGCTTGCAGCGCACCAGCATATGCAGGCCGAAAATCTTCAGATCGGCGGGACGTATACCTGCCAGCCGCCGGAAAAAGCCGCAAAGTTTATCCGCATGGACGTAACGGCTGACCGTGGAAGCGTCCATGCCGTCTCCCAGCTGATACCGGCAGGATCGGTCGCGCTTCCGGCTGCCGCAGACGCACTTCAGAGTGCCGAGGCACAGACTGCCCGCTGGCTCGATACACCGGTTGGCCGGCTCGATGTGCCGATTCCGGCGGAAGATCCTCTGACGCTGGCGAAAAACGGCTCCCTGCTCGCAAACCTCATCAATCAGGTGCAATTGGAAGCTTCCGGCGCGGACATTTCTCTCACGAGCCTTTCCAATCGTGTGGTTGATTTTCCGCAGGATGTGACCGTCCGTGCCATTGTCTCGGCCTACGCATTTCCCAACACGCTCCAGACCATCCGCGTCACAAGAGCTGTTCTGACGGCCGCGCTGGAACGGAGCCTTTCCTATTTTGATTTTGCGCCGGACGGAAGCCTTTGCATCAGCGACACATTCCTGCGGCCAATCATCCAGCATTTCAACTACGACTATTTTTCCGGGCTTACCGTCACGGCAGACCTTTACCAGCCGGTCGGCCGGCGCGTGCGGTCCATCGTCTACCAGGGCAGAGAGCTGCCTGATGATCAGACGCTCACGCTCTGCCTCAACAATTACCGCGCCTCCGGCGCCGGCGGCTACGGCTGCTACAAGAGCTGTCCGCTTGTGTCGGAAAATTTGACAGAAATCTCTGATCTCGTCACACAGTATGTGCTGCAGCATCGCGAGATTACCGTCGACAAAACCAAGTGGCTGCAATTTTGCAGCGATTGAACACAGAGCCGCATAACGCGGCACAGGAGGAATGAACTATGGAAAACAACGTATTCAAGGTCGTCTTGCTGCAGGCGCTTCCCGCGTCCGGCAAATCCGAAGTCCGTAACTTTATGGCGAACATCGAGCCCGAACGGCTCAAAAAGGAGTTCCACATCGGCGAAAACCTCCAGCTCGATGATTTCCCCTACGTCCATATGATGCGCCGCATCGACAATGAGCTCGAAGCTATGGGCCAGGCCAGACTCTTCTATCCGGGCGAGGAGCCCTTCATTGACGGAAGAGACTGGGGCACGCTCTGCTGCCTGTTGAACGAGGACTATCACGATCTGCTCAACCGCAACGTGCAGAAGCCCGATTCCTGCGCGCAGCTGCTTTTTGATCGTTACGACAGAGCCGGTCAGATCGTCGGCATTGCGCCGCGGCTCGGAAAGCTCCCGGAAGAAATCCGCAAAAAACTGGCGGAAAAGCTGGAAGCCGAGGCGGCCGCCATGCTGAAAGAAAAACAGGACGCTTATCCCGACTCCTTTGACGGCAAGACCATTATCATTGAGTGCGCGCGCGGCGGACCGGACGGCGCGTCGATGCCGCTGACAGGCTCCGACGGATACCAGTATTCGCTTCCGATGTTCTGCCCGGAAATTCTGGAAAACGCCGCAATCCTCTACATCTGGGTCACACCGGAGGAGTCCCGCCGCAAAAATGCCGACCGCGCCGACCCCAACGATCCCGGCTCGAACCTGCACCATGGCGTGCCGCTGGCCGTCATGCTGGGAGAATACGGCTGCGACGATATGGAGTATCTTGCAAACACGTCCGAGCAGAAGGGCACCGTAACTGTGAAGGCGCACGGAAATACCTATCATGTGCCGATCGGTATTTTTGATAACCGTGTGGATAAGACCTCCTTCCTCCGCGCAGAGCCGTCCGCCTGGGACGCAGCACTGGTAGAAGATGTGACATGCGCCATCCGTCAGGCCACAGACACCATGTGGGCCGGTTACCGGAAATAAAGCAATGCATCACAAGCACAAACCGCCCACCAGAAATTTCCGGTGGGCGGTTTCGTTTTATGGCAGATTAAAAGCCGAAGCAGGCACGCACAGCGTCCGCGTAATCACCTCTGCAAACCAGATATGACGCAGCATGATTGCCTCGGAAAAAACTGCCGGCATTTTGAAAAATATGAGGACGCAGGGTACTCTTTTTTGAAGTCTCTGCTGTCAGTCATGCTTGTGATCCTCCCGAATTCCGATTTATTTCATTATAGCAAAGTCACGCCCAAGGCACAATGCAGCCGCCCAAAACGCTGATATGCTCCCTCCATGCTTGACAGTTTGTTTTTCGCTGTCTCTCATGGAGGGAGCATATCAGACATTGCCCCGGCGGGGCTTTGGCTTATTTATAGCACTCCGGCTTCAGAATGCCGATGTAGGGGAGATTGCGGTAGTAATTTGCGTAATCGAGGCCGTAGCCGACGACGAATTCGTCCGGGATCTCGAAGCCGCACATATCGGTCTTGTAGCTCTCGGGATGGCGCGACGCCTTGTCCAGGAACGAGATCGTCGTAATGGATGCGGGGTTCCGTGCGCCGAAGAGCTGGCGCAGGTACTGCATGGTGAGGCCCGAATCGATGATGTCCTCGACGATGACGACATGGCGGCCCGTAATGTTGTTGTCCAGATCCTTGATGAGGCGGACGACGCCGGTGGACTGCGCGGATGCGCCGTAGCTGGAGACAGCGATGAAATCCATGTCAATGGCGCAGTTCATGCAGCGGCACAGATCGATGTAGAAAAACGATGCGCCCTTGAGCACGCACACCAGCACGGGGCGCTTGTCTCCAAGCTTTGCGGTCAGATCTGCGCCGAGCTGCTCGACGCGGGCGGCGATGGCTTTTTCGGTAAAAAGGACGCGTTCAATGTCCTGTTCAGGCGTTCTGATGAGCATAAAATCCTCCAAAATAGCCGGAAAACCGGCGTTGTCAACTTTTCCATTATAAACAGAGGAATACAATAAGTAAAATAGATAAACCTAATTGAGCATATAATTTCCGCTTATTATAAACATTATAAAACAGACATTTACAAAACGTGAAAAATCGCATATAATCGGCCAGGAATGAAAAAATAAAACAAAAACTGCGGTAAAAAACGGATAAGGAGTTTTGAATTATGAGCAACTGCGCAATCGTAGGCATCAACTGGGGCGACGAGGGCAAGGGCCGGATGGTCGACCTCATTGCAAGAGATTATGACATCGTCTGCCGGTATCAGGGCGGCAACAACGCGGGCCACACCATCGTGAATGAGTACGGCAAATTCGCCCTTCATCTCATCCCCTCCGGCATCTGCCTGCCGGGCGTTGTAAACGTGCTGGGCAACGGTGTCGTGATCGATCTGGAGAGCCTGTGCGGTGAAATTGAGGCGCTGCAGAACGCGGGCGTGCCCATTACGCCGGAGAATTTCAAAATTTCCGAGCGCGCCACCATCGTCTTCCCGTACCACCGCGCCCTCGACGGGCTGGAGGAGGCCCGGCTGAAGGACAAGAAGTACGGCTCCACCCTGCGCGGCATCGCGCCGGTCTATTCCGACAAATATCAGAAGAAGACCATCATGATGGGGGAGCTTCTGTACCCGGCGTATCTTGAAAAGCGGCTGGCCAGCATTCTGGAGTGGAAGAACCTGACCATTCAGAATGTCTACGGCGCGGAAGCGTATAAGCTTGAGGATATGCTGGCGTGGTGCCGCGAATTCGGCTCGAAGCTTGCGCCTTACATCTGCGATACCAGCAAGTACCTCTATGAGGCTGAAAAGGCCGGCAAGAGCATCATGTTCGAGGCCCAGCTCGGCGCGCTGCGCGACATTGACTTCGGCATTTTCCCGTATACCTCGTCCTCTTCCTCCAATGCGGGCTATGCCTGCGTCGGCGCAGGCATCCCCGGCAGCCATGTCGACCGCACGGTCGGCATTGTCAAGGCGTATTCCACCTGCGTGGGCGAAGGCCCGTTCACGGCGGAATGGTTCGGCGACGAGGCCGAGCAGCTGCGCGTGGCCGGCGGCGAATACGGCGCGTCCACGGGCCGTCCGCGTCGTGTCGGCCCCATCGATCTGGTCGCGACGCGCTACGGCTGCCGCATCCAGGGCGCAACCGAGGTCGCGCTTACGAAGCTCGATGTCCTGTCCTATATGAAGGAGATCCCTGTCTGCACGCAGTATGAGGTCAACGGCGAAAAGACCGACGATTTCCCGTTTACCGCCGTCATTGACGAGGCAAAGCCCGTCCTGACGACCGTTCCCGGCTGGGGCTGCGATATCTCCGGTGTGCGCAAGTACGAGGATCTGCCGCAGGCCGCGCGTGATTACGTTGAGTATGTCGAGCAGGCCATCGGCGTGCATATCAGCTATGTCTCCGTCGGCGCAGGCCGCGACGAGATTATTTACCGCTAAAAGGAGCCGCCATGAAACCGACGTATGAAAGCCCGCTGGCCTCGCGCTACGCGTCGAAGACCATGCTGCACCTGTTCTCCCCGGATATGCGCTATGAGACATGGCGCAGGCTCTGGGTCGCGCTGGCAAGAGCCGAGCATACGCTTGGCCTGCCCATCACGCAGGCGCAGGTGGACGAGCTGGCCGCGCACGTGAGCCCCATCGATTATGACGTGGTCGCCGCGCGGGAAAAAGAGGTGCGGCACGATGTCATGGCGCATATCTACGCCTACGGCCTCGACGCGCCCGGCGCGAAGGGCGTCATTCACTTAGGCGCGACGAGCTGCTATGTGACGGACAACGCAGACCTGATTTTATACCGTGAGGCGCTGCGGTATCTGGAAAGGGAATTGAAGGCCGCCATGCGGAATCTGTGCGAGTTTGCTGACCGCTATGCCGCCATGCCCGCGCTTGCCTACACGCATTACCAGCCCGCGCAGCTGACGACCATCGGCAAGCGCGCGTCGCTGTGGTTACAGGATCTGATGCTCGACCTTGAGGAGGTGCAGGACACGCTGCGCGCGTTCCGCTTCCTCGGCTGCCGGGGCACGACCGGCACGGAGGCCAGCTTTGTCGAGCTGTTTGACGGCGATATGGCGAAGATCGACGAGATGAACCGGCAAATTGCTGCTGAGTTCGGGTTTTCCCGCTGCTATCCCGTCTGCGGGCAGACGTATCCCAGAAAGCTTGACAGCCGGATTTTAAACGCGTTGTCATCCATCTGCCAGAGCGCCTGCCGCATGGCGACGGACATCCGGCTCTTGCAGCACGACCGGCAGGTCGAGGAGCCGTTCGAGGACAAGCAGATCGGCTCGTCCGCCATGCCGTATAAGCGCAATCCCATGCGCTGTGAGCGCATCTGCTCGCTGGCCCGCTACGTGATCGCCGACGCACAGAACGCGCCCATGACGGCCATGACGCAGTGGCTCGAACGCACGCTCGACGATTCAGCCAACCGCCGCATCAGTCTGCCGGAGGCGTTTCTGGCGACGGACAGCGTGCTGCGTCTTGTGCAGAACGTCACGAAGGGGCTGCACGTGAATGAGAAGATCGTGGAAAAGCTCGTGCGGGACTATCTGCCGTTTATCGCAACGGAAAACCTGATGATGGCTGCCGTCAAGCGCGGCGGCGACCGCCCGCAGCTGCACGAGATCATCCGCGAGGCGTCCATGCAGGAGACGGCGAAGATGAAAAACGGCGAAAGCTGGGATCTGGCTGCCCAGCTGGCCGCCCGGCCGGAATTCGGTATGACGGCAGAAGAAATCAGGGCAGAACTTGAGCCCAGCCGCTATATCGGCCGCTGCCCCGAGCAGGCCGCGGCCATGACAGCCGCCTGCCGCGCGCTGATCGGAGCAGATGCACAGCAGGCGGAGGAATTGACACTGTAACAAATAAAACTGTGCCCGCGAGGGACGCACTCAGGCGTCTCCCGCGGGCTTTTTCTCTTCTTCTGTGTCCAGATACTGCGCTTCCGCATCCAGAATTGCCGCTTGCAGCTTCTCACGCACATGCTGTGCCTCCGGAATGGTTCCCAGCTCGTCCAGAACCTCGTCGATCGCCCCGCAGAGGCGGGCATAGAGCTTTGCATAATCGGTCATAATAGAACCTCCTGTCCCAAAATAATATAATTAGTATAGCACATTTTTTCTAGTTAGTGAACTATCACTAATTATTTTTTTGAAAAAAGATACCATAGTGATATACCATTAGGAGGAATCACTATGGACACCCGCGAAGCCATTGCCAGACGAATCCGGGAGCTTTGCCGTCAGCGTGGGATCACGCCGAACGGGCTTGCGACGACCTCTGCGGTTCCGCAGGCGACGATCAAAAGCATTCTGAACGGCGAGAGCAAAAATCCCGGCGCCGTTACGATCAAAAAGCTCTGCGACGGCTTTGAAATCACCCTCGGCGAGTTTTTCTCAACGCCGGAATTCGACGCGTTGGAGCAGGAGATCAAATAAGTGTGAAAAACAGGAGGCGGTGATGGGGTGAAGCTGAATCAGGCAGTCAGCCTGCGATTGGCAGAGCTGATGCAGGCGCGGGCTATGACGCAGTACCAGCTTTCGACAAAAAGCGGCGTCCCAAAATCGTCGATCGGCAATATCATGCACTGTGCGTACGATTCTGTGAAGCTTCGCGTCCTGCACGAGCTGTGTCAGGGTCTCTCCATCAGCCTGCCGGAATTTTTTGATTCCCCATTGTTTTGCGAGGAGAATCTGGAGCCATGATGGATGCAGAAGCCGTGGCAAACAGGAGCTCATATTGGAAACTTGCGGCTGCCCTTCAGTCTTTTCTTTTGCTTCTCCAAAAGAAAAGACTGGGAAAAGAAAACGAGCCCGGAGGGATTTCGATTTCC
>HF990572.1:0-20729 GCA_000432135.1 Firmicutes bacterium CAG:124
GATGTCAGGCGGGATTTCTTCTACACGGAGCTTATGACCGGCCTGCGGCGCGGCGAGATCTGCGCGCTCATGTGGCGCGACTTCGACGCGAAGACCGGGACGCTTAAAATCTGCCGGACGCTGCACAGCAAGGGGCAGGGCGTCTACGCCCTCGGCGACACGAAAACGAGCCAGGGCAACCGCACGATCATCCTGCCGGAGAGCGTCGCGGCGCTGCTGCGGGCGCGGAAGAAAAATTCTATCAGCCAGTGGATTTTCCCGCAGCCGACCAGCCCGGAGCTGCCGATGAATCCGGGGACGGCATACCGGCGGCTCAAAACGCTGCTGGAGGAAGCGGGTCTGCCGAGCATTCGCTTTCATGATCTTCGTCATACGTTCGCAACACACGCCCTCACCAGCGGCGTGGACGCGAAAACGCTGGCGGGGATTCTGGGTCACACGAACGCCAGCTTCACGCTCGACACCTACACGCACGTCACGCCGGATATGCGCGAAGCCGCGGGCGGCATCGTCGGCGGCTTCATGGAGGACTTATTCGGGAAGGAGTTAAAGCCTTGGCAAAGAAACGAAAAGCAGGCGACGGACTGATCCGTCAGCGCGCCGACGGGCGCTGGGAGGGGCGGTACGTCATCGGCTATGACGATCACGGCTACCCCAAAACAAAGGCCGTCTTTGGCAAGAGCAAGCGCGAGTGCACCGAAAAGCTGGCGGCGCTCAAAGCGCAGCTCGGCGGCATTCCGTCGGACAAGCTGCGGCCGGAGATGCGCTTTGCCGACTGGCTGGATTATTGGTACGAAACGCACTGCAAGCCGAATATCCGCACCTCGACGCAGTCCGGCTACGAAGACCGCATCCGCCTGCACATCAAGCCGGAGCTGGGCGAGATTCCGCTGAACAGGCTGACGCAGAACGACCTCCAGCAGTTTTATGCGCGGCTGAAAAAGAGCGGCCGCAAGACGCGCACGGAGTGCTACGGCGAGGGACTGTCTGACCGTATGGTACGGATGTGCCACGCGACCTGCCGCTCGGCGCTGCAGCGGGCTGTACAGGATGGACTCATCCGCACGAATCCCGCCGAGGGCTGCAAGCTGCCACCAAAAAAGGCGCACGAGATGCAGGTGCTGGCGCGGGATGAATTGCAGCGGTTTCTCATTCAGGCGCAAGCCGAGGGTTACTATGAACTGTTCCTTCTGGATTTGGCGACAGGCCTGCGGCGCGGGGAACTGCTGGCGCTGCAATGGAATGACCTCGATTTTGAAACGGGCGTCCTCACGATCAGCAAACAGGTCAGTCTGGTTCGCGGCAAGATCGTGATGAGCGTGCCGAAGACGAAAAGCTCCATCCGCAAGCTGGTGCTGCCGCCCGCCGTCGTGCAGGTGTTGAAAGAATACCGTGAAAGCAATCACTCCCGCTGGATGTTCCCGTCGCCGGTGCTGGAGGATCTGCCGCTCAACCCCGGTTCGGTCTACGACCGATTGCAGCTGATTCTGGAGCACGCAAACTGCAAACAGGTGCGTTTTCACGACCTCAGGCACACATTCGCGACCTTGGCGCTGCAAAATGGGATGGACGTAAAAACGCTCTCCGCCATGCTGGGACATGTGTCGGCGGCCACGACGCTGGACATTTACACGCACTCGACCTCTGATATGCAGCACGCCGCCGCGCGGAAGATCGACTGCGGAATCGGCAAGGCAGAACTCCTGGACGAGCCAGCGCCGCAGGCGAATGCGCCTGCCATCGTTGATTTTCAGCCTTACATGGGCAAGGTCCGCAAGCCCGGCACGGGCTGCATCAGCCAGATCAATGACCATCTTTTTGAGGGCCGCTACTCCCCGACATGGATCGACGGCAAAAAGCACGCGCGAAATGTGTATGCGCATACGCGCGAGGAATGTGAGGAGAAGCTGAAGGTGCTGATCGCAGAGATGAAAGCGGAGCTGGCGGAGTTAAAGCGGCAGAAGGCCGACAGGCATTGACCGAATAAACCGAACACAGCCGCCCGGTGTTGGGCGGCTGCGATTGTGTTTTGGGCGCAGGTTTGCTATAATGAAATTAACTGAAATTTGTGAGGATAAACATGACGATAGAGATCAAAGAAAAACTGACCGGCTCGATTCTTGATATTGGCGGCGGTGGCGAAGCCGTGATTGGACAGATTTACAAAGACAGAGTCACCGCAATCGATAACTGCAAGGAAGAATTGGAAGAAGCTCCAGACTGCTGTTCAAAGCAGCTTATGGACGCAACAGAATTATCGTTTCCGGATGATTCATTTGATAATGTGACTTTTTTCTATACGCTGATGTACATGACGGCTGAAGAACAGCAGAAATCCATTTGTGAGGCAGCACGTGTCCTCAGAGTAGGAAAACAGATGTATATCTGGGACTGTGACATTCGTTCTGCTTATCCGGAACCTTTTATGATCGATCTGGATATCAGGGGCGGCAACAACAAACTCCATACGACCTATGGGATCGTCAAGAAGGATACACAGTCTTCGGATTCTGTCGTCCGACTTTTGGAAAGCGCTGGACTCAAAATTGAATCCTTACAGGCAAAAGACGGGCAGTTCCATATTCAGTGCAGAAAAGACTAAGAGGAGGTAATCTATGGCGCGGGCAAGGTATCAGGTGCTGGTCATTCCCTATTGCATCATGGACGGGCAGGCAAGATTCTGCGTATTCAGAAGAAATGATCTGGATATCTGGCAGTTCATCGCAGGCGGTGGAGAGGATGAAGATGCCTCCATCCTCGAATCTGCGAAGCGGGAAGCCTTTGAAGAAGCGGGCATCCCCGTCACGTGCGACTATTCGCCGCTCGACACCTGCTGCAGCATACCGGCCAGCTGCTTCGCGGATGCGGAAGCACTGTGGGGCAAGCAATGCTTTGTCGTTCCCGAATATGCCTTTGCGGTAAAAGTCGAAAACACTTCCCTGCACTTATCCCATGAACACACCGAGTATGGATGGATGGAGTATACATGCGCCCATGCAATGGTGAAATATGACAGCAACCGGACCGCGCTTTGGGAACTGAACCGGCGCACAGAGCTTGGATTATTAAAATAGAAACGTCCGAGGTTATTGATTATTCAGACAAATCAGAATTTATGGAGATATGTGATGCGTGGCTGCGAATGGTGTGATTATAAAGAAACTGAGTGGTTGCTATATCAGTCATTATATTGGTCTGTCTATCTGGCGGACAGACAGGATTATATCGGCAGATGTATTCTGGTGTTGAATCGGCATTGCGGCAGTCTTTCAGAATTGGATATTTCTGAGTGGACGGAACTGAAAACCATGATAGATCGATTGGAACGGCTCTATAAAGAGGTATTAGGCGCCGAATTATGCAATTGGAGTTGTCTGTTAAATGACTTTTACAAAGAAGCAGTCCCAAACCCGCATTTACATATCCATGTGCGGCCACGATATAAAAATACCGTTGTAATCAACGATCACGCATACACAGATACAGAATTTGCGCATCACTATGCTTTGAAAAAAGAGAGAGTATTACTTGATGATGACAGAAAAATATTGTACGCACTTATGAAGAAACATTTTGTTTTATAAATTCAGATTGATCGAAAATCGACGCAGCCGTCCGGTGTACTCCGGGCGGCTGCGATTGTGTTTTGGGCGCGGTTTTGCTATAATGAAATAAATTGGGATTTGTTGCTCCATACGCCCTTGACAGTAGTCCTTACAATATACCATAATAATATTTACAAATACTATTTGTAAGTGGGGGACTTATGGAAAACAATCATTTTAACGTTGCGTGGGCGAAAAGCACTGCTCTATATACAAAAGCAGCTTCGGTACTTGGCGTCGGATACCCGGAAATGATGGTGCTGTATGCGCTGGAATCCATGGGAGAACTGACGCAAAAGCAGATCGCAGAGAATTTCGGTATGCAAAAACAGACGGTTCATACGGTCGTGAGCGCACTTCAAAAGAAGGGCTATTTACTGTTGGAGGCCAGTGAGGGCGATAAACGTGAGAAGCGGATCGTCTTGACTGAAAGCGGACAGGTATACGCCCACAGAATGATTGCGCCTTTACGAAAAGCCGAGGAGAAGGTTTATAGAACAATCGGGAACGAACGGCTCCAAGCCATGTGTGAAATTCTTGGCCTTTTCAATCTTCTCTTTGAAAGAGAGCTGAGCGGAGGTCTGGGCAGTGAATAACAAGCGGACTTTCTTTCAGTATGTGATTCCGTCCGTGTTATCCTTTGCGCTTTCCGGGGTGTATGCCATCGTTGACGGTTTCTTTGTAGGCAACTCAATCGGGGATGCCGGACTTTCCACAATCAACATTGCATATCCTATCACGGCGGTCCTGCAATCCGTAGGGACAGGAATCGGAATGGGTGGTTCAGTCAAATACTCCATTCTGAAAGCAGCAGGAAATGAGAAAAAAGCACGGGAGTTCGTTGCCGGTGCAACATGGCTGATGCTTCTTTTCAGCGCTGTCCTGACTGTCACCGTTTTCTTCACTTCAGAGAAAATCCTTTCTGCCCTTGGTGCATCGGGCGAGTTGCTTACTCTGGGAAATGAGTATATCAAGGTAATTGCCCTTGGAGCGATTTTACAGGTGTTCGGCACCGGACTGGTTCCGTTTATGCGTAATTACGGCGGTTCTTTGTGGGCAATGATCGCTATGATCTGCGGCTTTGCTACCAATATTGCTCTTGACTATACTTTTGTGTGGGTTCTTGGACGGGGCATGTACGGTGCGGCATTGGCGACCATTATTGGGCAGGGAGTTACCATGGCGGTTGCACTCGTGTATTGCGCCATCAAAAAGAACCTCACTCTGAAAATCGCACCTGTTGATACCCCGAAAACGGCATTTCAGATATTAAAAATCGGACTTGCTCCATTTGGCTTGACCCTTGCCCCAAATATCTCTCTTGTGATCATCAACCGATTTTCGGTTTCTTATGGCGGACAGGAGGCTATCGCCACCTATGCCTGTATCTCCTATATCATCTGCATTGTTTATCTTCTTTTGCAGGGTGTCGGTGATGGTAGCCAGCCGCTCATGAGTCAGTTCTACGGAGCAGGCGAAGAAAAATCGCTCAAACAAACCAAAACGCTGGCATATGAATTTTCCATGGTTTTGGCGGTAATCAGTGCGATTCTGATTTACCTGCTCCGTGGAAAGATTGGACTACTGTTCGGTTCATCTGCCGAGGTAAACGCAGGGGTCATAAAGGTCATGCCGATCTTCCTTGTGTCGGTTCCGTTTGACGCCATCACACGAGTTTCCACGGCGGCTTTCTACGCAACCGAAAAAAATGTGCTGTCCTATGTTCTGACATTTATCGAACCCATCATCATGCTGGTGTTGATACTGATGCTGCCGCCGGTGTTTGGCGGTCAAATCATGATTTGGTGGAGCACCGTATTTGCAAAGGTCATTACCGCATCAGTAAGCATTGTGCTGTCCGTTAGATATAGCACACAAAGAAATCGATAACTTCCAGTTTGCCGAATCCGCAGCGCAAATCCTGCGCCGCAATAATCAAAGAATAACTTTTTGAAAAAATCGAACAATTTACATAGGAAACCCGCTGAAATCTTATGATTTCAGCGGGTTTCCTGGTCCGAGTGACTGGTTTCGAACCAGCGGCCTCGTGGTCCCAAACCACGCGCTCTACCATCTGAGCTACACCCGGTTATGAAATTGAAAGTCTAAGCTGTCTGTAGTCAGCCATGTGGTCAGAGGCGGTTTTTCGGGTGATTCCGAAAAATGCGGAAAACCCGCAGATGCCCGTGTGTCAAGGGGTTCTGGCGTTTTGGCTCTGGCAGGTCGGATGGATGCCGATACGCTCCCAAACCACGCGCTCTACCATCTGCGCTACACCCGGTTGTGAAATTGGGAAGCGGGGCTGGCCCGGAAATTTGCGGGATTATTATAACGGATATGGCGGGAAAAAGCAAGGGAAAGATTCGTGGGGAGAATTTTCAACCCCCTGGGGGGCTTCCGCGGAGCGGGATGGTCGGGTATAATGGGCGCAAAGAATTGAACAAAGGAGTTTCCCGATGAAAAAAACAATTTCCGCGAAAAATCTGGCGTTCTGTGCGCTCTGCATTGCGCTGTGCGTGGTGCTGCCGATGGCGTTCCACGCGATTGCAAACGCCGGCCCGATCTTCCTGCCGATGCACATTCCCGTGCTGCTGTGCGGGCTGGCCTGCGGGTGGCCGTATGGCCTTGTCTGCGGACTGCTGGGTCCGGTGCTGTCCGGCGTACTGACGGGTATGCCCTCCCCTGCCGTGCTGCCCGGCATGATGGTCGAGTGCGGCGTGTATGGTCTGGTCAGCGGTCTGATGATGCAGCTTGTGCACACGAAAAAGCTGTATGCCGACCTTTATATCAGCCAGATCACGGCAATGCTGCTGGGCAGAATCCTGTCCGGCGTGTGCAAGGCGCTGATCTTCGCACCCGCGACGTTTACGGTCGCGGCATGGGCGACAACGTCGTTTGTGACCGGCCTGCCCGGCATTGTGATCCAGCTCGTGCTGCTGCCGACGCTCGTTGTCGCGCTGACGAAGGCGCGGCTGCTGCGGGTGCGGTACGCGTAAGAGGGCGCAGCGATGGAACAGCAGGCTGTCATCGATTTTTTTGACCAAGCCGCCGCAGGCTGGGACGCACAGTTGGTGCGCAATGAGGCGGTGATCGGGCAGATCCTGGACAACGCCGGAATCCGGCCCGGCGTGTCAGTGCTGGACGTTGCCTGCGGGACAGGCGTTCTGATCCCGGATTATTTGAAGCGCGGCGCGGCACAGATCACGGCCATTGACATTGCACCGGAAATGGTGCGCATCGCGCGTGAAAAATTCCCGCAGGAGAACGTAACTGTGCTCTGCGGTGATGCGTCGCAGGCGCACTTCCCTGCCCTGTTCGACTGCATCGTGATCTACAACGCGTTTCCGCATTTTCCGGAGCCGGAGCGGCTGATCTCCCATCTGACCGGGCTGCTCACGCCCGGCGGAACGCTGACGGTGGCGCACGGGTTTTCGCGCAAGGCGCTCGACGCGCACCATGCGAAGACGGCGCGCAGCGTCTCCAACGGTCTGCTGCCGGTCGAGGCGCTGGCCGGGCTGTTTGCAAAGCATCTGACCGTCACAGTGCAGATCTCCAACGATGAAATGTATCAGGTCGTGGGCCAGTGCTGTTGATTCCCGAATCGATGAAACGCCGGAGGGCTCTCCTTTGGGAGGCCTCCGGCGTTTTTTGCTCTGATTCAGCTTTTCAGCTTCCACACGGGGCTGCTCAGGGCGGCTTGATGTGCGCCGCCTGCGCCTGTTCCGGCATTCCATATAAAATCTGATTGACTTTTTCCGTCTGCCGTAGGAAAATGGGGGCGGAAATCAAAAAAGGAGGTGCCTGATATGAGCAGACAGGAGGCGCTGCAGCAGTTCCGGCAGGCGCTGAAGGCCGGGCAGAAATGCTACCGCGAGTGCGTGCACCGCGGACGCTATCCGTATCCGCAGGTGCTCGAGGAACGGCTGCGCGGCTGCGCGGTCGCGGGCCGCGTCGATCTCGGCGTACTGGACATTCCCATCGCGCAGATCATCGGCACAAATACGGCGGGGCGGCAGGCGGCGTTTGCCGCGAATTTCATGCCGCTTCTGGATCTTGGGACGGAGTTTGCAAGCAAGTGGGTCGCGCTCTGCGAGGCGCACCTGGGCGACACGGGCATCACGGATCCCATCCGTTGCTTTGAATATATGGGCTGCTTCTACGTGCAGGAGGGCAACAAGCGCGTGAGCGTTCTCAAAAGCTTTGAGGCGCCGACCATCCGCGCGTATGTCACGCGCGTTCTGCCGGTCTATTCCGACGATCCGGCTGTGCGGGTCTATTATGAATTTCTGCACTTTTACGGGCTGTGCGGCCTGTATCAGGTGCATTTCAACCGCGTCGGCGACTATCCCAAGCTGCAGGCCGCGCTGGGCTTTGACGCCGACCACATCTGGTCGGACCGGGAAAAGCGTGCGTTTCTGACCGCGTTCTATACCTTCCGCACAGCCTATTACAAGCTCAGCCAGGAGCCGCCCGTCACGACGGCGGAAGCGCTTCTGGTGTGGCTGCACACGTATACGCTGGGCGATCTGCGCGTGCTGGGGCCTGCGGAGCTGGAAAAATCCATTCGCGCGGTCTGGACAGAGCTGACCGCCTACGCGCGGGGCGGAAAGATCGAGATGCAGACCGACGCGGAGCCGGAAGCATCCGGCTCCGGGCTTCTCGGGCTGCTGGCCGGGCGGATGATCCCCGGCGGGACGCTCCGCGCGGCGTTCGTACATGAATGCGCGCCGGAGAAAAGCCCGTGGATCCGGGAGCATGACAAGGGGCGGCAGCAGCTCGAGCAGGCGCTCGGCGACGCCGTCTCGGTCAGGACCTATCTTGCGGCGGACTACCCCTGCACCGAGGACGCACTGGAGCAGGCCGTCTCTGACGGCGCGCAAGTCATTTTCACGACGACCGTGCCGCTGATCTTCGCCTGCCGCAAGCTTGCGCCCAAATATCCGGGCGTCCGCTTTCTCAACTGCTCAGTCGATATGCCGTATCCCGGCGTGCGGACGTATTACGGCCGTATTTACGAGGCGAAATTTCTGCTCGGCGCGATCGCAGGCGCACTGGCGGAGGATAGCCGCATCGGCTATGTCGCCGACGGGCCGATCTTCGGCACGCCTGCGGCCATCAATGCCTTTGCGCTCGGCGCGCAGCTGACGAACCCACGCGCCGAGATCGAGCTGCGCTGGTCGTGCTGCGAAGCCTCACCTGCGGCGCGTCTCGCGGAAGAGGGGCTGCGCGTGATCTGCGCGCGCGATCTGCCCGGCTCGGGCGACAGCCCGGACTGGCGCGGACTGTGTCTGGCGCGGGAAGCAGGGCCGGTCTGCGCGGCGCTTCCGGTGTGGAACTGGGGCGAGGTCTATATCCGGCTGGCGCGCAGCATCCTGCGCGGCGGCTGGGACGAGCTGAGCGCGGTGGCCGCCGTCAATTACTGGTGGGGCTTTGCAAGCGGCGCGGTGGACGTGCAGCTCATGGAATCGCTGCCGGACGGTCCGCGCGAGCTGGTGCGCCTGCTGCGCGCCGCGCTGACCCACGGTGAGCTTGCGCCGTTCCACCGGCGCATCGCCGACCAGACGGGCGCGGTGCAAAATGACGGCGAACGCTGGCTTGCGCCGGAGGAAGTTTTACACATGGACTGGCTGTGCGCCAATGTGCGCGGCAGCATCCCGCAGTATGACGAGCTGCTGCCGATGGCAAGGCCGATGGTGCGTCTGCTGGGACTGTACCGCGAGACGCTCCAGCCGGAGAAAAGGGGGCCTCTGCTTTGAAGCTTCTGCTGCTTGCCGATAAGGAAAGCCCCTATTTTTGGGACTATTATCAGCCGGGACGGCTGCGCGAATACGATCTGATGCTCTCCTGCGGCGATCTGAAGGCGGAGTATCTGTCATTTCTGGCGACACTTGGCCGCGCGCCGCTTTATTATGTGCGCGGCAATCACGACGGCAATTATGACCGCCGCCCGCCGGAGGGCTGCGACTGCATTGAGGACAAGCTGATCATCTTTAACGGTCTGCGCATCGCCGGGCTTGGCGGCAGCCGCCTGTACTCAGGCGGAAAGGACCAGTATTCCGAGCGTGAGATGAAAAACCGCATCTGGAAGCTCGGCTGGCAGATCCGCCGGGCGGGCGGCGTGGACATCGTGCTGGCGCACGCCCCGGTGCGGGGCTTCGGCGACGGGGACGATTACGCGCACATGGGCTTCGAGGCGTTTTTGCCGCTGCTCGACCGGTATAAACCCCGCTATCTCATCCACGGCCATGTGCACATGGAATATGGCCGCGATATCGCCCGCGTGCTCCGGCGCGGGGACACGACGATCATCAACGCCTATGAGCGCTATACGCTGGAGGTATAATATATGGAATATCCAAAGGTCTGCCTGCGGCGTGGCGAGGAAGGCGGCGTTCTGAAGGGGCAGAGACTGATCTATGACAATGAGCTGGACTGGGCGGACGATATCTGCACGGACGGATGCGTCGTAGACGTGCTGGACAGCCGGCAGCGCTTTGCCGCGCGCGGGTTTTTCAATTCGAACTCCCGGCTGGCCGTCCGCGTTCTGACGCGGGACGAGGCAGAGCCGATCGACCGCGCGTTTTTTGCCCGCCGGATCGAGGCGGCGTGGCACACGCGGCAGGCGCTGGGCTTTTCCGATTCCTGCCGCGTCGTCTTCGGCGAGTCCGATGGGCTGCCGGGGCTGACAGTCGATAAATTCGCCGACTGCCTGTCCTTCCAGATCGCCTGTCTGGGACTGGAGCGGTGGAAGCCGGAGCTGATTTCGATTCTGGCAGAGCTGTTCGCCCCGCGCGGCATTTACGAGCGCGACGATCTGCCCGTGCGCGAAAAAGAGGGGCTTCCGCTCATCAAGACGTGCGTTTACGGCGAAGTCCCCGAGGAGCTTGTGATCCGGGAGCACGACGCGCGCATACTCGTCTCCATCGCAAACGGCCAGAAGACCGGGCACTTTCTCGACCAGCAGGAAAACCGGGGCCGGTTAAAGCCCTACGCGTCCGGACAGGACGTGCTCGACCTGTGCTGCTGCACGGGCGGATTTTCCATCCACGCCGCGCTCTACAGCGCGAAAAGCGTTGAGGCGGTCGACGTGTCCGAGGACGCGCTGGCGCTCGTGCGGCGCAACGCGGCGCTCAACGGTGTGCAGGATATCGTCACGACCACCTGCGCAAACGTCTTTGACCTCGCGCGGCAGTACGTGCGCGAGGGACGGCAGTACGGCCTTGTCGTCTGCGACCCGCCCGCATTCGCCAAGAGCCGCAAGGCGCTGGAAAACGCGTACCGGGGCTATAAAGAACTCAACCTGCAGTGCATGAAGCTTGTCAGGCCCGGCGGGTATCTTGTCTCGTGCTCGTGCAGCCAGTTCATGACGCTGGAGCTGTTTCTCAAAATGCTCCGCGAGGCCGCGCAGGACGCGGGCCGCGACGCAAGGCTGCTTGAACCGCTCATCCAGTCCCGCGACCACCCCGCCCGCCTCGCCCCAGTCCCGCGACCACCCCGCAAGCCTCGCCTCCGAGCAGTCGCTGTACCTCAAGGGAGATATTTTGCAGATTTTATAAAAGTCCAGCGTTTCAACGCTGCCACGGCTTTTTGCAGACAAAGCCGGTTATGAAAGCGTGAAGCTCTTGCGGGTAGAGGCGTCGAACATCCTGTTCAGGATGGCAGCAGCCTCGCTGCGCTTGATGGTGCTGCTCGGATTGAAGACGCCGGACGAACCGGAGCCGGTCAGGATACCCGCACGATAGAACGTGTAGATTTCACTGGCGTACTTGTCGCCCATTTTCACATCGGGGATCTGGTCATCCGCAATGTCGTTCAGCACCTCGTAATCGTTCATCGCACCGAAGAAGATGTGGACGAACTCGGTGCGGCTTGCAGGCGCGTGCATCTGGGCCGGGGTGTAGTCGAGGTATTCTTTTTCGATGATGCCATGCTCGACAGCATACGCAACGTACGTGCTGTACCACGGCGTACCGTTTGTAAGCGTAACCTGACCGTTATTCTGGAGCTGATGGAGCGCGGCGGAGAGCTTGACCGTCTCGGCGACAGTCAGCGTGTTATTCGGCTTGTACAGCGTTTCGCTTGCGCCGCTGATCAGCTTATTCTTCCATGCGCCATAGACGGAGCCATAATACCAGTCGCCGGTCGAAACGTCGGTAAACGGCATATTCTGCCCGGTTCCGGACGCTGCGGGTGCGGTATATGTGACCGTAACAGTTTTCGCGATGCTGTTGCCGACCGCAAACGATGTGACGTCTGCGTCCGATACAAGCGTGACGTCCGATGTTACGCTGGAAGCCGCATAGCCTGAAGCGCCCTTCGCCGTCACGTGATCCGCAAGGATGATATCTTCATCAGACATACACGCAGCATCTGCACCGGTAAGCGTGCTCGTGCCGCCGGCAAAGGTGAGGCTGCCGGAGCAGTAAACTGCACAGGAAATATCTGCGTGTCCGGCCTTCACGCTGATCATGCCGCTGCTCTGTATGGTAAGGTCGCCATTGACCCCGATGCCAACAGATAGACTATCCGCACCGGCCGCATCTCCGCTGACAACAGTCAGGGAGCTGTCCGCATCTCCGACGATTTTGCAATTGCCGAGAACAAAAAGTCCACAGCTATGGTTTTCGGCTCCCGTCGTGCTGCCGGATACGATCTTGTTTTCGCCCTTCAGCACGATGGTCACGTCAATCATGCTGTCATCCGGGGCGCCAATCGCGATGGCGCAGGAAGTTTCAGCGCGGCTGAGTCCTGACTGGTCCAGCGTGAAATTGTCCAGCGTGAGTGTACACGTGCCTGCGTCCCACGTCCAGCCTTCGCCTGCATTCTTCTCAGAATTGGTAGAAACCAGCACCAAGTCGCTTTCACGCGTCGTATTTGCCGCGCCCACATTGAGCGCGAATGCAGCGCACAGGGAAACGAGCAGGCTGAGCGCCAGCAGCAGGCTTGGAATTTTTCTATGCTTCATCTTTCTCCTCCACAAAAATAAAAAAGTGCGCGGTCAAAGCCACGCATGAAAAACGCATGGCTCCGTCCCTGCTACGGCACAGTTCTTCCCACAACGGCAGGGGCAGCGAAGACCATGTATTTTTACAAATGCATCGCCATTGCAGGGAAACAGAAAGACTTGCCGCAGGGATAGTTTACCATGCTCCCTTCTGGATGGCAAGCGCTTTTTTCGCGTAAAATAAACAATTTCACCAAGAAATCCCTTTTAATATCTGCAAAGCAGCCCGTCCCGTCCAGCGGACGATCCGGGCTGTCGCTTATCTGAATGCGATCAAGCACATGATTTATTCTGGTGCGGTCCGGTCCTGCCGGCAGAAGGCCAGCGCGGTACCGACGCTGCCGACGCGGTACCCGGCACAGGCGTGGAGAATATGGCGCGGGCCGTCGCACAGCAGAACAAGCGGCAGCCTGTCCGGCTCCACATAGGCGCTGCGCGCCGCAGGCTCCGCAGAGTCCGCCGTGAACCAGGCCTCCGCCCGCGCAAGGGCGGCAAGCGCGGCCTGCAGCTTTTCGTTTTGAAGCGCCTGTCTGCCGCGCAGGAGAAACACCAGACGCAGCGGCAGCCGTGCAAGCTGCGCCCGGCTGCTCAGCAGCTCGTTCAGCAGATGCTCCGTCGGTTCCCGCCCCTCCTCCAGCCACATCAGAAGAGACTGTGTCCGTGTCAGCTCCGCCGCTGCGGCCTGATGGCCGTCCGGCGCTTCGGCCTGAAAGTTGGCCAGTGTGAAATCCACGGCCTGCTCCGCAAGCGAGACTGCCTGCTTTTGCAGCTGCACGCAGGCTTCCTGTTCCGCCTCCAGCCGCAGCTCCATGCGCATGGCGTGCAGGTCGCCGTTCGGGAGGCGGCTGTCCGTGATCACACGGTAAACGCCCGGGGATAGCGAAAGCGTCAGCCGGGCGCCGTCCCATTGGCCGGGAACCGCCATCGGCTGCCACGCGCCATTCTCAAACGCCGAGAGGCCGAAATCCGCCCCCGGCTGCCACGTCTGGCCCGGCTGCTTCTGAAGCTGCAATCGCGCGTTGGCCGTCCGGCCAGCCTCCGGCGAGAAAAACTGCCCGTCAAGCGCATACTCCGCCGCGCCGCCGGCAGGGTTCAGCCGCGCCGGGATGCCGAGCGTGCGGCAGATTGCGACGAACAACAGCCGCTGGGACGGCAGATCCGCGCAGCGCAGGCGCATTGCCCCGGCGGGCAGCGTCACGAGCTGCCGGTATTCCGTCTGCGGCACCTGCCGGATCGATTCCCGGATCCAGCGCCAGAGCGCGTCCGGCGCTTCGCGAAATTCCCGCTTCCGCGCCTCCGGGAAGCTGTCCGCCAGCGTCCTTCGCCAGCAGGACAGCGGTTCTGTCCCGATGCGCGGGCAGAGAAGATATTGCATGGAAAATTCGTCCGACGGCGAAACGCCGCCGCCCGCGTCCAGCGCCTCGCGCAGAACGGCGGGCCGGACATCGCGCAGGTCCTTCTCCCCCAGCGTCTGCAAAAGCGCAAGCTTCCGCGGCGCGGGATACGCCGGATCCTCCAGCAGCTCTGCCAGCGCTGCAAAGTTCCCGCAGGCTGCGCGCAAAATTGCCTCCGCCTGCGCACCGTACCCGAACCGCTCCCGCAGCGCACGTATCCGCGCCGCGTCATACGCCGCTTCCAGCCGGAGGCGGCGCTTTTCATCTGCCGCAGCCTGCTTTTCCGTCGCTGCCGCCCGCTGTGCGGGCGTTGGGGCACTTCTCTCAGGCAGGCGCTCCTTCGGCGCATGGAGTGTAAAGCTCGTCCAGCGCCCGGCGGGTGCTTCCGGCTCTGCCAGTGTCAGCTCCAGCGGCTCCTCCTGTGATGCCGGGCAGAGCGTCTCCCGGCAGAGGCCGTTTTTCCGGGCCTGCACGATCAGATCGCCGTATCCGCATCGCAGCCGCGCCATTCCGTCCGCATCCGTCCGAATGACCGCAGCCGGAAAGACCTCCGACGCGTTGAGGATGCCGAACGTGACCTCCGCACCGGCGGCAGGCCGCCCGTCCTTCTCCCGCACCCGCACTGCCAGCAGGCGCACGGGCGCATAGCGGGCGGTCTGGTTCAGGAACGTCACCGCGCCGTCGACCGAAATGATCTCCTCGTCCGCCGCAGGCGTTCCAAAGCAGCGGCTGTGCACGAGCAGAGCGCGGCTCGCCGCGCCGGTGAACCAGCCGCGATCCAGCGCTTCCTCCGGCTCACACGCGCCGAAAAAGTGCCACGCGCCGCCGCAGTACGCCTCGACCCACGCGTGATTGTCGTCGCAGTGCGCCCAGCGCGGCGTATAGACCTGCCGGGCCGGGATCCCGGCTGCGCGCAGCACGTTGACCGCGAACGTGGATTCTTCCCCGCAGCGGCCAAAGCCGGAGCGCCATGCACCGAGGGCGCTGATCGTCCGCTCGTCCGTCGCGCGGTAGCAGACCTGCTCCGCGTTCCATTCATTGATCGCCAGAATGGCCTCGCGCGCGGAAAGCCCTTCGATCCGCCCCCGAATCTGCGCGTAGAAAAAGCCTCGGCAGTCGCAAAGCTCCTCCTCGTTTACGCGCGGATGGAGCACGTAATTCAGAAACAACGGCTCCGGCAGTTCCCGCGCGAGGGGCGACTGCTCCCGCAGGCGCAGCGCGTGCTCCGCGCAGGCGCGGAACAGGGAAAATTCATAATTGGCCCAGTCGCTGACGGGACTTGCGGAATAGCACCATCTGGTCAGCAGCGCACAGTCCGGCGAAAGCGCCGAAAGCTGCCGCTCCAGCCAGCTTTGCGCCCCGTCGCCTATCGCCGCGAAGCGAAACGCGAGGCGCTGCTCCATCCGCTGCTGTTCGCCGTCTGACAGTCTCATTGTCCCGCTCCCGCCGCAAGACTGTGGACGATCTGTGCGCAGGCGCGGAATTCCTCCTCGTCCGTTTGCCAGAGCTCATACTCCGAAAGCGACGGCAGGCCCATCGCCACAGTCTGCTTCCGGTAGCGCATTCCGCTGTCCAGCACGCCCTTGCGGCCGGTCGTGTGGAAGACCACGATGCCGGTTTTGTCGTGGATCTCCTGAATGTTCCATTTTTTTACGCCGCAGCCCGCCATGATATCGATCCTGTCGTCCGCTTTTTCAAAAAGCTCCCGCAGCAGCTCCGCACCGGTCAGCGGATCCTTCTGCTGCCCGGAGGTGAGGATCGTCTTACAGCCCAGACGGATGGCGTCCTCCATGGCCGCAAACGGGTCGCGCGTCATATCGAACGCGCGGTGCAGCGTCACGTCCATATTGCCCGCGCAGTTCATCAGCCGCCGCATTGCGTCCAGATCCAGATCGCCGTCCGGCGTCAGCGCGCCGATCACAACGCCGTTCGCGCCAAGCTCACGGTACATCTGGATCTCCTCGCACATCTGCTCCAGCTCTTCTTTGCTGTAAAGAAAATCTCCGAAGCGGGGACGGATCAGGATATTGGTCTTGACTGGGATATCGCGCTGCACCTGCCGGAACAGCGCCGTGGACGGCGTGGTGCCGCCGATAACAAGATGCGCGCACAGTTCCAGACGGTCCGCGCCGCCGCGATACGCCGCCCGGCAGGAGGCGTAGGAATCTACGCAGGCTTCGATCAGGGGTGTGTTCATGCAGGTTCCTCCTCAGATGTTTCAAACAGAATTTGTGCCAGATGATAGAGCGTACTCACGGCGGTGCCGGTCGCGCCGGGGACCTGATGCTGCCAGACAATGCCCGTGTTGTCCGCCGTCCCGGCGATGTCCAGATGCAGCCAGGGACGTCCCGCCGTGAATTTTTTCAGGAACAGGCCCGCCGTGATCGCGCCGCAGCCGTCCTTGCTGGTGTTGCGGACATCGGCATAGTCGCTCTCGATCAGCGTCTCGTATTCCGCGTCGTCCGGCATCCGCCAGAATTTCTCGCCGGAGCGCTCCGCCGCGCACAAGAGGCAATCGTAAAAGCCGTTATCGCTCGCCATCACGCCGGTCGTCACAAAGCCCAGCATCGCACAGATCGCGCCGGTCAGCGTGGCGATATCCACAAGATGCGTGCAGCCCTCCCGCTCTGCGGCCCACGCAAGGCCGTCGGCGAGGATCAGCCGCCCCTCCGCGTCCGAATTCAGAATCTCGATCGTTTTGCCGGAAAAGCTGGTGATGACATCGCCCGGAACCATGCTCGAATCGGAGATCCGGTTCTCGCAGACCGGCACGACGACCGTGACATTGACCGGCACGCCGTTCGCCGCCAGCGCCCGCAGCGCTGCGGCAGCCGCCGCTCCCCCCGCCCTATCGCCCCTGATCCCCCCCCTCGACCCCATATCGCCCTTGATCCCCGCCATCGACGAAGCAGGCTTCAGGCAGTAGCCGCCTGTATCCACCGTCACGCCCTTGCCGACAAGACCGAGCCGCCTGCCGCAGTCCGGTGCGCCGGTATAGCGCAGCACGACCATCGCCGGGGCGTATGCACTGCTGTCGCCAACGGTCAGAAGTCCCCGCAGGCCGAGCCGCTCCAGCGCCTGCCGGTCATAGAGCTCCGCCTCAATTGGCAGACCATCCGCCATGTCCTTCAGCTTTTGCGCCAGCATCTCGGGTCTGAGCAGATTCGCCGGGCAGTTCACCAGATCACGCGTTTCCATGATCGACCGCGCCAGCTGCCATGCCTTCTGCACCTGCTCGCCTTCCGCGTCCGCGCCGGGAAAGCTGCACGCCAGCTCCGGCTCCCAGCGGCCAGACAGCGCGAATTTTTTTCGGTACGCGCCGCCGCAGACGCCCTCTGCCGCAGCAAAAAGGCCGTTCTGCCCAAGCTCTGACGCGGGGCTGAGGTCAAAGGCGCAGGCGGTGCAGTCCAGCTCCAGCGCCGTTTTGACCGCCTTGCCGTAAAGCTCCTTGCAGGCCAGCACGTCCCGGCGCTCCCCGCGTCCGACGCGGATGGTATACGTTCCGTCCTCGCGGCAGATATATCTTGTTTTCAGATACGCCTCGTCCGTAAACACGGCGTTCGCCCGGCACTGCCGTTCGATTTGTTTTTCCATGTGCAGCCTCCTGCTTTGTCTGTTCTGTCCTCTATTATGCAGGATGCGCCCGGCAAAATCAAGCGCCGGAGAAGGCTTCTGCCCTCTCCGGCGCTGTTTGCGTTCGGGTTTATTTCCACCCGAAGGTGACCATGCCGTAAATATAGATAAAGATGATCGCAGCCGGGACGAGATAGCGGAAGATGGGCTTCATCCAGGCCTTGACCTTCCAGCCCTTGCCCGCGTTGGCCTCGGCGAGGAAATTGTCCCAGCCCCAGCCGAATTTATTGCAGCAGTAGAGCGCGAAGACGAGCGAGCCGAGCGGCAGGATGTTGTTGGAGACGAGGAAGTCCCAGAAATCGAGCCATGCGCTGCCGTCCGCAAACGGCTGGAACTTGAACACGCTGTAGCCCAGCGCCGTGGTCAGGGCAAGCACGAACACGCCCGCACCGCAGACCAGACAGCCCAGAGGCCGCTTCCAGCCGGTCATTTCGCGCACCATGGCGAGAATGTTCTCGCAGACAGCCAGAACCGTGGACATGGCGGCGAAGACCATGAACAGGAAGAACAGCGAGCCCCACCAGCGGCCGCCCGCCATGTGGTTGAAGACGGTAGCCATGGTGTCAAACAGCAGGCTCGGGCCCGCGTTGACCTCAAGTCCGTAGGTATAGCAGGCCGGGAACATAATGAGGCCCGCGACGATGGCGACAAACGTATCGAGCACGATGACGTTCGCCGATTCGCCGAGCAGCGACTGCTCTTTTCCGATATAGCTGCCGAAGATCGCCATGGAGCCCATGCCGACGGACAGCGTGAAGAACGCCTGATTCATCGCGCCGACGATGACCGGGCCGGTGATCTTGGAGAAATCGGGGACGAGATAGAATTTCAGACCCTCTGCCGCGCCGGAGAGCGTTGCGCTGTGGACCGCCAGCACGACCATCAGAACCATCAGAAGCGTCATCATATATTTCGTGATGCGCTCCAGACCGCCCTGGAGATTAAAGCACAGAATGCCGAAGGCCACAATGACCGTCACGGCCAGATACGTCACATTGACGCCGGGATTGGTGATCATGGTGACGAAGCCGAGATCTTCCGTCCGGCCGGTCAGGAATCTGACGAAGTAATAGATGATCCAGCCGGTGACGACGGTATAGAACGCCATGAGCGCGATGTTGCCGAAGAAGGCGATATAGCCGTGCAGGTGCCACTTCTGGCCCTTGCGTTCAAGCTTCTGATACATGTGGATGGGGCTGGCCTGCGCCGCGCGGCCCACGGCGAACTCCATCGTCATGACCGGCAGGCCCAGAAGCAGCAGGCAGAGGATATAGATGAGGACGAAGCCGCCTCCGCCGTACTGGCCGCACATCCACGGGAATTTCCATACGTTTCCGCAGCCGATGGCGCAGCCTGCCGACAGCAGGATAAAGCCCAGCCGGGAACCCAAGCGTTCTCTTTCCATTTGAGTCTCTCTTTCCGTTTTTCGTTTTAATAGGCAAATGCTTTAAATTGCTACTTTGAAGTTATAGCAGACTTGGGCTGGAAAGTCAAGGCTATGCGCGCGATTTGCGTACATTTGCCGTTCAGAAACGGACAGATTGCAAACGGCACGGCGCATATTCCCACGCTTTCGTCAAAATGCCGTCGGCGCTTGACAAGCGGGAAAAGCTGTGCTAAAAGTAAATCTTCCGATTGATTCTTCGGGCAGAAAAGAGGTTTTTCCTATGGATTGCGCACAGCGCGCCGAACGGCGCAGGGTGTTTCTTGCCGGTGTCCGCGACGGCGTTCCCATTGGGCTTGGGTATCTGGCCGTGGCGTTTTCTCTCGGCATCGCGGCCCGGAACGCCGGACTGAACGCGTTTCAGGGCTTTCTCATCAGCCTGCTCAATAACGCCTCCGCGGGCGAATACGCAGCCTTCACGGTCATTGCCGCGGACAGCGGCTTTCTGGAAATGGCGCTCATCACGCTCATTACCAACGCGCGGTATCTGCTCATGAGCTGCTCGCTCAGCCAGAAATTTTCGCCCGATACGCCGCTGTACCACCGGCTGCTCGTCGGCTACGACGTGACGGACGAGCTGTTCGGCATCGCCATTGCGCGGCCCGGTTATCTCGACCCGTTCTATTCCTACGGCGCGTTCCTGCCTGCCATCCCCGGCTGGGCCATCGGCACGGCGCTGGGCGTCACGGCCGGGAGCATCCTGCCCGCGCGTCTGGTCAGCGCGCTTTCCGTCGCGCTGTTCGGGATGTTTTTGGCGATCATCATTCCGCCGTCGAAGAAAAACCCGGTCGTGCTCGGCTGTGTGGCGGTGAGCTTCGCGGCAAGCTGGCTGTGCACCGTTCTGCCATACGTCAAGACGCTGTCCGAGGGCACGCGGACGATTTTGCTGACGATTTTAATTGCGTCGGCAGCGGCGCTGCTTTTCCCGGTGAAGGACGCGCCGGAGCAGAAGGAGGGAAGTCAGGATGAACGGTAAAATTTATCTGTATATTCTGGTCTGCGCCGCCGTGTCGTTCCTCATCCGGGAGCTGCCGCTGACGCTCATCCGCAGGCCCATCAAAAGCCGCTTTCTGCGCTCGTTTTTGTTCTATGTTCCATATGTGACGCTGGCCGTCATGACCTTCCCGTCCATTGTAAACGCCACAAGTTCCCCCATCGCGGGCCTTGCCGCGCTGGTGCTGGGCATCGCCGCCGCATGGCTCGGCGCAAATCTGCTTCAGGTCGCCGTCGGCTGCTGCGCGGTCGTGCTGGTACTGGAGTTTTTCCTGATATAAGCGCATAAACGCCGCGCCCGGCCGGGCGCGGCGTTCTGTGCGTTTTGGGCAGCTTCAGCGGTCGATCCCCACGAGAAGCACGGAAATATTGTCCTTCCCGCCGCGCTGCATCGCCAGCTGGTACAGTGCGGCGGCGCAGGCCGGCGCTGCTGTCTGACTGCGCAGGAGCGCGCTGAGGTCTTCCTCCTCCAGCATATCGGTCAGTCCGTCGCTGCAGAGCAGGAAGCGGTCGCCGGGCCTCACGGGAAGCTGGACCGTATGCGGCTGTATGATCAGCTCGTCCGGAAAAATTCCGAGGTGCTGCGTCAGCCGGTGGCGCTCCGGATGGGTTTTCGCCTCCGCAGGCTCGATGATGCCGAGCGCGATCAGGCGCTG
>HF990572.1:20752-23694 GCA_000432135.1 Firmicutes bacterium CAG:124
GCGGCCCCCCCCCCGCCGTATGGTCCTCGCTCAGCCGCGACAGGCAGCCGTCCCGGTACAGATAGCACCGGCTGTCGCCGATATTGGCGGCATACGCCTCGCCGTCTGCGAGAAGCAGCGTCGTCAGTGTCGCGCCGGAGCGCTTTCCGATTTTCCCGATCTGGTCGCAGATGGCGCGGTTTCCCGCGTCATACGCCTGCAAAACCGCCTCCGGCGACCAGCATTTTTTCGGCGGAAGCGCCTCCAGCGCGGCCTGCGCGGCCTGCGCCCCCTGCGCCTGCCCGCCCATTCCGTCTGCCACGGCGAAAAGGCCCTGCTTTCTCCCGGTTCCGTCCGTCTGCGCGTACCCGCCGCCGCAGATCGTGCCGTTCAGATAGATCCGATCCTGATTTTCCGTTCGCACCCGCCCTGTCGCGCAGACGGCGGCATAGCTGTATTTCATCCGTTGATCCATCCTTCCTTCTGCAGCTGCTGGATCAGACTTTGCAGCTGCTGATAGTATGTCGCGTCGTCGTCGCTGCGCAGCAGCTGCCCGGCTGTCTCGTAGGCCTCGACGGCGACGGAATAGTCGCGCGCGGACTGTTCCTTCCGGTTTTCCAGCGTGATATACAGCATGGCGCGGAACGCGTAGGGTTCATAATCCTTCGGATACTGCGCGGCATAGGCGTCCAGCGTCTGCTCCGCCAGATCGTATTCCTGTAATTCATAATAGATCGTATACAGGTTGCTGTAGAGATAGCTTTTCGTCACGCCAAGCTCCAGCACGCGGTTGAAGCACTCCCCGGCCTTGCGCAGGTAGCTCTGCGGAACGGAGGGGTCGGTGTGGTACGCCTCGAAATAGGCCAGCGCCAGCATCTCCCAGATCGTCGAGTCATAGCGCAGGCCGTAGGTTTCGATCCCGTTCGCCAGAACCTCGACGGCCTTTGTCGCGGGGTTTCCGATCGGGGAGCTTCCCGTCCGGACCAGCGCCGCGCAATCGCGGTAGACCTCCGCCAAGGAGCGCAGCGCCCGCTTTTGCAGCGCGATATCCTGCGTCTGATTCAGCACCGCCTGAAAGCCGCTTTCCGCGTCCAGATATTCCTTTTTCGCGTAGTCGATCTCCGCCTGTACGTAGTCAGTCACGTCGCCGCTTGCGCCTGCCGCGTACATCTGCGACAGGATCTCGTCCGCCGCATCGATATCGCCCAGCCGTCCGAGGGAAACCGCGTAATCGCGCTGGGCATTGACGGTGATATCGCCTCCGGCGGTGCTCAGCCGGAAGAACGAGGCCGCGGCGGCATAGTCATCGCATTCAAAATACGCCGCGCCCAGAATTTCGCTCAGCTGGCTCTGCGCCTCGATATCGTAGGCCTTTCCAAGCCCCAGCTCGTCCTCGATATAGGAAATGCAGCGTTCATAGTCCTGCGCGCAGTAGAGCGCGTAGGCGTAGGAAATATAAGGTGCAGACTCCTCCGGGTAGAGCGCCTGCGCCTGCTCGAAGCATCCCAGCGCCTGCTCCGGGTCCGTTTCGCACAGCTGCGTTCCCTGCTCCATCAGAGCCTCGTACTGATTCTGCTGCTCCTGTACCTGTGCCTGCTGCGCGGCGGCAAGCTGCGCCTGCTTTTCCTGCCGCGTGTGCAAAAGCAGCAGACTGCCCGCCGCGATCGCCGCACTGGCGACAAGCACCAGCACCCAGACAAGCCCCCGGTGGGCTTTCTTTTTTTCCTTCCGCACGGGAGCCGGACTGCCCCCGCCGGAGGCGTCGAAGACGCCCTGCGTTCTGTTTGTGCCGGATGTGCGCTGCGGCCGGTCAGAAAACACCGCATTCGTTTTGCCCGCAGTTCCCGCCGCGCCGGAGGACTTCCCCGACGCGTAGCGGCTCGGGTCGATCTGCAGCTCGTCGCCGTTCGGGTAGATGAGCGCCGCGTCCTGCGCCTCGTAGGAGATCGCTTCCAGCTCCTGACGCAGCTGCTGGGGGCTGGAATAGCGGTCCTTCGGGTCAAACGCGCAGGCCTTCAGGACGATCTCGCCGAGGCGGCCTTCGCCGTAAAATGGTCTTGGCAGCGGTTCGCCGGACACGCGTCTGGCCAGCGCCTGCTCACGGTTGTCATAGGTAATTGCCTCCGGCGGCTGCGGGAGGAACGGGCCGCGATTCTTGTTCAGCATCCGGTACAGCACCAGTCCGAGCGAATACGTGTCGACGCTGAAGCCATATTTCTTTCCAATGTAGACCTCCGGGGCCATGTAACTATACGTGCCCTTCTTGGACAGGCCGGAGGTCGTGCGTTCGATCGTCCGCGCGATGCCGAAATCGCCGAGCTTATAATCCCCGTTGTCGGAAATAAAGATGTTTTCCGGCTTGATGTCGCGGTGGATGATATTGTACCGCTGGCAAAGCTCCAGCGCCTTGCAGATATCGATACCGAGCCTGATAATGTCCCGCCGCGCCATCGGGTGCTGATAGACATACGGCAGCAGCGGGTGCAGCAGCTCCATCCGGATCAGAATGTCCCAGCCGATGCCGTCGGGGTGCCGGAGGACGGCGTGATCCTCATAGCTGACAATATTGCCAGTGCCCTTGAGCCTTGACATGATGGCGCACTCGCGGCCGATGTCCTCCACGACGCTGTAAAAATACTGCTTTGCCTGCGGCGGCGTCATGCCCTCGTCCAGCACGCTCTGCAGCTCCGTCCTGCTCTGCGGGACGGTAATGACCTTCAGCGCAGCTTTGTAAACGCCGCCGAAGTCCTCCCGCTGGATCTCATAGACCGTCCCATAGCTCCCCTGCCCCAGCTCCCGGCAGATCTTCCATTTGTCAAACACAATGGAGCCGATCTCATATGTAGACATAGTTTGTTCTCCGTTTCTTTTTGCTACTCTTCCGGCGTATCGCCGACAACATGATATTCCCACTCGCCAGCATCATTCAAATCCACATAGTACAGCAATTTATCATCTTCATA
>HF990573.1 GCA_000432135.1 Firmicutes bacterium CAG:124
CGGCACGCTGAACCTCTATGGCGGCACAATCACCGGCAACACGGCCTCCGGTCTCGGCGGCGGTATCTACGCCGAAGCGGGCGGCAGGGTGAACATTCAGGGTGCGCCCGTCGTCACGGGCAACACCGCTGGCGGCAAGGCCAACAACGTCTATGTCTGTGTCGACAGCACCTCTCCCCTGCTCACGATCTCCGGTGAACTGACAGACGGCGCAAAGCTCGGCGTCAGCACCGACGCTTCGTACCCCGTGCTGCTTGCGAACAGGGAGCAGGATTACAGCGCGTATTTCACCCCGGACGATCCGGACGCGTTCGTGCTCTTCTCCGGCAGTGCGCTGAACCTGTGCGCAAAGCCCTCGGCCACGCTGGAGGGCGACACGCTGACCGTCTCGACCGGCAGCAATTATAAGTCCGATGCGTTTGTGCTGTTTGTGGCAGAATATGGCGCGGACGGCCGGCTGCTCGCCGTACACAGCGAGAAGATCACAGCTGAGTCCGGCACGTATACCTTCAAAGTGCAGCCCGGCGCGACGATCAAATGCTTCCTGCTCCACGCCGACACCTACGCCCCGCTGTTCGCGGCCTTCTCCCCCAAGGCATAAGCACTATCGCAAAAGTCCGACGGATGGAACTCCCATCCGCCGGACTTTATTTTGATAACTGCTCCCGCGCTCTGCGAGAAGCCGGAGCATTCGTTTTGCTTCGTTTACTTTAGAAAAGGTTGAAAATCCCGGTAACAAAACAAGGGCTTTCGATCATAGCTCCACGTGTGGGCT
>HF990574.1 GCA_000432135.1 Firmicutes bacterium CAG:124
CGGCGACTAGCCAAATGCGATGCTGGCTCCTCCCAAACGGGTAATGTCATCAACTTAAGCCCATCATTTCAAAGTGTCAAAAAGCGGGCGTAAATATTAGTGAAAATGCCAATTGACAAATGCGGATTTATTTCAAAATCAAGATGATATTTTGATTTTGGAGTGATTTTCGTGAAAAGCTTGCCTTTATATCTTGAAATTGTTCGTCATATCCACAATACTATCTGCGATGAGCACTTTCTCCGCAGATCAATAAAGCGGCAGAGGGATTTTTCAAGGAGGCGTAAAATGAGCTTTACCGACTATATTTACGTAACGGTTCAGAACCTGAAAAGCAGTTTGCAGGCAGGGCTGAATGCGTTTTTTGACGCACAGAAGGATGGTCAGATCGAGTATTCCAAGCAAGCTTTCTCCAAGGGCAGGAAACGGATCAAGCCGGAAGCATTTCAGGAGCTTTTTCAAAGTGTTGTTGACAGTTTCTACGAAAAAGCCGAATTGGCTGACTGGAAAGGCTACCAATTGTTTGGGATCGATGGTACCCGGTTAAATCTTCCCTGCACAAATGAGCTGGCGGAACTGTATGGGATCCAGACAAGTCAGGGCGCGCCGCAGGTTCAGGCGCTTGTTTCGTGTATGTACGATCTGCTCAACGGTATGATCGTAGATACACGCTTTGCGCATTGCAGATCCAGTGAACGAGCTGCAGCAAAGGACATGATCGGCTCGTTTCGACTGCAGAACGTGTCAAACCCGGTGTTTATCATGGATCGCGGCTATCCTGCAGCTGAACTGATCGACGCATCGACGCAATTGGAAGCAGCGGACACAGCTTCATTATGCGCTGTCCCACAGAATTTCTGCGTTCCATGAAGCTTCCGGAACAGGACAACACGTTTGAGTACAAGTTTGCAAAGCTGAAGCACTCCCTGAAGCTCCGCGTATTGAAAATTCAACTTTCCAATGGAGATATCGAGTATTTAGCAACAAATATCTTTGATCCTCAAATAACTTTGGATGATTTCAAATGGGCTTACCATAAACGCTGGGGCATTGAAACCAAGTATAACGACGTGAAAAACAAGCTGGAAATTGAGAATTTTACAGGTTACTCTCCGGACGCGATCTTACAGGATTTCTATGCGACAATGTTTTTGGCCGATTTGGCCGGTGTCCTGGAATATGATCTCCGCGAAGAAATTGAGGCCGCACATATCAGGCCAGAGAACCGCTATACCTACAAGCTGAACGTGGCAATGACCATTTCAGAGCTGAAGAGAACGGTTGTAGAGATGCTTTCGACATCTTCCAGACTAAAACGGGAGCGTTTGTATGCGCATATGGTTGTTCGTCTCTCAAAGGCCGTTGTCCCGGTGCGCCCTGATCGCTCCTCTGATCGTCTGAAAAAACACAAATCTTTGAAATTCCCAAGCAACGTTAAGAGATGTTGAACCGCCTTAAGTTGATGACATTACCCGAACGGGAGGATTTTTTCCGCTGCGGCGGGGCTTCTCTGCGTTTGATTTCCGCATTGCACCTGCGTTTTCTGCGTTACCCGCACGTCGGCGCAACGTTGGCTTTTGTGCCGCTGCCGCGCACACACTCGCAGCCTGCCCGGAAAGCCGCACACAGCGGCGACACGCGGCTCACGGCGCGGTGCAGGCGCTTGGCGCACCCGCAGGGTCGATAGGGACGATTTTTTCCACAGTGGGAAGATCGGCACCATCGACCCTTTTCAGGCAGATGAGGCGCTCACCGTTGCTCTTTCGGAACGATACGGAAATACCGTTTTGCCTTAGAGCATCAACGCTTTTTCGGATTTGATGCGAGAAACTATTCGGTGTCCAGCCCTCGCTTCCGGCAGGGTCGATCTTTTCCAACAGCGCTTTGGCAGGGGCGCTGATCTCAGGCTCTTTTTGCAGAAGTTCAGAGAGAAGATTTTCAATCTGAAGCATTGAAATCTTAGAAGCTGTGCTGCAAGTTTTGCTGTCTTCAAGCAGCTTCCAGACGTGGTCGTCCTCACCAAATTCGAGTTTCAAAGTCCGATCTGGAATATCACGACCGGTACAATGCAGCGAGGCAATGTTGGCGAGGCGTGAGCTTTTTTGCAGGACGAAGGTTGAATCTGCCGCGCCGCTTAAGCCCGTCGATCCAGAGATCATGTTCATCGGATCATCATCGTGGAGCTTGCGCAGGTGGTGGATAAGCAGGATCGCGATGTGCCGACTGTCCGCAAGTTTTTTCAGAAGCCCGATGTCCTGATAGTCATTTGCGTACAGA
>HF990575.1 GCA_000432135.1 Firmicutes bacterium CAG:124
GCAATGACGATGCTTGTCTCGAATATGCTGTTTTCACAAGGACCTTGGACGCCGTGGCAGATGTTCGCGATGGGGATTATCGGCTGGCTGGCAGGTGTCTTGTACCGCAAAGGTGTTCTGCGGCGCGGGCGGCTGAGCCTTTGTATCTTCGGTGTGATTGCGTCCACGATCATCTACGGCGGCATTATGAATCCCGCGTCTGCGCTCATGTGGTCGAACACGATCAACTGGAAAATTATCTTGAGCTATTACGTCACCGGCCTTCCGGTCGATCTGGTGCGCGCCATTGCCACGTTTTTCTTCCTGTGGTTGATTGCCGAACCCATGCTCGAAAAGCTCGACCGGATCAAGACCAAATACGGCTTGGCAGAGTAAGCAGTTTTGTGGAAATGCCATTTGGACTACAGAGATACACGATAGCTATCAATGTGTACGGACTTGGTTGCTTGGAGTAAAAAACTCCGCCATTGAGATTCCAAGCACCCTGCAAATTTGCTCAATGGTATCTACAGAAAGCTGGCTGCTTTTGCAGCGAGAGACGCGAAGCGTCGGGTAGGGGATGTTTCCGCT
>HF990576.1 GCA_000432135.1 Firmicutes bacterium CAG:124
GCGGTGCGGGCAGTTTGGGAATTCTGCGCAGGGGTTGTTGCGAAGGCAAAAATAGCCCCGTTGGAGTCAGGAGTGCGAAAAGCCCCGCTGTTTCAGGAAAAACGGCGGGGTTGCGCACGAAAATTGGAGGAATATTGGTATGGCAAGCAACAAGATCAAGTTTCCACTCTGGCTGACGCCGGAGTGCAAGCAGATTGTGGAGGACAACTACCGTGAGGATCAATGCCAGAGCCGGAGCGAGTTCATCGAAAAGGCGATCTGGTTTTACGCAGGGTTTCTGCACACGCTGGAGGCAGGCGCATACCTTCCGCGCGCCTTGAAGCAGATGCTGGACGGTACGCTCGGCGTGTTTGCAGAGCGCATCGGGCGGCAGCTTTTCAAACTGGCGGTCGAGCAGAACGTCAACAATCACATCCTCGCTTCGGATACAGACATTGACGCGGCACGGTACATGAAAATGCACACGCTCAGCATGGAACAGGTCAAGGGCACAAACGGAAAAAT
>HF990577.1 GCA_000432135.1 Firmicutes bacterium CAG:124
TCTGATTGCCCGGACACCGATGCCGCTTTGACAGGATATCCGGGATGATATGATTCTGGATAACAGGTATTTATACGACATTCTGACAGAAGGAAAATACCCGGAAAGAATCCTGCTGGACAAGCTGCTGACCGGCGAAGAATCAGCGTCTGAGAAGACTTTAACAAAATCGCAGAAACGCAAAAAGCGATATTTGACGGGGAATAAGCATGGCAAGAATCCATATGTATCAGGCACTTGACACCATAGAGATTGAAACAGGCAATCAGACGGTACAGGAGATTCCTGATGAAATCTGTGCCCTGTAATAGAAGCTCCAATTTGTCAAGCAGAGCTTGCGTCGGAGTCATAAGCTGCGGATACCACACGGGAGAGAATCGCAATCAGATTCTCTCCCGTGTGGTATTTCCGCTCTATTCTCTGGGCGGCATTCTGCCGCAGGAATGCTTCTCCGGGCAAAAACCGATGGCTCTGCACTTTGGCATGAAGTAATGGCTGACTGTGTAGTCCCACTCCTCCGAGTAACCGCTCAGTTCCCGACATAGGTCGCTGAACAGTGCGCGGTATTCGTGATATGCACGGCTGCACATCCTCTGGCGCGACATATCCATGAGATTCCGCAGGTTGTGCTTGCAGACGATCCTCGTCTCCATGCCGAGCGGCAGCCCCATCGCGGAATCCTCGCGCGGGATGCCGAGCTCGTCCAGCCGAGCAAGATGCTTCTGAATTTCCATCATCAGTTCATCGTAGACCGCCTTTGCGGCCGAACGCTCCGCAATGCTGGCCGGCGTCACATAGTCAAAGCCATGCTCATAGTTGATATAGCGCGTGCTGGCCTGCAGCCGCGTCGGCTGGCCGCCGATGTGCGTGTACCACTCCCGGATCACCCTTGCCGAATATCCCTCCAGCGTCAGATAGACATCCGGAAACTCAAACGTTCTTCCATGCCCGCTCTCCAGACAGTCCAGCCCTCTGCGATAGTTCTTTTTTTCATCCGCGGTGTCCGCACCCCAGCAGATCCCTGCCTCAAACCCGATCATCGTGATCGGGTTCTTGCATGTATAATTCTGTATGGTAATTTTCCCCATTGTCCATTCCTCCTGTTCTGCACCAATGCCGTTATGCAATTCTGACAAGCCCCCAGCTGATCCAGTCCCATGCACTTTCCCGTCCGCTCCGTTCGGTGATGACAAGCCGCTGCTGTTCGTCAAACTGCCACGCGGCGGCATCCAGACCGATATCCGAGGCCATCCAGGCCGGGCGAAAGTTCTTTCCCGTCCAGTCGTAAATATCAATATGCTGCGACCAGCCCCAGTCCGGTCCGGTTTTCCAGAACGGCCGGCTTTTTCCGAACCGCCCCCATCGCCAGACGAGGAGCAGCAGCTCCGGCGCTCCGTCATGGTCGATATCGCACCAGAGCAGGCTCTGCACCTTCTGTCCTGCCGCCGAGCGCCAGATCTCACTTCCGTCAGAGACTGCACGAAGCGTTTTTCTGCGCAGACTGAGCTGCTCCGGCCCTTCCTCCGCCGTACAGGAACAGTCTGCTTCCTGCCAGACGATCCAGCGCGGCAGGAAACAGCCCAGCCGCCAGAGGAGCAGGCCTGCGCCGCAGACAGCCGCCAGCACCGGAAGCAGGAGCCATTTTCTCACCCCTGCACCCAATAGCTTTGCGTCCACCACGGCTTCTCCGGCGTTTCATCCTGATGGAAGCGCCCGTCCGGCGACATCCATTCGCCGATCATCTGCCGCCATTCGGTATCCGTCAGACGCGCCGACAGCGGCTGACGGAACTGATAGAAATTATAGACGACGCCGGAGGCGATGCGAAGCGTTCCGTCCACCGGCACGATCACATAGATCTGCGCCGGACAGCCGTTCGCAGCCTGCAAAACCATTCCGTTCGGGTCTGTGGCAAGATCCGTCACCAGGGACGCCGGGATTTCCCGTGCGTCGAGATACTCCGCATCCGTCCGGTCTTTGACGGCTTCGATCCAGAAATGCTCCAGCGTGCCGCCGTATTCCCGGATGAGGTCATATTCCTCATCCGACAGCCGCTCGTTCTGCAGCTCCTTCCGGCTGATCGTCTCAAGACTCCGCGCGAGCGAAGCGAGGCGTGTCAGATTTTCGCGGTCGGCAGGATCCAGAATTCCATATGTCTGAAGCCCGTCTGCCGTCTGCTCCGCCAGCTCCGCGAACCGGCGATAGACCTCCGTCTCCGGTTCCACATAGCCGCGGTCATCCAGCTCCTCCGGAGGGCCGCCGCCCATCTCCGCCATCACCTGCTTGGCATAGAGTACCGTGTCGTGCTTGAGCTCGGTAAAGCTGCCCGCGTAGGTTTCCAGCGCCTTCTTTTTCCACTGCTCCGTCGTCATGAACGACGGGTATCCGGCGCCCTTTTCCTCCAGAAGAGGATTGAGCGTGTACAGCCATCCCGCGTAAAGGCTCGCCGACCACAGCTCCTCCGGCGCTTCCTTTACTGCTTTTCGGAGCATCTGCATCTGCTCCGGGTAGTGTGCGTAAGCCGTATCGCCCTGCTGCGTCAGAAGGGACAGCGCCGTCTCGGAGCCGAGCGCCGCCGGCATATCCAACACATCCGGCAGCATCCGCCGTTCTCCCTGTGCGTTTTCCCTGACCTTGTTGAACACCAGCTGCTGCATCACGGCGGCATCCAGCGTAAAACGCTGCCCCATGAAGCGGAAGCCCTTTCCCTCCTCCGCCAGATCGACCGTTCCGTCCGGGTCGACCACCGGGATGGAGTTGATCTGCGGCGCAGCAAGCGTCCTGATCTGTTCGGTATAGTGTTGATAGGCAGTCTCATCCGAGCGCAGCAGTTCCGTGTCTGGAATGGTACCGTAGGCAGCCTCGATTGCCGGCAGATACTCATAATAGCCAAGATCGTCGCTGGCGCCCGCAAAGAATGAGGTCACGGCATAGAGCTTTTCCCAGCTGTCCGACGCTGTGTCGTGCAGCGCCAGTGTGATCAGCAGCGCCGTGCGGTTCATATCCTCCTTCTTCTGCGTGAAATTGATCTGCCCGTACCACATCATCGCGCGGAAATACGCCTCCAGCGTCTCGTCGCCTTCATAGTAGCCGCGCGGCTTGAACTGGGAATAATCCAGAAGATCTTCCGTTACAGCACACGGGGCAATACCCTCTGCTGCATAAATGGCAGACAACTCCTGCGCAGCAACATCCTTCACCTGCTCCGGTACCTGAATCTTCGGATCCTGGAGCGCAGCACCCACCGCGAAATACGCTGTGCTGCGCTTTGCCGCATTCTCCCACGCTGTTCCGGTCAGTGCGTCCAGCTGTGCGGCAGATGCGCGCAGCATGTCTTTGCTCAGCGTTTGCAGCTGCGCGGCAAGCTGCTGCTTTTCCGTCCGGTTCAGAAGCAGGCTGAAATACAGATGATAGGTGTGCATCATGGAATCTACCGTTACAAAATTCGGGATCTGCAGATAGCGATTCCATTCATAGCGGCCGAAAAACTCGGAATAAAAATCCGGCTCGACCACAAACAAATTCTGCACAAGGATGGCTTTGGCCGTGTCGGAAAGCCCGTTCCACTCCATCCATTCCAGATTTGTGATCTCATGCAAGTCCCCGGATACACTGTAGTCCGGCACAGCTGCAGCCGTCTGCACGTCAGCGGCCGTGAAACGGAGAAACTGTGGCCGCGCCAACGGCTCCACCGGAACCACTGCCGCTGCTTCCCGCCTGTCCACCGTCAGTTCCTTCCACCGGGCTTCTTTTTTCCGCTGTGCAATCTGATACACAAGTACCGTGCAGGCCAGGAGCAGCGCCAGCACACCGGCTGCGATGGCAATCAGCTCCATAGGCTTGATTCTATGCCGGTTTCCACGTCCATGGGCTGCGGCAGCGCCGCAATACGGGCAGCTGCGCTCATATTCCCGGAGTTCTTTTCCGCACTTTGGACAAAACATGATACCGCCTCCTTTTCTGCGCTTCTGTTTCACCTCTTTTACAATTCGAGCTTACCATACAACCGCGATTCTGGCAAGACAAATCCAGAAAAAAGGTTCCTGCCAGCCTAAACTGCAGAAACCTTTTTCTTAATCTATTGATTGAATTTTCGCCGGTAGGCCGCAAAGGCCTCCCGGATCACCGCGACGGCCTCAGCACGGCCATGGACACTGTCGACCTCCGCGTTGGTATCCGGCTCCAGATGCTTGTAGACGCTGAAAAAATGGCTGATCTCATTGGAGATATGCGCCGGCAGATCGGACAGGGAAGAATATCCGTTGAACATCGGATCGCCAAACGGGATCGCGAGAATTTTGTCGTCCATCGCACCGTTGTCGCGCATGGTAAAATATCCGACCGGATAGACCCGCACCAGGCTCATCGGGCGAATTGGCTCGCTGCACAAAACCAGCACGTCCAGCGGATCTCCGTCATCGGCATAGGTGCGCGGGATAAAGCCGTAATTGGCCGGGTAGTGCGTCGAGGTGTAGAGGATCCGGTCCAACCGCAGCGCACCGGTCTGCTTGTCCAGCTCATATTTGTTCTTGGAGCCCTTTTCAATTTCGATCACCGCCAGAAAATCCTCCGGCTGCATCCGCTCTGGGCTGATATCGTGCCATAAGTTCATCGGTCGACCTCCTTTTTCCTGCGCGTTCTTTTTTACGTTTATTGTATCGAATACAGCCCTTTTTGTCAAATAGCGACCGCCTCGCATACAGATGAGAATCCAGACGGCTATCCTCTACAGCTGTACGCAGATCACTTTTCATGCTTTGTAGAAGCTGCGCATCATGTGATTCACTCCTGAAACAGTTTTTCTTCCACGGGCAGCTGCATGACTACGATTTGACTACTATCACCTGTAAAACCGAAAAAGCCGGTTTGTCCAGTGTTTTCAACGGTTCCGCAACAATTCAGAAAAGACGGACGTTTTCGCCGAAAGCTGAACATTCCTTGAAAACACAGCATTTTATCCGTTGATGCCTGAAAACTCCGGCCCTGTAGGCAGGACGGCTCAGCCCTTGACGGAGCCTGCGGTCACGCCCTTGACGATATAGCGCGAAAGGAAGATGTACACGAGCAGCACCGGCAGGATGGCGAGCAGGATGAACATATAGACCTTGCCGAGGTCAAATTTTGAGTAATCCGCCGCGCGAAGCTGCGCGATCATGATGGGGACGGTCTTCATTTCCGCTTTATCGAGCAGCAGCGCAGGCAGGAAATAGTTGTTCCACGACTCGACAAATGTGAAGATCAGCTGCACGGAGATGGCGGGCTTCAGCATGGGCAGCACGATGCGGTTGAAGGTAAAGAACTCGCCCGAGCTGTCGACACGCGCGGCCTCCACGATCTCCATGGGCAGGACGGTCTTCATGTAGTGGATGCTGTTGGAGTATGCGCTTCATGTACTGGATCATGTAGAAGAACACGACCGGCGCCGCGATGCCGGGGAGGATCAGCGGCAGATAGCTGTTCGTCAGCTTCAGCTTGTAGCACAGCTGGACAAAGCCCGCGGCGGAGACCTGCTTAGGGATGACCATGACGGCCATGATGAACAGGAATGCGAGCCGCTTGAGCTTAAAATGATAGGCGTGCAGGCCGTAGGCGGTCAGCGCGGAAAAATAGGTGGACAGGATGGCCGTCGCGGCTGCGATGATAAAGCTGTTGAGCATTCCGCGTGGGATGTTGATCGAGCTGTCGTTCCACGCGTTTTTGAGATTCTCCAGGAAATGCCCCTGTGGCAGTGCCTTGAAGCCGCCCTGAAGGTCTGCGTTGGTACGCGAGGCGTTGACGATCAGCATATAAAATGAGAACAGGCACAAAATCGAAAGAAAGATCAGCAGCGCATAGACCAGCACGCGGCTGACGGTCAGCATGGCGTGGGCTTTGCGGCTGTCCGTGGAATTCTTCTTCATTGCGAGCGCCTCCTTAGTTTTCTTCCTGCTTCGTCAGCGACTTGAACACCACAAGGCTCAGAAGGCCCGTGATGATAAAGATCACGACGGAAATCGCGCCAGACATGCCGTAGTTCTTGCTTGTCTTGAGGTAATTGTTGAGGTACATGACGAGCGTTGTCGAGGTGCGGTTCGGTGTGCCAAGCCCATTGGTCAGCACCTGCGGCACATCGAACATCTGAAGACCGCCAATGAGCGCGGTGATGACCGTGTAGACTAAAATCGGCATCAGGAGCGGCAGCGTCACCTTGAAAAAGACCTGCAAAGAGCTCGCGCCGTCAATATTTGCCGCCTCAAACAGGCTCTGGTCAATGCCCATGATGCCTGCCATGAGCAAAATTGTCGTGTTGCCGAACCACATGAGGAAGTTCATCAGGCAGATGAGCCCGCGCACGGTAAAGCGGATGTTGAAAAAGTCGATCGGCGCGTCGATCCAGCCGAGCTGCGTCAGGATCTGGTTGATCGGCCCGACGTTGGAGAACAGCATATAAAACAGCATCGCGAACGCCGATGCCATGATGAGGTTCGGCATATAAATGACGGTCTTAAAGAACTGCTGGCCCTTGATCTTCAGGCGGTAGCTCGTAAAGAAGCACGCGAGCATCAGCGAGATCACGACCTGCGGGATCGCGCCGCAGACCCAGAGCACGATCGTATTTCCGGCATATTTCAGGATATCGATCGTGCCGTTTTTATCGGGCGTAAAGAGCGTGATGTAGTTTTTCAGGCCGACGAAATTCGGCCCGACCTGCGTCAGACCCTCCCTGTAGTTTTCAAAAAAGCTGTTGTAGATCGTCAGCAGCTGCGGCGCAAAGTGAAACAGCGCATAGGCCAGAAAGAACGGCGCGATAAAAATATAGCCCCACTTTGCATAGCTGATTTTGGATCGTTTGGTTTTCAATTTGGGTGCTTTTGTCGTCTGCATCAGATCTCCTCCTCTTATTCTCAGACGTAGTTCCCAGCGGGCCGGAGCGGCCGGTTCGGAATCGCGCCCGAAATCAGCGCCGGGGCAGGGCGTTCGCCCTGCCCCGGGAAGCCGTAGGATTTACGGAGTGACGATGGTCGGATACTTTTCGTTGATGTACTTATAGAAGTTGCTCATGGCCTCGTCCTCGGTGACGGTGCCCTTGCAGTACTCTCTCCAGTTGGCCTGCAGGCCCTCGTTGAGCAGCTGGTCATAGATGGTGTGGTTTTCAAACTTGATGTTCTTGGCAAGGTCACAGAACAGGGCGATGTCGTTCTGGCCGCCGAGGAAATCGCTGCCGTAGGCCGGGTCCTGCGCGACAGTCTCGTTGACCTTCTGGTTATTGGAGAACTGCGCCTCGTTCTTGACCAGATTCGTGCAGACCTCTTCATTGTTGATGAAGGTGTTCATGATATCGGCAACCATGGTGGGGTTATCCGTACCGGCAGGAGCCAGCAGCCACGTGCCGCCCCAGAAGTGTGCCTGCGGGCCTTCGCAGATCGCCCAGTCGCCGAAGCAGCCCTTGTCTGCGTCCTGTGCGTTGCCCATGGAGAAGTTGAAGTACCAGGCCGGCCCGAAGTAGCACATGGCCTTGCCCTCGCCGAACATCTGCGCGGTGCACTCATCGGACCAGATATCGCAGTCCTGCGTGTAGCCGTTGTCGGAGAAGTCCTTGGCCTGCTGCATCCAGGTCTGGATGGCCGGGTCGATCTGGAGGTTGTTGTTTGCGTCGACCCACGGTTCGGAAACGTTGTTGGAGAAGACACGGTAGGTAGCAGCCTCGGAAGCGGTCATCAGATAGCCCTTGGCCTTGGCATCAGCCGCGACAGCATTGAACTTGTCCCAGCTGTTCAGCAGCTCCTGGACCTCGGCGGGATCGTCGGTGCCCAGAACGTCCTTGGCGATGGAGCGGCGGTAAATCAGAGCCGCCGGGCAGCACTGGAAGGATACGCCCTTAACGACGCCGGAAGCATCAGACGCAGCCTGCACGGTATATGCATAGGTGCTGGAGAAATCGGTCACGCCGAGGGCGGTGACGTCCTGCGTGACGGGAGACTCGGTATACTTCTGGATGTAGTCGGCCTCAGCGAGGAACAGGTCGACCTTGTCGTCTGCAGAAGCGTTCTCCTGATTGAGAAGAGCCTCGTCGAGCTTGTCCTGATAGGCGCCATCGGCGCTCGGGGTGATGATCCAGTTGACGGTCACGCCTTCGGGAACGGTGTAGTACTTCTCAAAGAAGCCCTTGAACTCTTCGTTCCAGGCGTAGATGTTGAAGACCTTGCCTTCCTCGGAAGCGGGTTCCGCGGCGGGTGTCTCTTCGGCGGCGGTGTTTTCGTCGGTCTTGGCAGGCTCAGCCGTATCCGTGGAAGCGGCGGGCGTGTCGGTCGTCGTTTCCTTGCTGGCGCAGCCTGTAAACACAGCTGCGAGCATCAGAACTGCAAGAAGCAGCGCAAGATACTTTTTCATTTGAATTCCTCCTGTAAAAAATAATAGTTGACAGTTTGATCTATGTGCACTGCCTCACGGCAGAAAGCACCATACTTAAATCGCACGGACAGAGCATCCCTCTACCAGCTTGCCCGGAATGAGGATCCGATCGACCAGCGCGGTACGCGGCTTTTCGATGAGTTCGATGAGCTTCGCGGCAGCGGTCTTGCCAAGCGCGGCCGTATCCTGACGATAGGTGGTCATCGCCGGATTCGTAACGCTTGCAAGCTGGATGCCGTCATAGCCCGCCGCGCTGACGTCTTCGGGAAAACGAAGGTCCATGCGGCGGATGGCGTTGCCGCCGCCGATGCTGGAAAAGTCGTCCGGCATCAGGATGCAGGTCGGCGGCTCCGACAGCTGAAGCAGCTCACGCGTCAGCTCCGCGCAGCGGTCGGGGTCATGGTACACGCCCTCGCGGACATACTCCTCCGGGATCTCCAGTCCCAGCGCGTCGCAGGCGCGATAGAATCCCGTCAGGCGGTTTTCCGTGACGGTAGTGCGTTCACCGTGGATAAACGCGATACGGCGGTGGCCCTTCGCATAGACATAGCGGACCAGCTCCTCCATGCCGCGCACATTGTCGGAAACGACGGCGGCGCGGTTATTGAAGACGTGATCGATGGTCACGACCGGAAGGCGGGAATTGACCAGCTCCAGCACCTGCGGATCGTTGAAATCGACGCAGGCGATCACCACGCCGTCGACGCCTCGGTACTGGCAGTGCTGCAGGTAGGTCGTCGCCTTTTTGCCGACGTTGCGGTTGATGAAGGTAATGTCATAGCCGTTGGCCTCGGCCTCGACCTTGAGACTTTCGAGCACGGCGGAGAAATATTCATGCGCAAGGCCGCTTCTGCGCTCATCAACGAACAGAACGCCGATATTATAGGTGCGGTTCGTTTTGAGTGCACGGGCGGCGGAGTTTGTCATGTAGCCGAGGGAGTCGGCAGTCCTGCAGATCAGCTCGCGCGTCTGTTCTCCGATATCCGGCTGTCCGGAGAGGGCTTTGCTGACGGTCGCGACCGAAACGCCGCAGGCCTTTGCAATATCCTTCATAGAAACCATGCCGGTCTGCCTCCATTCTGTCCGCGAGTTTCTTAATCGTTTTCGTAGCTTCAAAATAGCTGATTCTGCACAAAATTGCAAGAGTAATTTTTGATTTTTTAGTGTTTAAAACAAAGTTTGGCTGTTCTGCTCAATTTGTTCACGTAAATTTAGCAAATTTGACAGCTAAACTTCTCCGAAACTTGCTCTGTGCCTCTCTTCCCTTCCTGAAAATCATGTTTTTCAGAAAGAATCGCAAAATATGTCTTGCATTTTGCGCAAAAAGCCGCTATTGTAATGGTACATATCCGTTATATTGACAACTCAAACGATTTCGAATTCTGTCGGTACGCATCAGCCTGCCGGCATAGGAAGGAGTTCCAGATGCAATTCGGCCATTTTGACGATCAGCAGCGGGAATATGTGATCACCGACCCGCGCACACCGCTTCCGTGGATCAACTATCTCGGCAGCGAGGATTTTTTCACGCTCCTGTCCAACACGGCAGGCGGCTACTGCTTCTATCGCGACGCGCGGCTGCGCCGTCTGACCCGCTACCGCTATAATAACTGCCCGGTCGACCAGGAGGGGTTTCATATTTATATCAAAGACGGCAAGACTGTCTGGAATCCCGGCTGGCAGCCCACGAAAACGGAGTTGGACCGCTATACCTGCCGCCACGGTCTCGGCTACAGCGTGATCGAGGGGCAGAAGAACGGCGTTTCGGCCGCGCAGACGCTGCTGGTCCCGCAGGGTGAAAACTGCCTGCTGATCCGGCTGTGCCTGAAAAATGAGACAGACATAAAAAAAACGCTCGATGTGTTCCCGTATGTGGAATTCTGCCTCTGGGACGCGATGGACGACAGCTCCAACTTCCAGCGGAACTTCTCGATCGGCGAGGTTGAGCTGGAACCGGAGGCCATTTATCACAAATCCGAATACCGCGAGCGGCGGAACCACTATGCCGTGCTCTGGGCAAACCGTCCGTATGACGGCTTTGACACCGCACGGGACGCCTTCATTGGCCCCTACGGCTCCCCCGCCCTGCCGGAGGCTGTCGCCGCCGGGTGCTGCACCGGTTCCATCGCGCACGGCTGGGCGCCGGTCGGCGCAATGCAGTTCCATCTGGAGCTGTGCCCCGGCGAGTCGCAGGAGCTTTTCTTTGGTCTTGGCTACGTAGAAAACCCGGAGGGCGAAAAATTCTCCGCACCCGGCGTGATCAACAAGACGCGCGCACATACCATGATCGAAACGTACCGCACAGCGGCACAGTTTGACGCTGCAGCGGATGCGCTGCGCGGATACTGGGACACGCTGCTCTCCAACTACCACGCCGAGACCGGCGACGAGAAGGTCGACCGGATGGTCAACATCTGGAACCAGTATCAGTGCATGGTCACGTTCAACATGAGCCGCTCAGCCAGCTACTTCGAAAGCGGCATGGGGCGCGGCATGGGCTTCCGCGATTCGTGTCAGGACCTGCTGGGCTTCGTGCATATCATTCCGGAACGGGCGCGGGAGCGCATTCTGGATATCGCCGCCACGCAGTTCCCGGACGGCAGCGCCTATCATCAGTATCAACCGCTCACGAAGAAGGGAAATCTTGCAGTCGGCAGCGGGTTCAACGACGACCCGCTGTGGCTGATCGCGGGCGTGGACGCTTACTTGCGCGAAACAGGTGACTGGTCGATATTGGATGAAAGCGTTACGTTTGACTGTGACCCGGACAATGCCGCGCCGCTCATGGAGCACCTGCGCCGCAGCTTCCGGTTCATCTGCACACACCTCGGCCCGCACGGACTGCCGCTCATCGGCAGAGCCGACTGGAACGACTGTCTGAATCTCAACTGCTTCTCCGCCCACCCCGGCGAGAGCTTCCAGATCACCGGCCCCAGCGAAGGCCCGGTCGCGGAGTCCGTGTTCATCGCCGGAATGTTTGTCAAATACGGCAGGGCTTACGCCGATATCTGCCGCCATCTCGGTCTGGACGCGGAAGCGGCAGAGGCAGCCGCTGCGGCGGATACGATGGAAAAAACGGTGCTGGACACGGGCTGGGACGGCGCATGGTTCCGCAGAGCCTACGACGCGTTCGGCGCGCCCGTCGGCAGTAAGGACTGCGCCGAGGGGCAGATCTTCATCGAGCCGCAAGGAATGTGTGTCATGGCCGGGATCGGCAGGGAAACAGGCGAAGCCGAAAAAGCGCTCCAGAGCGTCAAGGAACGGCTCGACAGCGAATTCGGCATTGTGCTGCTGCAGCCGGCTTACACAAGCTATTATCTGAATCTCGGCGAGATCAGCTCGTATCCGCCCGGATACAAGGAAAACGCGGGGATTTTCTGTCACAACAATCCCTGGATCACCTGCGCGGAGGCCGTCCTGGGGCGCGGCGCACGCGCGTTTGAGACCTATCGGAAGATCTGCCCGGCCTATCTGGAAGCCGTCAGCGAGGTTCACCGCACGGAGCCGTATGTCTACAGCCAGATGGTCGCGGGCAAGGACGCGCCGACGTTCGGCGAAGCCAAAAACAGCTGGCTGACCGGCACAGCCGCATGGACATTCGTGTCGATCTCGCAGGCCATTCTCGGTGTGCAGCCGGAGCTGGACGGTCTTCGCATCGACCCGTGCATTCCGCCGGAATGGGCACGCCTGACGCTGACCCGACGCTTCCGCGGCGCACAGTATTGCATCACGGTCGAGAATCCGGGCGGCGCGGAGCATGGCGTGCAGGAGCTCTATGTGAACGGTGTGCGGCAGGATGGGAATCTGATCGCGCCGGCTGCGCCAGGCAGTGTTGTTTCGGTACGCGTGGTTCTGGGAGGCTGAGATGGCGTTTCGAGAGGATTTCGTCTGGGGCGCGGCGTCAAGCGCCTATCAGACCGAGGGCTTCCCGCGAGCGGACGGCAGCGGGGATAGCATCTGGGACGCATTCTGCCGCCAGCCCGGCGCAATTGCCAACGGTGAGGACGGTTCGGTTGCCTGCGACGGCTACCACCGCTTTGCAGAGGACATTGGGCTTTTAGCCTCGCTCGGCTTATCCGCTTACCGGTTTTCGACAAGCTGGGCGCGGATCGACCCGAACGGCGACGGCCATTGGAACGAGTCGGGGCTCCGGTACTATGACCGTGTCGTGGACTGCTGTCTTGCAAACGGCGTTACGCCATGGATGACGCTCTATCACTGGGAGCTGCCGCAGGCGCTGGAGGAAAAGGACGGCTGGCAGAATTCTGAGACAGCGGCGGCCTTTTCCCGCTTTGCAGCCATGATGGCAGCGCATTTCGAGGGCCGCGTTTCCCACTTTATCACGCTCAACGAGCCGCAGATCGTGCTCAAGCTTGGATACGCGGACGGTATTCACGCACCGGGGAAGCGGCTTTCGCTTCCGGAACTCGTTTCGTGCTGGAAAAACCTCATGCTGGCGCACGGACTTTCCTTCCGGGCCATCCGGAAAGCCGCGCCGGAAGCTTTGATTGGCATTGCCTCCACCGGCAAGCTCTGCTATCCGCACAGCCCCGCCGACGAGGACGCCGCGCGGCAGGAGACCTTCCGCCTGACGGATTCCGACTGGATGTTTACGCACGCGATCGTTTTAGACGCCGTGTGCCTTGGCCGCGCTGAACCGGAGGCGGGAGCGCTTCGCAAACTTTTAAGCGAAGTTACGCCGGAGGAATGGGACACGATGCACGCTGTCCCGGATTTCATCGGCGTCAATTCGTATAACGGCAGCGAGATCGCCGCCGGGCCGGATGGCGCGCCGGTTTATCTGCCGCGGCCGCAGGGCTTTGCCTGCACGGCGCTCAAGTGGCCCATCACGCCGGAAATTATGGAGTACGGCTATGCGTTCCTCTATGAACGCTACCGGCTGCCGCTCTATGTGACGGAGTGCGGACTGAGCTGCAACGACCACATATTCCTGGACGGGCAGGTCCACGACGCGGATCGGATTGATTTTCTGCACCGCTATTTACTTGCGCTTTACAGAGGATGTGAACGGGCAGACATCCGCGGCTTCTTCCACTGGTCGCTGACCGACAATTTTGAGTGGCACAGCGGCTATGCCGAGCGCTTTGGCCTGATCTATGTCGACTATCCGACGCAAAAACGGATTTTGAAGGACAGCGCGCGCTGGTATGCGCAGACCGTCCGGGAAAACGGTAAAAATCTGCAGCGTCTGATTTCAGCAGCGCAAACGCACTGAAACGTACAAATGCCCCGCGATCCGGATGGAACGCGGGGCGTTGGTTTTGGTTTCTTACATTCTTTCCGGTGCGGAGAAGCCGAGCAGGTCGATGCACGTCTCCAGAACGCCGCGGGTCAGGTCGATAAGCGCGGCGTAGCTGGCCTGCCTGCGCTCGTCCGGCTCTGTGAGGATCTTGACATCGTGATAGAACTTGTTCGCGGCTGTCGCAAGCTCGTAGATATACGCGCAGACGGCGTTCGGCGCGGAATCGCGGTAGGCCGTCCAGAGCGCGTCCGACATACGGCTGAGCACGAGCATGAGCTGCTTCTGCTCCGCACTCTCAGGCGGCAGGAGCTGTGCGCCCGAAACAGGCTTTCCGTATTTCGCCAGAATGGACTTGATACGCACGATGGTATACAGAATATACGGGCCGGTGTTGCCCTCGAACGACGAGAAGCGGTCGAGGTCGAACACATAATCCTTCGTCGGCAGATTGCTGAGGTCGCCGTATTTGAGCGCCGCCATCGCGATGCATTTGGCCGTCTGCGGCAGCTCCTCGTCGGATACGGTCTGGTTCTCTTTGATCTTGCTGGTCACGTAATCCGTCACGTCCGCAATGAGCGTTTCCAGACGCATGACGCCGCCCGCACGGGTCTTGAAGGGTTTGCCGTCCTTGCCGTTCATCGTGCCGAAGCCGATGTGGCCGAGCTGCGTGTCCGCGCTGACAAGCCCGGCCTTCTTCGCCACGCGGAAGACCTGCTCAAAGTGCAGGTTCTGCCGCTTGTCGGTCAGGTACATATATTTCTGCGGGTGATAATCCTGCTCACGCTGGACGATGGTGGCAAGGTCGGTCGTGGCGTAGAGCGTCGCGCCGTCGGATTTGACGAGAATGCAGGGCGGGACCTCCTTCGCGTCCGTCTCCTCCTGCACCGGCACAACCAGCGCGCCCTCGGATTCCACGCAAAGCCCCTTTGCCTTGACGGTTTCGAGCATCTGCGGGATATACTTCTGCGCGTCGCTCTCGCCGAGCCACACGTCGAAGCTCACACCGAGATTGTCATAGTTGCGCTTGAGGTCTTCAACGGACACGCGCAGGATATGCTGCCAGAGTGCGCGCTCGCCGCGTTCGCCGTGCTGGAGGCGGAAGGTCTCCTCATGCGCGCGGGCGGCGAAGGCTTCGTCCTCCTTGCTGCGGGCGCTGGCGGCGGGGTAAATGCGTTCAAGCTCGGAGATCGTGAACGGCGCTTCGGCGGGGTATTCGCCGGTGTAGTCCGGGTCAAAGTACGGAAGGTCCGGCTTTTCATCCTGCAGCTGCGCCATGATCAGGCCCATCTGCAATCCCCAGTCGCCCAGATGGATATCGCCGATCACATGATTGCCGAAGAACCGGTAAATGCGCTTGAGCGATTCGCCGATGATGGCGCTGCGCAGATGACCGACGTGCAAAGGCTTGGCGACGTTCGGCCCGCCGTAGTCCAGCACGATGGTGCAGGCATTGGGATCGTCCTGTGCGCCGTAGTGCGGGGTTTGCGCCATTTCGCGCAGATAGGAAGCCAGATAGTCCTCGGAGATTTTCAGATTCAAAAAGCCGGGCATGACCGCCTCGGCGCTGGAAAACATCTCATTTTTGCCCAGCGCGTCCAGAACCGCGTTTGCGATCTGGATGGGGGCCTTGTGGTACTGCTTCGCGGCAGCCAGCGCGCCGTTGCACTGGTACTCGCAGAGGTCGGGGCGGTTGGAAAGCGTCGCCTTGCCGTAGGCCGCGTCGAATCCGGCCCGCTCAAACGCGCCCGCCAGCTGCTCGGAGATCAGATCGATCAGAAATTTCATGCGTGTCACCTTTATCCTGTCATAATTTTTTACATTATAACAGACGCCGCCGCGGTTGTACAGAGGCAAAAACGGGCCGTGCCGCCCTTACGGGCGGCACGGTTTGTATTCGGGGAATGACGGAGCTTTGCGCTGCGGATCAATCGTAAACCAGCAGGGCGATCTTTTCGTCGTCGATGTTGGAAGCGTCATACCACTGAGCGCCGGTGTCGACGTCTTCAACAGCTTCGCCGTTGGCAGCCGCGACGGCCAGAGCAACAGCCTGGTAGCCGATCTGGTACGGATCCTGGGTGACGGAGCCGTAGAACCAGCCCTGACGGACCGCGTTCTTCTGGGCAGCGCCTGCGTCAAAGCCGGCGACGACCAGACCCTCGTACTTGCCGCCCTCAGCCAGATCCTCGCCGTCGGAGACAGCAGCCAGGAAGCCGGTGACAGCGCCTTCGTTGGAGCAGAAGATCGCAACGGGATTCATGCCGAGCAGGGAGTTGGCAGCGGTCTGGACCGCGGTAGCCTCGGTGGTAGCGGAGATGGCGACCTCAATGATGATAGCGGGAGCATCGACCTTCTTTTCCCACTTGGCGTGGCCTTCGATGGAGACCTTGCCGGGCTGATAGGTTTCAGCGATCTTGGCCATTTCATTGACGAAGCCAGTGGTACGGCCGGTGACGGAAGCGGAGACAGCGTCCTGAGACAGGCAGCCGATGATGACGGGGTTGTCGGAGGTCGCGTTCTTCATGGCCTCGACAACAGTTTCGTTCTCATTGAACTTGTCGGCAGCGATAGCAGCCGCGTTCTCGTTGTTGGTGCAGGCGGTCGCCTTGACAGCGCCGGTGGTGTCGCCGGGAACGCCGGAGTCAAAGCCGATGACGGGGATGTTCTTCTCTGCACACTCTTCCAGGATCTCGGTGACAGCGTCGGTAGACAGGGCAGCCAGCGCCATGGCCTTGGGATTCTTGGCAAGCTCGGTCTTGACCATGTTGACCTGTGCGTCAATCTCAGTCTCGGAGGCGGGGCCGTCGAAGTAGATCTCTACGCCGAGATCCTTGGCAGCGTCCTCGGAGCCCTTGGCGACTGCCTGCCAGAACTGATGCTGGAAGCCCTTCGCCATGACGGGGATGTACATCTTTTCGCCGGTGGTCTCCTCAGCGGGAGCCGGATCCTCGGTCTTGGTTTCTTCGGTTGTGGTCTGTTCGGTCTTGGTGTCGGTGGTTTCGGTCTTGGCCGGTTCCGTCTTGGCCGCGCAGGCAGCCAGAGCGAGAACCATGACCAGTGCCAGAAGCAGAGCGATCAGTTTTTTCATTTGGTGATTCCTCCTAAATTATTTTATCAAACACGATTTCCGTGCTTAATACAGGATGATGCGGGCCTCAGCCCTTCTTGACGCGGTTGGCAGCCTTCGTTCTCGCGATATCGAGCAGGACAGCGCCGATGACGACTGCGCCGGTCAGGAACGTCTGCCACGGGGCCTGCAGGCCGCAGTTGGCCAGGCCGGTCTTGAGGACGGACATGATGAACACGCCGATGAGCGTGCCGACCATCGTGCCGGAGCCGCCGGACATGGACGTACCGCCGATGATAACGCCGGTGATGCCGTTCATTTCCTGGCCTGCGCCGGTGCCCGGAGTGATGGTGGTGTAGGCAGCGGCATAGAACAGGGCGCACATGCCGATGAAGAAGCCGGAGAGCGTATAGACCGCGACCTTCCAGTTGTCGACCTTGATGCCGGACAGGCGGGTCGCCTCTTCGTTGGAGCCGATGGCATAGACATAGCGGCCGAACTTGGTCTTATGCAGGATCAGCGCTGCGATGATGAAGAAGCCGAGCAGCCAGAACGCGCCGACCGGGAAGCCCCTGACGCCGAACAGCTCCGCACGGATGAAGACCTTCTTGAACCAGCCGCCGACTTCGGCGGTGGCGGTGGGCCAGGTCTGGGACTGCACCTTGGTGATGATGGAGCCGAGGCCGGCGGCCATCATCTGCGTGCCAAGGGTCGCGATGAAGGGGGGCAGCTTGAGCTTGGCGATCAGAACGCCGTTGGCAAAGCCGAACGCGATGCCCACAAACAGCGTCAGCACGATCGCGAGGATCAGCGGCCAGCCCTGCTTGAACGCGTAGCCGCCCAACAGCGCCGCGCACATCATGACCGTGCCGAGCGACAGGTCGATGCCGCCGGTGATGATGATGAACGTCACGCCGAAGGCCATAAAGCCGATATAATAGCTGGATTCGAGAATATTCTTGACCGTATCGAGCGTCAGGAAGTTATTGCCGAAGATTGAAAACACGATATACAGAATGACCAGCGCAGCAGGCGCGAGCAGCTTCTGCATATCCAGCTTTTTCTTACCTACGTTTTCCATAATGATTACCCCACTTCTCTCTTGGTTGCATATGTCATGATGGTTTCCTGCGTGGCCTCGGAGATATCGAGTTCACCGGTGACGTGACCCTCGCACATGACGATCACGCGGTCGGACAGGCGGAGCAGCTCCGGCATATCGGAGGAGATCATGATGATGGACTTGCCTTCCTCTGCCAGCTGCGTCATCAGCTTGTAAATTTCGCTCTTCGCACCGACGTCGATGCCGCGCGTCGGCTCGTCGAAGATCAGCACGTCGCAGTCGCGCAGGATCCATTTGGAAATGACGACCTTCTGCTGGTTGCCGCCGGAGAGGCTGCCGACGCGGGCGCGGACAGACGGCGTTTTCGTGCGGATCTGTTCGGCGTGCTCCTGCGCAAGCCGCTGCGCCTTTTTGTCATGAACAAACGGGCCCTTGAAGATCTGCTCCAGGCTCGGCAGAACGGTGTTGTCCGCAACGGACAGGTTCAGGCACAGGCCGTAACGCTTGCGATCCTCGGAGAGATAGCCGATGCCGTAGCGGACGGCGTCCTTCGGGCTGCGGATCTTCACGTCCTTGCCGTTTATCCGGATCGTACCGGAATCCATCGGGTCTGCGCCGCAGATCAGGCGCATCGTCTCGGTACGTCCCGCGCCGACCAGACCGGCGAAGCCAAGGATCTCGCCCTTGCGGAGCTTAAAGGAAACGTCCTTCACATCGAGAGAGTTCAGATGCTCGGCCTCAAGCACGACGGGCGCGTCGGGCGGGCACATGGATTTTGTTTTCGGCTCCTCATAGATCGTACGGCCGACCATGAGCCGGATGACTTCGGAGATTTCCGCCGTGGGGGTGTCGAGCGTGGCGACATACTGGCCGTCGCGCATGACGGTGATGCGGTCGGTGATGCGCTTGAGCTCATCCATGCGGTGCGAGATATAGATGATGCCGACGCCGGTCTTCTTGAGCTGCCGGATGAAGACGAACAGGTCGTCGATCTCCGTGTCGGTCAGGACGGCGGAAGGCTCGTCGAGGATGAGCAGTCTTGTGTTCTCATGGGACAGCGCCTTTGTGATCTCGACCATCTGCTGCTTCGCGACCGACAGCGTCTTGACGACGGCCTTCGGGTCAAGCTCCAGATGCAGCTTGTCGAACAGCTCCTGCGTCATGGCGTTCTGCTTTGCTTTGTCGACGAGCAGGCCCTTCATGGGCTCGCGGCCGATATAGATGTTTTCCGCCACAGTCAGGTGCTGCATGAGGTTCAGCTCCTGATGGACGATGCAGATGCCGAGCGCCTGCGCGTCGCGCGGGCCGTGGATCTCGACATGCTTTCCAAAGAATTCGATCGTTCCGCCGTCGCTCGGGTAGATGCCGGTCAGCACCTTCATAAGCGTCGACTTGCCGGCGCCGTTTTCGCCGACCAGCGCCATGACCTCACCCTCGCGGACCTCCAGCTGCGCATTGTCCAGCGCGTGGACGCCCGGGAAGTATTTCTGGATACCGGTCATTCTGAGAATCGTTTCGGCCATCTTTCTTTCACATTCCCCTTTCTCCTGCGGCGTGTTTTCCTGCTTGTGGAAAACGAAACGTTTTGCTCTTGCAGCGCGCAAACCCGCTTCGCGCCGGGCGGAGCCTGCTCCCATCCTGGAGCCGGGCGGGAGGCTGCGCTCCCGTGCCGCTTCGGCGGCACTCCTTCCTTACAGTCTCCATTGTAGCAGGCCCGCGCCCAAAGGGGCATGAAAATTGTCCACAAAAAGGTGAAAATTGTGCGTTGAAATTATACAAATTTTTTATTCTTCCGGGGATATGACGAAAACCCGCGGCCCACGTTTCTGTCCGTTCTCACTCGGACAGGCCGTTCCCAAAAACTTTCTTGCTGCATGGGCTTGCGCGGGGGGAGAATTTGGAGTATAATTCAAATCATCTATAAGTATCAGTGGGAGAATGACTGTATGGCTATGATCCGTGAATTCTTCCAGAATCTTCTGTATCAAGTCCCTGCTATCGGGATTTCAGATATTGTCGATATCCTGGTCGTTTCGATAATCTTCTATTCGCTCCTGCGTCTGATCCGCTCGACGAGCGCAGCGCGCGTGGCCCGCGCGATCTTGCTGCTGCTGGCCATCACGCTGCTGACGGACGTACTGAATCTCTATACATTAAACTGGCTGCTCAACAAGATCCTTGAGGTCGGCGCGATCGCGCTCATCATCGTGTTCCAGCCGGAGCTTCGCCGCGCGCTTGAGCGTGTCGGCGCGCAGCTGCATTTCCATCTGCTCTCGTCCGAATCGGGCGCGACCACCGAGCAGAGCGCCATCTCCGCCACGGTGCAGGCCTGCGAGATCATGTCGCGTGAGCGTGTCGGCGTCCTGCTGATTTTCGAGCGCGAAACGCCGCTCGACGAGTATTTCAAGACCGGCACCATCGTCGACGCGCAGCTGTCCGAGCAGCTGCTGCGCAATCTCTTCTTTAAAAACTCACCCCTGCACGACGGCGCGGTCATTGTCC
>HF990578.1:0-5516 GCA_000432135.1 Firmicutes bacterium CAG:124
GGGCCGCCGTCAACACAAATGAAAAGAGGAATCATGAAACGGGCATAGGTTTTAGATGTGCGCAGATCGCACGGAGGCGTTCAGCGGACGCTGAACAGCAGCTCACCGTAGGTCGGGTACGGCCAGCAGGCGCGGGAGGTAAGCGTCTCCATCTCGTCCACAGCCAGGCGCAGCTCAGCCATGTCCTTGAAGACCTCTGCCTGATAGAAATCGGCAGCCTCCTGTGCGCTGGGCAGCTCGCCTGCCTGCAGGAGCGCGTCGGAGAGCTTCGCGGCGTCCTCACTGGCCGTCTCGGTCAGTGCCGACAGACGTGCGGCCGTCTTATATTCATAGCCGCCTGCCGCGTCGCCGAGCAGGCTCTTTTTCTCCGCTGCCGTCCGGACGAGCTTTGCCGTGTAGTCCGAAACGGCGGGCAGGATGTCGGTCTGCACCATGTCGAGCATGGTCAGCGCCTCAATGCGCAGCACCTTGCTGTAGTTTTCCAGCAGAATTTCATATCTCGCGTGCAGCTCCGTCTCGCTGTAGATCTTATGGTCTGCAAACAGGCGCACATTCTTTTCCTTCATCAGATACGGCGCGCAGGCGGGCGTGGTCTTGAGATTCAGCAGGCCGCGCTTCTCGGCCTCCTCCAGCCAGCTTGCATCGTAGCCGTTGCCGTTGAAGATGATGCGCTTGTGCGCGCGGATGGTGTCGCGGATGAGATCGTGCAGGGCAGTTTCGAAGTCCTCCGCGCCCTCAAGCTTGTCGGCGTACTGCCGCAGAGACTCTGCAACAGCGGTGTTCAGAACGACGTTCGCGTCGGAAATGGACGCGGCGGAGCCGAGCATACGGAACTCAAACTTGTTGCCGGTAAAGGCAAATGGCGAGGTGCGGTTGCGGTCGGTCGTGTCCTTCGGGAATTTCGGCAGGACGTGGACGCCGATCTTCAGAAGCTCCTTCTCCTTCGCGTCATAGGCCGTGTCGGATTCGATCGCGTCCAGAATCTCCGTCAGCTCCGTGCCGAGGAACATGGACACGACGGCGGGCGGCGCTTCGTTCGCGCCCAGTCGGTGGTCGTTGCCCGCAGAGGCCACGGAAATGCGCAGCAGGTCCTGATAATCGTCAACGGCCTGAATAACGGCGCACAGGAACAGCAGGAACTGCGCGTTCTCACTCGGCGTTTCGCCGGGTTCGAGCAGGTTGACGCCTGTGTCGGTCGAGATCGACCAGTTGTTGTGCTTGCCGGAGCCGTTGACGCCCGCAAAGGGCTTTTCGTGCAGCAGGCAGACCATGCCGTGCTTGCGGGCGATCTTCTGCAGCAGCTCCATGGTCAGCTGGTTGTGGTCGGCGGAAATATTGGTGGTCGTGAAAACCGGCGCAAGCTCATGCTGCGCGGGGGCGACCTCATTGTGCTCGGTCTTGGCCAGAACGCCGAGCTCCCAGAGTTCCTTGTCCAGATCCTGCATGAACGCGGCCACGCGCGGCTTGATGGTGCCGAAATAATGGTCGTCCAGCTCCTGCCCCTTCGGCGGCTTCGCGCCGAAGAGCGTGCGGCCCGTGTAGAGCAGGTCCTTGCGCTTATTGTAAAGCGCCTCGTCGATGAGGAAATATTCCTGCTCCGGGCCGACCGTCGTGCGCACAGCCCTGACGGAGGTGTGGCCGAAGAGCTTCAGAATGCGCAGGCCCTGCTTGTTGATGGCCTGCATGGAGCGCAGCAGCGGCGTTTTCTTGTCGAGCGCCTCGCCGCCGTAGGAACAGAACGCGGTCGGGATATAGAGCACATGATCCTTGATGAACGCGAAGGACGTCGGGTCCCATGCGGTGTAGCCTCTGGCCTCAAACGTGGCGCGCAGACCGCCGGAGGGGAAGCTGGACGCGTCCGGCTCGCCCTGAATCAGCTCCTTGCCGGAAAACTCCATGATAACGCCGCCGCCTGCGGTGGGCGAGATGAACGAGTCGTGCTTCTCCGCCGTGATGCCGGTCATGGGCTGGAACCAGTGGGTAAAGTGCGTCGCGCCAAGCTCGATGGCCCAGTCCTTCATGGAATTGGCCACAACGTTGGCCGCAGCCAGATCGAGCCGCTTGCCCTCGTGGATAGCCGCGTAGACGTCCTTGAAGACCTCCTTCGGCAGCTTCTGCTTCATAACCGATTCGCTGAATACGTGACAACCAAAGAAATCCGATACCGTCTGCATAAAAAAATCCCTCACTTTTCTCAAAAAAGCGGCAAAGGCACGCACAGAACCGAAGCTGTACGACGCCTTTGCCGTTTACCGTTTCCATGTGAGCCGGAAGAAATCCTCCGAGCCGTTTGTTTGAGCGAATTATACGCGCGCAGCGGGCAAATGTCAAGCCCCATGCGGAAAAAACCGGTATCTGTTTTTCTTATTGCAGCGTTCAGCCAGAGAAATGGATTGACAGAAACAGGACGGCTGCATAAAATAGAATATCATATGCAGCAGAAGGGGGCTGAGAACGTGGAGCAGGCAAAGAATACGATCCTCCTGGTGCGCGGCACAGCGGCGGAGCCGGCGGCCCTGTCAGCGTTCACAGCCGCGCAGCCGGACGTGCAGCTTCAGACGATATCCGGGCTGGACGAGGCAGGCGCCGCATTGGAACGTCTGCGCCCGACGCTGATCGTCCTGCAGTCCGACGCGCCGGATGCGCAGGCACTGCACCGCTGCGCCGAGCTGGCGGAAACGGCGGAGGCCGTCTTCCTGCTGCTGGTGCGGCAGGAGGCATACGGCGCGGCCTGGCGCACGCTGCAGAAGCATGGCGTGTGCGTCATGACGTGGCCGATGGAGCAGGCGGTTCTGACCCAGACGCTGCGCAATCTGCTGCTGCTGAAAAAAAGTATGCAGACCATGCAGGCCCAGACCGATCAGCTGCGCTCACAGCTGCAGGATCTCAAGCGCATCCAGAAGGCAAAGGGCCTGCTCATGCGTCAGCTCGGCATGACGGAGCAGGACGCGCACCGCTGGATTGAAAAGGCCGCAATGGACCGCTGCGTCAAAAAACGCGAGATCGCGGAAACGATCATCCGTATGTATGAGCTGTGAGCTGTGTGTGCAAGGCAGGGTTCACGTCAACCGGCAGAAAGCCGCAAATGCTTTCTTCCGGTTTTTGCTAGGGTGTATCTGAAAACTCATGATGTGACCGGCAGCGAGGGATTTTTGCGTTGCGCAAGACATTTTTTCGCAGGAATACTGACGTATTTCAAGGAAAAATGACGCGGCGCACCGCAAAAAGGCCCGCTGTCCGGGTGCGTTGGGAGTTTTCAGATACACCCTATGCAAAAGCATAGCAAAAATAAGAAATGTGCCATTTCCTCGCCCCTGCGGGGCAACCGGAAATGATGCACAAAAACTTCATGCACCGGCATTTGCGCATTTTCGTGGTGCAGTGCGCACGCATGAAGTTTTATACGACAAAAAGCAGACTGCCGGAAACGGCAGCCTGCTTGAATCAGTGAGAATTACTCAGCGTCCTCTTCGTCCTCTGCGGCGGGAGCCAGCAGGGCGCGGATGGACAGGGAAATGCGCTTGTGCTCCTGATCGATGTCGATGATCTTCGCGTCGACTTCCTGACCCTCGGACAGAACGTCCTCCGGCTTGCCGATGCGGCGATCCGCGATCTGGGAAATGTGGATGAGGCCGTCAACGCCCGGAATGATCTCAGCGAATGCGCCGAAGGTCATGAGCTTGACGATCTTGACCTTGACGACGTCGCCGACCTGGAACTGGTTGGTGAACAGCGTCCAAGGGTTGTTCGCTTCGGTCTTGTAGCCGAGGGAGATCTTGCGCTTTTCGGGATCGAGCGCGATGACGAAAACATCGATCTCGTCGCCGACCTTGACGACCTCGGACGGATTCTTGATGCGGTTCCAGCTCAGCTCGGAGACATGGACCATGCCGTCGACGCCGCCGATATCGACGAACGCGCCGTAGCTGGTGAGGGACTTGACAGTGCCGTGGTACTGCTTGCCGACCTCGATCTCGCTCCAGATCTTCTCCTGCGCGGCCTTGCGCTGCTCAGCGGCGACGGAGCGGATGGAGCCGACGACGCGGCGGCGGGCACGGTTGACCTCGGTGATGCGCAGCTGGACGGTCTTTCCGACCATCTCGTTCAGATCGCCGCCCTTGGGAACGCCGGACTGGGACGCCGGAACGAACACGCGGATGCCCTTGACATTGACGACGATGCCGCCCTTGTTTTCCTCGGTGACATTGCCCTCGACGACGGTCTTGTCCTCAACGGCCGCTTCGATCTCTTCCCAGGCCTTGCCGGCCTCGAGACGCTTGCGGGACAGGCGGACGACGCCTTCGCCGTCGTTGACATGGACGACGATCGCTTCGATCTGGTCGCCGACATGGACGACATCCTCGGGCTTGACGGACGGATCGCCGGAGAAGTCTTCCAGCGGGATGTAGGCGGTGTGCTTCGTGCCAAGGTCGACTTCGATCTCGGTGGAACCGATGGCCATGACGGTGCCAGTTACCTTATCTCCATTATTCAAAGTTTTGAGGGACTGCTCGAGAAGCTCGGCAAAATTCTCCTCCTGTGCAGTTTCAACTTTCAGTTCTTCGCTCATTTTGTTGTTTACCTCCTTAATTATCCACGGCGGCGTCGATGCGCCCGCCGTTATACCCACAGTAGCTGCGCCATGAAAAAAGGTCATATCTAATTCATCGGCATGATCGACGAGCACCACCTTCGGGCAATTCTCCTTGCAGATCATGGCAAGCCGCCCCGTATTGGAGCTTCTTGCGTCCCCGACAACGACCATCGCATCACAACTCTTTGAAAGAAAAGCTGCTTCTTCCTGCCGCATTTCCGTAGCTCTGCATATTGTATCAAATATTTCGCAATTTGTACACACTTTTTTTGCAATTTCCCGGCATGATTCCCACAATTTTTGCGTCCCTGTCGTCTGTGAAACCAGACAAAACGGCAAATCGCGCCGCTCCGGGCGCTCCGTGAGCCAGGTTTCGAGCGCTTCGGCGCTCTGGAAGACGTGCGCGTCAGAGGAATAACTTGCGATCGCAATGATCTCCGGGTGGGTGGGCGTGCCGATGATCAGAAGGCTCCGCCCGTCCCGCTCCGCCTTCTGCGCGATCACGTGGATCTTCTTTACGAACGGGCAGGTCGCGTCGACCGTCAACGCGCCGCGGGCCGACAGCATCCGCTGCTCCCCGACGGGGATGCCGTGCGCGCGGATGACGACGGTCTGGCCGGGCTGCGCCTCGTCTGCCGCTGAAATTTCGCGCAGGCCAAGCAGCTCAAACCGCGCGACGACGTGGCGGTTGTGGATAATGGGGCCAAGCGTGACCGCGTTTTTGCAGCTGCGCGCCGTCTGCTCGGCAAGGGCGACGGCGCGCTCCACACCGAAGCAGAAGCCCGCTGTTTCAGCCAATCTGATCTGCATAGCTGTCACCGCCCAGTTCATAGATCGTTTTCAGGAGCCGGTCGGACGCCTGCTGGCAGGCGTCGTGGTCGTTCGGGTCGAGCGCGCCGACGCGGTATGGCGTGCCGAACAC
>HF990578.1:5551-7479 GCA_000432135.1 Firmicutes bacterium CAG:124
ACGACGCTGACCGGACAGAACGGCGTTTTGTTGCGCGTGACGAATACCGGCACGACCGGGACCCCGGCCTGCGCCGCCATCCGCACAGCGCCTGTTTTCGCGCGCACGTGCTTTTCCCGGTTGCAGCGCGTCCCCTCGACAAAGACAAGCAGTTTCTCCTGTTCACGCGCCAGCGCGTCGACGCACTGACTGAACGCCGCTATGTCATGCGCGCCACGGTTGACGAAGATCACGCGGAATTTTTCCATGACCCAGCCGATAAACGGCACGCGCCGCAGCTCCTGCTTGGCCATGATGCGGATCATTTTCTTTTCAGGCAGGGCAAGCAGAATCCAGATGGGGTCTGCCATGCCGGAGTGGTTGGCGCAGAAAATGCAGCTGCCCGCCGGGATCTGCTCCCGGCCCGTCACATGAAAGACCGGGTGCCAGAAAAACAGCCCGATGCGGCACAGCCACCAGCACAGATGGTACCAGAAGTTCACCCGAGCTTCCTCCTGACGATATCCAAAATGGCATTGACCGACTGCTCGACCGTATCGCCGGAGGTATCGAGCAGCACGGCGTCCGCCGCCTGCTTTAACGGCGCGATGGCGCGCTCGGAATCCTGTTTGTCGCGCTGCTTCGTCTCAGCGAGGATCTGCGCGTAGGGCGTTTTGTCGCCCTTCTGTTGCAGCTCGTCAAAGCGGCGCTTCGCGCGCACCTCGGCGCTGGCGGTCAGGAAAATTTTCACGTCGGCCTTCGGCAGCACGACCGTCCCGATATCGCGGCCATCCATGACGACGCTGTGCGTCCGGGCAAGCTGCCGCTGCATATCGAGCAGAAACGCGCGCACGCACGGCTGCGCGGACACGCCGGAGGCGTACATGGACATTTCGGGCGTGCGGATCTCCCCTGTCACGTCCGCGCCGTTGAGGATCATATGCTGCACGCCGTCCTCATAGCGGATATCGATGTTGACCTCGTCGATGAGGCGGGCAATGCCGTCCTTATCCTTCGGGCCGACGCCCATGAGGCGCATATAATAGCCGACGGTGCGGTAGATCGCGCCGGTGTCGACATACAGATAGCCCAGCGCCTGCGCGCAGGCTCTGGCCATGGTGCTTTTTCCGGCTCCTGCCGGGCCGTCGATGGCGATGGAAACAAAGTTGCTCATGTCGCGTCCTCCGGTTTCTGGAATTCCTTTGCGGCGGCAGACAGCCCCGCGAGACGGCCCGTCGCCCAGGCGATCTGGAGATTGAAGCCGCCCGTATAGGCGTCGACGTCCAGAAGCTCGCCCGCAAAATACAGTCCCTGCACCAGCTTCGATTCCATCGTCTTCGCGTTGACCTCGGAGACCTTCACGCCGCCGGAGGTCACAATGGCGTCCTCGACGGGCGCTTTGCAGGCAATGGGCACGGAAAAGCATTTGATCGTCTCAAGCAGTGCTCTTCGCTGCTGCTTCGTGATGGAGTTGACCTTCTGCATGGGATCAATGCCGCTGCGGGCAATGACGACCGGGATCATGGATCTCGGCAGAAGCGCCGAAAGGCTGTTTTCAAAATCGCGGTTCTGCGCGGCGGAAAAATCGCGCAGAATGCGCGCGTCCAGCGTTTTTTCGTCCAATGCAGGCTTGAGGTCGATCCTGACCGTATAGCCTGCTTCCCCGCGCGCCATATGCGCGCTGGCAGAGAGGATCACAGGACCGGAGAGGCCGAAATGGGTAAACAGCAATTCCCCAAAGTCCTCATAGACGGTCTTTCCCTTCGCGTTTACAAGTTTGACCGCAATGTTTTTCAGGGCCAGCCCCTGCATTTTCGCGCAGTCGTGCCCCTTCTCGACCAGCGGGACGAGCGAACCGGTCGGCTCTATGATCGTATGCCCGAGGGCCTGCGCCATGGCGTAGCCGCTGCCGGTCGAGCCGGCCGCGGGGGAGGAGAGGCCGCCGGCGC
>HF990578.1:7488-14777 GCA_000432135.1 Firmicutes bacterium CAG:124
GAGGGGAAGGACAGGCCCCCGGTCGCAAGAATGACACAGTCTGCGGGCACGGGACCCTCCGCCGTTTTTACGCCGGTCACGCGGCCATCGGAAACGGCGATCTCCGCCGCTTTGCGCGGCAGGATACGCACATGGTATGCACGCAGGAACCGTTCGAGCGCATCCAGAACGGACTGCGACCGGTCAGAGACAGGAAAAACGCGGTTGCCGCGCTCGGTCTTGAGCGCACAGCCGTAGTCTTCAAAGAATTTCTTTGCGTCTGCGGGCGAAAAGCCCGCGAGGGCGCTGTAGAGAAAGCGCGGGTTCGTGGGGACGTTCTGCAGCACATCCTGCCACGGGCAGTCGTTCGTGACGTTGCAGCGGCCCTTGCCGGTGATGAGAAGCTTTTTGCCGAGCCGGCCGTTCTGCTCCAGCAGCGTCACCTGCGCGCCCGCCTGCGCGGCCATACCGGCGGCCATCATGCCCGCCGCGCCGCCGCCGACAACGACAATTTTATTCGACCCGCTCAAAGGCGTCATATTCATCCCAAATCCGCTCCAGATCCTCATAGGTTTTTGCCACGCTGTCCTCCTGCTGCAAGCCGACGGAGACGATCAGCGCGTTGACCACGCTCATCGGCGCGACGAGCGAGTCGACGAACGAGACCATGTTGCTCTTGGCGCACAGAACATAGTCGGCGACCTTCCCCGCCGGGGCCTCCGGCTTGTCCGTGATGGTCACGACGGTCGCGCCGGAGTCGTGTGCGTACTGCAGCAGCTTCACTGTCCGGCTGGAATAGCGCGGCAGGCTGATGCCGATGACGACGTCTTCGTGTCCCACGCGCAGAAGCTGCTCGAACATTTCGCTGGTGGCCGTGGAGGAAACAAGGCGCACGTTTTCAAAAATATTGCGGAAATAGAAATTCAGATAGTTGGCCAGCGCCGCGGACGAGCGCACGCCTACAATATAAATACACCGCGCACGCAGAATCGCGCCGACCGCACGGATCATCTGCGCGCGGTCCAGCGCCTCCGCTGTCATGCGGATGGCGTTGGCGTCGCGCTGCAAAACGCTGGACACGACGTCCTGATTGCCGAACTGGTCGCTGGCGACCTCGATGCGCTGGACGCTGGTGAGCTTGTTCCGGACAAGCTCCTGCAGCGTCTTCTGCATCTCCGGATAGCCCGCGTAGCCCAGCTCCACGGCGAAGCGCACAACAGTCGACTCCGAAACCTCGACGGTCTTGCCGAGACGGCTGGCCGTCATAAACGCCGCCTTGTCATAGTTGGTCAGGATATAGGACGCGATCTTTTTCTGGCCTTTGGAAAAGGCGTGAATTTCGTTTTGAATACGGGTCAGAATATCTGCCGGCATAAGAAAAGCCCTCCGCCGCACGCGCTCAGCGCAAATATTTCACAATTTTCATATCTATTTATTTTACCGGCTTCCGCCGCGTTTTGCAAGCGGAAATCTGGGAAATGGGAATATTTTATACGGATTGCGCGCACCGGTTCGTCACAGCGGCGCAAGCAGTGCCGGAAGCTCCAGCAGGTCCGCCACAGCATAGTCGCACAGCGGCGAGATCGGCTCCGTCCGCCCATAGAGGCAGGTCGGGATCCCGGCATTGCGGCCGCCCTGCATATCGCTTGAGAGGCTGTCGCCGATCATGATGGACTGCGCGCGGTAGTCCTCGCCGATCTCGGCGAAAACCTTGTCATAAAACAGCTTGTCAGGCTTCTTGCAGCCCATCTGCTCGGAGATGAACACGCGGTCAAAATACTGCGCCATGCCGCTGGCGGCGATGCGGCGCGTCTGAATCTCCGTGTTGCCGTTTGTCACGATAAAAATTTTGTACTGCGCGTGCAGCTGCCGCAGCGCCTGTTCGCAGTGCGGCATGAAATTGCACTGATCGCCCAATTCGCGGAAGTATGCGGCGTTAAACGCCGCCGGGTCGGCCTCCAGACCGTATTCCGCGAAAAAGACGCGGAAGCGTTCGACATAGAGTGCCTCCTTTGTGATCTCGCCCCGCTCAAAGCGCTGCCAGAGCTCCGCGTCGAGCGCGCGGTAGCGCTCCCACATCTCCGGCGTGAACGGCAGGCCGAAGGCGCGGAACGCGATGGAAAGCGCGTTCCGGGAGCTGGTCTGAAAGTCAAACAGCGTATCGTCAATGTCCATGAGCAGTGCGCGAATCGGCATATCGGGAGCCTCCCACAGTTTTTTGTTTGATTGTAGCATGATTTGTGATACAATACAAAAAGATTTTTTCAGTAAGGAGTAACCCATGCAGTCTATATCGGAAATTCTGGCGCAGGAATTAAACTGCAAGCAGGAATATATTGAAAACGTCATTGCCCTTCTGGACGAAGGCAACACCATTCCGTTCATCGCCCGCTACCGCAAGGAGCAGCACGGCGCAATGGACGACACAGCGCTTCGGACGCTCGAAACACGGCTCCAATATCTGCGCAATCTCGCCCAGCGGCGCGAGGAGGTCAAGTCCTCCATCGCCGCGCAGGAAAAGCTGACGGACGAGCTGGCAAAGGCCATCGACGAGGCGGCGACGCTGGCTGAGGTCGAGGACCTCTACCGGCCCTACAAGCCCAAGCGCCGCACCCGCGCGACCATCGCGAAGGAAAAGGGCCTCGAGCCGCTGGCGGACGCAATTTTCGCGCAGACGCTGAAAATGGACGCGCCGGAGGTGCTGGCGCAGGCATACATTGACCCTGAAAAGGGCGTGGAGACGATCGAGGACGCGCTTGCGGGCGCGTCGGATATTCTTGCCGAGCGCATTTCGGACGACGCGGAGGTGCGCAAGAGCCTGCGCACGCTTATGAACCGGCGCGGCACGGCGCGTTCGGCAGCGGCAAAGGACGAGGAGGACGACAAAACCGCCGTCTACCGGCAGTATTTCGAGTTTTCCCAGCCTATTTCCCGTTTACAAAGCCATCAGGTTCTGGCACTCAACCGCGGCGAACGCGAGGGGGCCTTGAAGGTCAGCCTGTCCGTTGACCGCGACGAGGCGCTGCAATGCATCCGGCGCGGCGTCGTAAAGCCCGGCAGCCCGGCGATGGAATTTATCAAGTCCGTCTGCGACGACAGCTATGACCGGCTGCTGGAGCCCAGCATGGAACGCGAACTGCGCACGGCGCTGACGGACATGGCAAACGAGCAGGCCATTCATAATTTCGCCCTCAACCTGCGCCCGCTTCTCATGCAGCCGCCTGTAAAAGGTGCGGTCACGATGGGCCTCGACCCAGGCTACAGCCATGGCTGCAAGGTTGCCGTTGTGGATGAGACAGGCAAGGTGCTTGACACCACTGTCGTTTACCCGACGTTCGGCGAAAAGCAGAAGCAGGACGCGATCGCGAAGCTTTCTCAGCTCATCAAGAAGGATAACGTGCGCCATCTTGCCATCGGCAACGGCACGGCCTCGCGCGAAACGGAGGCCATGGCCGTCGAGATGATCCATAAGCTTGGCGGCGGCGTTTCCTATATGATCGTCAACGAGGCGGGCGCGTCCGTCTATTCCGCGTCGAAGCTGGCGGCGGAGGAATTCCCGCAGTATGACGTGAACCTGCGTTCGGCAGTATCCATCGCACGCAGATTGCAGGACCCGCTGGCAGAGCTGGTAAAGATCGACCCGAAGGCCATCGGCGTCGGGCAGTACCAGCACGATATGCCGGAAAAGGAGCTAGACGCCGCGCTGGGCGGCGTGGTCGAGGCCTGCGTCAACGCCGTCGGCGTCGATCTGAACACAGCCTCCGCGCCGCTTTTAAAGCAGGTCGCGGGCCTCAATGCGACGACGGCGAAAAATATTGTCGCCTACCGCGAGGAGAACGGCGCGTTCACCTCGCGTGCACAGATCAAAAAGGTGCCGAAGCTGGGGCCGAAGGCGTTTGAGCAGTGCGCAGGCTTTTTGCGTGTGCCGGAAAGCAAGCAGGTGCTCGACCGCACGGGCGTGCATCCGGAGAGCTACGACGCGGCGAAGAAGCTGGCGGAGCTGCTGGACATCGATCTCAAAAATGCCGGAAAGCCGGAAATGGCCAATCTTCCCGACAAGCTCCGCGCCTACGGTGCGGAAAAGGCTGCGGCAGAATGCGGCGTCGGCGTGCCAACGCTGCAGGATATCGTAAAAGAGCTTGTCAAGCCCGGCCGCGACCCGCGCGACGAGCTGCCCGCGCCGATTTTGCGCACGGATGTGCTGGAGCTGAAGGATCTGAAGCCCGGCATGGTGCTCAGCGGAACGGTGCGCAACGTCATCGATTTCGGCGTGTTCGTCGACATCGGCGTCCATCAGGACGGGCTTGTGCATATCTCGCAGGTCAGCAATAAATTCATCAAGCACCCGTCCGAGGTCGTCTCAGTCGGCGATGTCGTCAAGGTCGCCGTTCTGGATGTCGACCAGAAGCGCGGCCGCATCAGCCTGACGATGAAGGGCGCGAAATAACCCACGCCGCCCGCCATATTTCGACAAAATTTCGATAAACGAAACACGACCGGTTCGCGTGACCGGTCGTGTTTCTTACCTGCATATTTCTCCTGCGTATGCAAACAATAGCTTTGGAACCAGCACAAAACGAAAGGCATTGGAGGAGCAATTTATGAAAGCAACAGGCATTGTCCGGCGCATCGACGACCTCGGCCGCGTCGTGATCCCCAAGGAAATCCGCCGCACCCTGCGAATCCGCGAGGGCGACCCGCTGGAGATTTATACGGAGAAGGACGGCGAGGTGATCTTTAAGAAATACTCGCCGATGGGCGATCTGGGGGAATTTGCGGGACAGATCTGTGAAGCGATTGGGAAGAACACCGGATATATCGCGGCGGTCTGCGACCGGGACGCGATCATTGCGGTGCATGGCGTGCAGAAGCGGGAGCTTCTGGACAAGCGCTGCTCGCAGGAGCTGGAGCAGCTCATGGAGCTGCGGCGCAGCTACCGCTATCAGGACGGTGATCTGCCCGTCCGGCCGACGGACGCATCCGACCGCTACCGCGTCGGCGCCGCAGCCCCCATTGTGACAGAGGGCGACTTAATGGGCTGCGTCCTGCTTCTGAGCGAGGACGGCGCGCCTGCGCTCGGCGAGGCGGAGCAGCGGCTCGTGCAGACCGTCGCGGGCTTTCTCGGACGGCAGATGGAGAGCTGAACAAGCAGGCAGGGATTCGGTTCCCTGCCTGTTTTTGCGGGTGGAGAAAAAACAGTAGCAAAGCGGCGGAAAATCTGTTATACTACTATGATATAAGGCGAAGTATAGGCCGAGAAAGGAACACCGAACATGGACTTTACCGGCTTTCTGGGAAATGACGCCGTCAAGGCACGTCTGAGCGGCGCATTCGCCAGCGGACGCGTGGCGCACAGCTATCTGCTCTGCGGGCCTGCCGGTTCTGGCAAGCATACGCTTACGCGGATCTTATCGGCGGCAATGCAGTGCGAGGGGCGCAGCGGAAAGATCCCCTGCGGCGTCTGCTCCGGCTGCCGCAAGGCGCTTGAGGGTGTCCACCCGGATATCATCACCGTCGACGATCCCGACCACAAGGCCATGACCGTCGACCCCATCCGCGCAGCCAGAAGCGATATGTTCATCCGCCCGAACGAGGGAAAGCGCAAGATCTACATCATCCCGCGCGGGCAGGATATGAACGAATCCGCGCAGAACGCGCTGCTGAAGATTCTGGAGGAGCCGCCGGATTACGGCGTGTTCCTGATCCTGTCGACCAACGCGGAGCGGCTGCTGCCGACCATCCGCAGCCGCTGCGCGGAGCTGCAGCTCGGCCCGGGGGCGCAGGGTGAGGAGCCGCCGTTTCGGCCCGGTGGCGCAGGATGAGGCGCTGCCGTTTCTGCGGCAGAATGCGCCGGACAAGCCTGACGGCGTTCTGCGCGCGGCCTATCTGCGCGCGGGCGGCTTTCTGGGTCAGGCGCTGACGCTTTTGCAGGATGCGGAGGACGAGCCGTTCGTCCGGCAGTTTGCCGCGGCCTATGCCGCGCATGACCGGATGGCGCTGCTGCGCGTGCTGCTGCCCATGGAAAAGGCGAAGCGGGAGCAGCTGCTTCCCGCGCTGCAGCAGCTGCGCGCGTGCATCTGCGGTGCGCTGACGCAAAGAGGCGGACTGGACACTGCGTCGGAAAGCGCCGCGCAGATCGTCGCCAGCCGCTCCGGCTCAGAGCTTTTGCAGGCGTCCGACAGCATTCAGGCTGCCATTGACGCGCTGACCGCCAATGCGTCGGCAGGCGCGGTCACCGGCTATCTTGCGATGAAGCTGCGCTGAGCGCCGAATCTGAATTTTTACCTTGCCGCAGGCTCTGCGGCAGATTGGAGAGAACCATGCAAGAACAGACCCCCGATACCATTCTGGAGCAGCAGCCCGCCGCCGCAGAACCGGAAGCCGCAGCGCAGCAGCCTGCGGCGGATACACAGCAGCCCGCGGAAGCCGCCGCGCCTGCAAAGGAGGAAGCGCCCGCCCAACCGGCGGAGCCTGCCGCCGTTACCGTGGTGGACATCCGCTTCCGTAATAATGCAAAATCCTATTATTTCGACCCTGCCGGACTGACGCTGCAGGCCGGTGCGCACGTCATCATCGACACGGCGCGCGGAGACGAATTCGGCCTCTGCGCTGCCGGCAACCACCCGGTCAAGCCGCGTGAGCTGGTGCTGCCGCTGCGCAGGGTGCTGCGCGTAGCGACGCAGCAGGACGAGCGCGCGAACGCAGAGAACCAGGAAAAGGAAAAGAAGGCCTTTGAGATCTGCCAGCAGAAGATCGCCGCGCACGGGCTGGAAATGCAGCTTGTCTCGGCGGAATGCGCCTTTGACGGCAGCAAGCTTCTGTTTTTCTTCACGGCGGACGGCCGCGTCGATTTCCGCGAGCTGGTCAAGGATCTGGCCTCCGTCTTCCGCACGCGCATCGAGCTGCGGCAGATCGGCGTGCGCGACAAGGCCAAGATGGTCGGCGGACTCGGCGTATGCGGCAGGCCCTTCTGCTGCAAGGAATTCCTCGATGATTTCCAGCCCGTTTCCATCAAAATGGCCAAGACGCAGAACCTCAGCCTGAACCAGACGAAGATCTCCGGCACGTGCGGCAGGCTCATGTGCTGCCTGAAATACGAGCAGGAGGCCTATGAGGACCTCATCAAGACCGCGCCGAAGATGGAATCCTTTGTCGACACGCCCGACGGACGCGGGACGGTCGTCGAGGTCAATCTCCTGCGCCAGAGCGTCAGAGTCCGCATGGAAGACCACCCGGAGACGATCGGCAGCTATAAAAATACGGATATCTACATCCTGCGCAGCGGAAAGGCCCGCAAAAACGACCCGCCG
>HF990579.1 GCA_000432135.1 Firmicutes bacterium CAG:124
GTTTGGATGAGATTGTATTCTATAAGCCGCTGTCGAAAGAGAACATCACCGGTATCATCGACCTGCAAATCGCGGCGCTCAACCGCCGTCTGGCCGACAAGCAGCTGCGTTGTGAGCTGACGCAGGCTGCAAAACAGTTCATCATCGACGCGGCCTACGATCCGCAGTTCGGCGCGCGTCCGCTGCGCCGGTATGTGCAGCATACAGTGGAAACGCTGCTTGCAAAGAAGATTTTGGAGGGCAGCGTCCAGCCCGGTTCGACAATTACCGTCGATACGGAAAACGGCGAGCTGGTGCTTCGCTGAGTGTAAGGCAAATAGCAAATGCCCGGAACGCGAAATGCGTTCCGGGCATTTTGTACCCACAGGGGCGTCTTTTCTTTTGCTTTTTATTCCTGCTGCGCGCAGTCAAACAGCCTTTCAATCAGATTACTGCCCTGAAACAGCGGCTGAAGGACGGCGCACGCCGAGCCGTAGATCGGCGAGTTTGCGCCAAAGCGCGACTTGACAAAGCGCGGGCGCAGCTGCTGCTGGTGTACAGAGACGTTGATATCGGCCACCCACTGCTCCAGATACCGCACGAACTCCTCCGGCAAAAACGCCGCGTCATGCCCAAGCACCACCAGCGACACGTTCACCAGATTCAAATAGTTGTTCAGTCCGAACGAAAGCTGCCGCATGGCATTATAAAACACGGTGTATGCGGCCTTGTTCGTCATGGCAAAGCCGGCGGCCTGCTCCATGCTGTCAAGCTCCACGCCGCACTCGTCGTGAATCAGTGACAAAATTGCCGGCGCACTGGCGTAAAGTTCCAGACAGCCGCGGCTGCCACAGGTGCAGCGCGGGCCGCCAAAGTCAATGGATGTGTGGCCAAGCTCGCCGCATGCGTCAAGCAGCTCATGATGTGATACCAGCGCCGCGCCAAGCCCCTCAGTAATGCCCATATAGAGAAAGCTGTCGGCGTCCTTGCCGGCGCCAAAGTAGAGTTCGCACAGGCCGGACGCGTGCATATCGTTGCAGACAATAATCGGAAAACGGAAATACGGCTGAAGCGCGTCGCGCAGATTTAGCGAACGGATGCCGAAGAAATCGGTGACATAGGCGATGCCGCTGGCATCGCTGCTGATAACGCCGACGGTGGAGATGCCCATGCCCAGAATCGGCCGCTCAGTGTGCTCGGTCAGCTGCTCGGCAAGCTCACGCAGCTTCTGCAACAAGCTCTCTTCGTTTTCAATCGGGGTGAGCGGGCGCTTGGCGCGCGCCAGAAGCTGAAGCGACAGATCGCACACCACGCCGTACAGACACGTGCGGGAGATGTAAATGCCCAGCACCACCGGCGACGTGGAGCAGATGCGCAGCAGCATCGGTGTGCGCCCGGGCGACTTGATGGGGTCTTGCGGCGCAAATTCCTCGATGATGTGCTTTTGCAGCAGCTCGCTTGTGATGTTTGTCACGGTCATGGGCGACAGATGCAGCCCCTCGGAAAGCTCGCTGCGCGTGATGCTCCCCGCCGTGCAGACGGATTGCAGCAGCAGTGCGCGGTTTCGCTCCTTAACCTCGATCAGATTGATGCCGGCCTTTTTCATAGCGGCTCCTTTTTGCACTTGCAGCGCCGAAAATTCCGCCGCTTTCGGCGAAATGGCGCGGCAGCGCATATTTATCATTTTAAAAATATTATAGTATATTTGCGGGGGATTGTAAACCGCCGCCAGGGGGATTTTATCCTGCGGCTATAGCCGCTGTGTCTCCGGCGGCGTCACCCACACAAGACAGCGGCCTGCAAGGGAGGGAGCGTCCCGACAGAGGCACAATCATAACCA
>HF990580.1 GCA_000432135.1 Firmicutes bacterium CAG:124
CCGCACGAACTTGCCGAGCAATTCGCGGAGCGTTTTCGGCAACCGGAAATGTTCATGCGTGTAGATGGTAAAATCGTGGCCGCGCCGATGCCGGACGAACAGGCGCAGGGCGGAATGTCATACTGACAGCACAATTGAAAACTGCCCAACAGCATGGTAAGATAGGGACAGAGGTGAGTGTATGGAAAACCGTCAATTTGAAGCTATGCTTGCCGTCGCACAGGAGCGGCTGGCACAGCACGCACCGGAAGATATTGCGGAAAAGGCTGGCGCGCAGTATGCAGACGGTTCGCTTTCGTTAAAAACACTTGGGCAGACCGTGACCGTCCGGCTGTCGGACTGCACGATTCAGCCGCCGCTTTCCAAGTGGCACGCGCTGACATTGCTGCACTATCTGGACCTGGCAGACGGTGCGCCGCTGACCGGTCGGACGATCACATTTTCTCAATACAAGGACGGGCTGGTGCGCGGCGGCGGTCTTGACCGTAACGCGGAGCTGATCGTCCGGCGCGACCTCGGCATCCTGCCGCCGGAGGAACTGGAGCGGCGATGCAGATCACTCGGCGCGGAGCTCCTGCCGTCCAACGCGGATTTCTGCGCGCGGTTCGATTTCGCGCCGCGCTATCCCGTATGGTTGAAGGTCTGGTTTGCGGACGAGGAATTTCCAGCGTCCGGACGGCTGCTGCTGGAAGAGAGCGC
>HF990581.1 GCA_000432135.1 Firmicutes bacterium CAG:124
CCGGTCACATTGGGAGTTTTCAGATACACCCTAGGTTCGATAGGGATATGATGTCAGGTTATGACCTCTCTTGTCATGAGCTATGGTTAAAATAGTTGGAAAAGTCGGTGCATCGCCGCGCGATCGTGCGGCGATGCACGCATTGCTGCGTTGCAGATGTGTTCTCTCTCCATGCATGGCGATTTAACATCTGTATTGACCGCAGTGAAGTCAAAGAGTCATGCCGCACGCAGTTCGCTGCAAAAACGCGATATACGCTTCAGCGCTTCGTGGAGTTCATCATCCGAGCAGGTATATGCGATACGGATGAAGCCTTCGCCGCATTCGCCAAAGGCGCTGCCCGGAATGCAGACGACCTTCTGCTCGTCGAGCAGGCGGTTGCAGAACTCGACGCTGCTCAGGCCGAAGCTGCTGATGTCGGCAAACACGTAGAACGCGCCGTTCGGGCGGTTGCAGCGGATGCCGTCGATCTTGGCAAGCCCGTCGAGCAGGATGCTGCGGCGGCGTTCAAAGATCTGGCGCAGTTCTTTGCACAGCTCCGGATGGTCGAGCGCGACGGTCGCCGCGTACTGGCCGGGGGCGTTGGCGCAGGCGTTGAAGTTTTCCTGACACTTGGTCATGCGGTCAACGATCTCCGCCGGGGCCGCGACAAAGCCGATGCGCCAGCCGGTCATTGCATAGGACTTTGAGAAACTGTTGACGATGACGGTGCGCTCCTTCATGCCCGGGAAGGACGCAATGCAGGGTGCTTCTTCTCCGGCGTAAAGCAGTGTGTTGTAGACGTCGTCGGAGATCACCAGCAGATCGTGCTTCACCGCCAGCTTCGCGATCTTTGCCATCGTTTCGCGCGTCATAACGGAGCCGGTGGGGTTGTTCGGGGTGTTGATCATCAGAGCCTTGGTGTGCGGTGTGATGAGCTTTTCGATGGTCTCCGGCTGCATTTCAAAGTTGTGCGCCAGATCCGTGGGAACGCGGACCGCCGTGCCGTCGCAGTATGCGACCTGCGCCACGTAGTTCAGCCACTGCGGGTCCTGAATGAGGATTTCATCACCCTTGTTCAGCAGGACAAGGAACAGCAGGCTCAAAGCGCCCATGCCGCCGTTTGTGATGATGATCTCGGTGTTCGGGTCGTAGTGCAGCTCCTTCAGATAGGACTTCTCGGCAATGGCCTGACGGAACGCGAGCGTGCCGGCGTTAGGGGTATAATGCGTGATCCCCTTGTCGAGCGCCTCCTTTGCCGCCTCGCAGACCAGCTTTGGCGTCGGCATATCCGGCTCACCGATGCCGAGACTGATGACGCCGGTCATGGTATTTGCGCGGTCAAACATGGCGCGGATTGCGCCCTGCTTCAGTGTTTTTGCTTTTTCATTGATCCATTCCATGATGTTGATGTTCTCCTTTTATCTCTGCACTCTGCCTGTGCCATCCCCGCCCATGAGCTTTTCCACATCGGAAACGCTGACGCGGTTAAAGTCACCGATCACGCTGTGCTTCAGGCAGGAAGCTGCAACTGCAAATTCGAGCGCGGACTGCTTGTCCTCATAGTGGTTCAATCCATAGATCAAGCCGCCCGCGAAGCTGTCGCCGCCGCCCACACGGTCAATAATGTCGCGGATCTCATATTTCTTTGAGACATAGAAGTCCTTGCCGTCATTCAGGCACGCCGCCCAGCCGTTCCAGTCCGCGCTGTGGCTCTCGCGCAGCGTAATCGCGATGCACTTCATGTTCGGATAGGTTTCCAGCACCTTGTTGCCGAGCGCGCGGTACTTTTCGCGATCCAGCTCGCCGGACTCCACGTTCACATCGACGGTAATTTCGAGCGATTTCTGTACGTCTTCTTCGTTGGCGATCGCCACATCGACATACTTTGCAAGCTCCCGCATGACCTCGCTGGCCTTTTTGCCATATTTCCAGAGGTTCTTGCGGTAGTTCAGGTCGCAGGACACGGTAATGTTCCGCTTCTTCGCTTCCTTGACGGACTCAAGAGACAGCTCCATCGCGCTCTCCGAAATCGCCGGCGTAATGCCCGTGATGTGGAACCAATCCACACCCTCGAACGCTTTGTCCCAGTCGATATCGCCGGGCTTTGCCAGCGCGATCGAGGAATACGCGCGATCATAGACGACCTTGCTCGGCAGCTGGTTTGCGCCGCCCTCGAGATAATAGATACCCATGCGCCCTTCGCCGCGGACGATCTTTTTTGTATCGACGCCAAAGTAGCGCAGCTCGCGGATGCAGCACTCCGCAATGTCGTTTTTCGGCAGAACGGTCAGAAATTCCGCGTCCATGCCGTAGTTTGCAAGGGAGACTGCCACGTTCGCTTCGCCGCCGCCAAAGGTAGCCTCGAGCATCGGACTTTGGAAAAAGCGCTCGTGTCCCGGCGCTTTCAGGCGGAGCATGATCTCACCGAATGTCAGAATTTTCATGATTGCTCCTCCTCACTTTTGCAGCAGATGCACGGCAAAGCCGCCGAATTCGTCCTTCAGGTACACGGCGATCATCCGCTCACCCTTGTACTTGGCTGTCTCCATGTCGCACACGAAGCCCTTCTTCTCCAGCTCCGCAACGGCAAGCGGAACGGAATTCGTGCGGATGGCGATGTGACCGTTCTTGCCAAGGTACATGGATTTCATGACCTCAATACCGTTGGAGGCGAAGTTGGAGGAATTGCCCTCCTTCACGCCGAGCGCAAACGCCTCGTCCAGCTTCTTGCAGACAGCCAGCGAGTCCTCGCCGTTTTCGCAGTTGACGCCGATGTGCGCCACCTCAAAGCCGAGCGCGGCAGATCTTGCCTGCTTGCAAAGCGCGGTGATCTTCTCAAAATTACCGGCTGCAATGTCCGCCTTCGGGCAGACCCAGCTGCCGCCGACCGCGTGGATGAACGGCGCGGCGATAAACTCGCCGATGTTCTGACCATTGACGCCGCCGGTCGGGATGAATTTGATCCCGCCGAACGGACCCGAGAGCGCCTTCATGGCGGAGAGTCCGCCATAAACGCCAGCCGGGAAGAATTTCACAACGTTTAAACCCAGCTTCATCGCCGCCATGATTTCCGTCGGCGTCACGCAGCCGGGCGTCACGGCAACGCCGTTTTCCACGCACCAGCGGACGACCTCTTCGTCAAAGCCCGGAGAAACGATAAACTTTGCGCCGCACTCGACAGCCTTTTTGCACTGCTCGAGCGTAATGACCGTGCCTGCGCCAACGAGCATATCTGGGCAGCTTTCCGCGACCGCCTTGATCGAATCCGCAGCCGCCGCCGTACGGAACGTGATTTCCATCACGTCCACGCCGCCGGCAATCAAAGCCTTTGCCGTCGCGACCGCGTCCTTTGCATCGTCCAGTACCACAACCGGCACAACAGCCGATGCGGCCAGCCTTTTTAAACTATCCATTTCTTCCTCCTTCTTATTACACAGCCAAAACGCCAGAACATAGGAACTGGGTACAGGGCCTGAATCAGCTCCAGCCTTCGGCAAGCTAATATGTGTATCCTCCGTGAAAAACACGAGCCGGATTTTTTACAAGCAGCGTATGGATTTCATCCTCGCTGACACCGCGTGCTTTCAGCTTCGGAAGCACGCTCTCAAAAATATGCGTAAAGCCCGTTATGTTATCAAAAGAACGGATCGCTTCGAACTTTTTGAAGCTGTTTTTCCCCCAGTCGGAATAAAAGGGGATGTCCTGCGAGATGATGAGCCTGTTGATCCAGCCGCGATCCATAAGCTCCAGCAGATTCCTTACGCGATCCTCCTCCGGCCATAGCACTTCCTGCCCAAATCTGTCCAAACCGAGATAAACACCCATGCGCAGCAGCTCTTCCAAATAATCCAGATCATTCGTGTCGCCGACGTGACCGATCACAACTTTGGACAGATCCACGCCTGCCTTTTCAAGAATCAGCGCCTGTTCGAGACCAAGCCGGTCAGCCGCTATGGTATGCGTTGTTACTGGTACGCCGGTAATTGCCGCTGCACGAGCTACTGCCTTTAACTGAAATACATTTACAGGGGTGATCCCGAATCTGTCCGTCGCAGCTTTCAGCATTCCCGCCTTAATATCGGTGCTCTCGCAGCCCTCTTCAATGTCCCGAATAAAAAACTCCGATATTTCCTCATACGGTTTATCGATTTGCCAGCTCTCTTCATAGAAGAACAAACCGGTAGCCGCCACAATGTTGACATCGCACGATTCCGAAACCCGCTTTATAAAGCGAATATCCCGTCCCATATTCACGGCTGTCTGATCGACATATGTGCTCAACCCGTATTTTTTTGCTTTTTGAAAGACAGGCTTGATTTTCTCCAGGAAGATATCAGCATGAAACCAATCTGCATAACACCGCTTCATTGAGTTATTCAGTTCTGCAAGGTGTTCATGCATCAGGGTTATTCCCAACTCCCCAGGGCTTACAGGGCCTTTGACGGTATTGACGTAACAGGACATTTCACATCTCCTTTTCTCTCGATTCTTCTTGATTTCTCAATTGGCGTACAGGTGATAAAGGTGGGGGAGAAAGACCGGCCCGGCGACAGTTCTGATTGTGCTCGGAATCTGACAGGCTAGGTGGTGAAGGGTCCCAGCATGTGTTTGTGTTCCATCAGCACAAAGATCGTATGGCTCTTGGAAACACACTTTTTTCCTTTGAGCTCGAGTAAGATGCTTTCCAGTTCTGTAATATCCCTTGCGTACAGTCTCAACTGATAGTCATACTCTCCTGTAATCGCATAACAGTCAACGATGTTCTCTTTTGCATTTACAAACTCAAGTAGTTCGTTTACCCTTGAATACTGATCAACAACAAGCAGTACAAATGCCTGGACAGAACTGTTAATCTTTTGTGGATTCAATTGAATCGTGAATCGCTCGATTATGCCGTTTTCGCGCAACCTGGAAATCCGTTTGTTGACTGCCGGTATGGATAGATTGACCTTTTTTGAGATGTCAGTCGCAGAGCAGCGTGCGTCCTCTGCCAAAATCCGAAGCAATTGAGCATCGATGCTGTCCATAAAAATCCTCCTTTAGTAGTCAGAAGGTCTATTATGTTCTTAAAGCAGAAAGCACTGTGTCAAAGCCTCAACGCGAACTCAAAACATTTTTTAACCATTCTACGTAGAATTCTTTGATTTTTCAAGCATTTTTAAGCATTTCGAACAATAATAAACTTTTTCTTGCATTCAACTTAATTTTACTCCATTATCCTTCCGTTTTGAAGCAGTAAGATTAAAAAAATAAACCAATTTTTATGCCGCCGCTCTTTGTGCAGGTTTTACAGTATTATGATGTGTTTTGCGCACCGACAGTGAGGCATCTTTCAGCCGCAATTGGAAATTCGCATCCTGCCCGTATTTCGCCCTTACGGTTGCTCCTGCACTAGGGATGAAAGTTGTCTGACAACTTGTCTTTTTATAAAAACATCAAACTGCAAAATATTGCACATCTCCAAAATTCAACAAATAATTCTGTTTTTATTGACATCTTCAAATAATACTGCTATTTTTGAATGCAAGATGTTCCCCCTGTAGCGCTGCAGCCTACAGACGACATCCCAGCTAAGCGTTTTCTTAGCGCGAAAAAATCAGTTATATGTGATGTGAGGATGGAGGAATTTACTTTGAAAAAACTTACCGCTTTATTTCTTGCCCTGCTGATGTTGGTCAGTATGTGTGCCTGCGCGTCTCCTGCTTCTACAGAGGATGATGCCTATCAGGCGAAAGTCGCACTTTGCCTGGTCACTCCTGTGAATGATGGAGCATGGAGTCAGCTCGCTTATGACGCTGTTATGAAAGCAAAGGATACCTACAACATCTCCGTAAAATATACGGAAAACATCAAGCCTACCGAGATGGAAGCAGTTTTCACGGACTACGCATCTCAGGGATATGACCTGATCATTGGGCATAGTTTTTCTTTCGGCGATGCGGCTCTGGCCGTTGCAGAACGCTATCCTGATACAAAATTCATCGTTATCGACGGAACGGTCAGCTCCGAGAACGTCGCATCCTACACGCTCAAGATGCAGGAGGTCGGATATCTGGAGGGCATTGCGGCTGGAATGATGACAAAAACAAATAAAGTCGGCTTTGTCGCGGGTCTGGTCGGTCCGGCTATCATCAAGGTTGCTGAGGGGTACAAATTAGGCGTTCAGGCTGTGAATCCGAATTGTGATGTCTATACTGCATATACCGGCTCAACGGAAGATGTGCAAAAGTCCAAGGAGGCCGCGCAGGCCATGATCGACAAGGGTGTGGATCTGATCGGCGGCGGCGGGAATGCGTCCAATGCAGGCATGATAAAGGCATGTGAGGAAGCGGGCGTTTATGCTTTCGGCGAGCTTGAACAGCAGAATCTTGCTCCGGAAACGGTTATTTTCTGTAACATGAACAACATTGAAAACCTTGTTCTTCAGGCGGTCAAGGATACGATCGACGGGGATTTCCAGGGCTGCATTCGGGAATATGGTATTGCTGCAGATGTTGCGCAGCTGACCGAATATAACTCGCATGTTCCGCAGGAGGTAAAGGATAAGCTGGCGGAATGCATGGATCAAATGCGCTCCGGTGAACTTGATATTCCGATGATCACAGAGATCTCGGACGATATTATCCATTGACTGATTGTGTCCTACGCAGCGCAAGGAAGAATCTGGCAAAATGAGCGGGTGCAATCCGATATGGCGTCCGTTTCATACCGCAGTGGTTCTTTCACTTAAGATCTCCGTGGCGTGCGGCAGAATCATCTGGGATGCATTCTGCCGCATTTCCACTACTACCTAACAGGAGACAAAAAACATGGCATTATTGGAAATGAAAGGGATCACCAAGCTTTTTTACGGGATCCCTGCCAACGATCACATTGATCTGTCTGTAGAGGAGAGCGAAATTCACGCGCTTCTCGGTGAAAACGGCGCAGGAAAAACAACCCTTATGAATATTCTATACGGCTTGTATCACTGCGACGAAGGCGAGATCTGGTGGAACGGTGTCAAACAGGACTTTCAGAAGCCGCTGGATGCTATCGCCTGCGGCATCGGCATGGTGCATCAGCATTTTATGTTGGTTCGACCGATGACTGTCTTACAAAATATCATTCTGGGAATGAAAGTCGAAAGTTACCCGTTTATAAAGAAAAAAGACATTGCGAAGAAAATCAAAGCGCTGTCACAGAAATACGGCTTGGCCGTGGATGTCGATAAACGGATCGATGAGCTCTCTGTTGGCGAACAGCAGCGTGTCGAGATCCTAAAGGCGCTCTACAGAAACGCAAAGCTTCTTGTTCTGGACGAACCCACTGCCGTCTTGACGCCACAGGAAACAGAAGTTCTGTTCTCTGTTTTGAGATCACTCAAGGAAGACGGGCACAGTATCATTCTGATTTCTCACCGGCTTGCTGAGATCATGGAAATTACGGATAAGATCACGGTTCTGCGCAGCGGAAAAAGAATTGACACGCTTACAACCGCAAAATGTACGGAAGCGCTTCTGTCCCAGCTTATGATCGGCCGACAGATTCGTACAGACAAAATTGAGTATGCCGAAAAGCCGCGTCCGGAGCGTGTATTGGATGTGCGGGGGCTTACGCTTAAAAACCCCAACGGCAGCAAGAATCTTCTGGATCAGGTTTCGTTCTGCCTCCATTGCGGAGAAATTCTCGGTGTGGCCGGAGTGGATGGGAACGGTCAAAACTATCTCGCTGAATTTCTTTGCGGGATTCGCAGACAGGATTCGCAATGCGTTTCTTTCAAAAATCAGTATATTGACAGACTGAACGTGCGGCAGCACTTTGAGCTTGGAATTTCCTACATCCCGGATGACCGTCATCGTGATGGATTGATTCTGGATAAGAGTATCTCGGATAATTTGATCCTGCGTGATTATCGGACTCCAAAAATCTCAAAATTCGGCGTCGTCAACGAAAAGAACGTACTCGACTTTGCACGGGCTGCAATTGAAAAGTTTGACATTCGCGTACACGGACCGGGCGAACGTGCTGGGAATTTATCAGGCGGCAACCAGCAGAAAATCATCCTAGCTCGGGAAATTGGCGATTCACCCGATCTGCTGATCGCTATGCAACCCACACGTGGACTTGATATCGGCGCATCAAGTTATGTACGGACGTGTATGCAGAACCTCCGAGAACGCGGCAAAGGTGTGCTCCTGATTTCGACGGATCTTGATGAGATCATGCAGGTTTCCGACCGAATCGCTGTAATGTATGAAGGGAAAATTATGGGCATTGTAGAAAACTCCGCCGAATTAAAAGCCGAAACACTGGGCCTTATGATGGGCGGCCGCCCTGTGGAGGAGGTTATTGCGGAATGAAGCAAAGGTTTATTAGAATTGCGTCCTCCGTCGCCGCAGTACTGCTGCTTGCTGTTGGATTGATATGGCTCTGCCATGCCGATCCGATTGAGGCGTTCGGATATTTTTGTTATGGGCTGTTCGGTTCGCTTAACGGGTTCGCCGAGATATTCGTAAAGGCAACTCCGCTAATCCTGATGGGATTAGGCGTTTCCATTTCATTTCAAACCGGCTTTTTCAATATCGGTGCAGAGGGGCAGTTTTACATGGGCGCACTGATGGCAACGTTTGTTGCTATCAAGCTTCCAGGGCCGCCATGGTTTCGCTGCATCCTTGCCATATTTGTCGCATTCATATTTGGCGGGGTATGGGCATTTATTCCTGCGATCTTAAAAAACAGGTGGGGGATCAGTGAAACCGTTAATACAATCATGTTCAACTATATTGCCACGATGTTTGTCGGGATCGCGATCCGCGGTGTTTTAATGGATAGCGCGGATTACCTGCCGCAGAGCGCAAAGACAGACTGTAATCTTCCGCTTCTTCTGCTTCCAACTCGCTTTCACCTTGGTTTTTTTATCGCCGTGGTGATAGCTCTCCTAATCTGGTTCGTTATGTATAAAACAGTGCTGGGCTATGAACTGAAAGTCAGCGGCAGCAACCCGAGAGGCGCATTCTGTGTTGGTATACCCGTCCAAAAAAGCCTTTTAACGGCAGCTATTCTGAGCGGCGGTCTGTCTGGCATTGCAGGCTCTGTTGAATTGCTGGGTGTCCAGCACCGCCTAATGGAGAATCTTTCTGCCGGAAACGGTTTCACCGCGATCCTGATCGCGCTTCTTGCAAAGAACCACCCACTGGGTGTCATTTTGGTTTCAATTTTGTATGCCGCGCTGCAAGTCGGTGCAAATACCATGCAACGTCAAATGGGTATCCCGTCATCTATTGTCAGTATTTTGATTGGCTTTATTGTTTTTCTGATCCTATCCAAGGACTTTTGGGAACTGCACACTCGCGCGAAGAAAAAAACGGAGGTGAGTAAGCATGAGTGAACTCCTGCAACTTACATTCTGGGCAACATTTTTATCTGCCGCAGTACGCACAGCGATTCCGATTCTGTGCGCTTCCATTGGCGAAGACATTTCAGAGAAAGCCGGCATCATTAACGTTGGTTTGGAAGCAGTCATGCTGGTTGGAGCTTTTTTTGGGTTTGCGGCAGCCTATTTGACGCACAGCCTGTTCTGGGGGTTCGTCGTCGGTATGCTCGCAGGTATGCTTTTGAGCCTGCTTCACGCATTCCTATCAGTTTACCTGAAGCAGGACCAGAACGTCGCGGGCGTCGCACTGAACCTGCTTGCTACAGGGCTTACCAGCTATATTTTCCAACTGATGGTCAACCGGTATGGGATCCCGCAGATTGAAACATTAAAGAGTGTTCCTATTCCGCTTCTCAGTAAGATTCCTCTGATTGGTGATGCGCTGTTCAATAAGGATATTGTAGTCTATTTTTCATATCTTCTGGTCGTCTTTCTGGTGTCTTATTATAAAAAGACCATCTGGGGTATGTCTCTTTGCGCGGTCGGCGAAAATCCCCGCGCGGCAGACGCCGTTGGCATTTCCGTATATAAGAATCAGTACATGGCAGCTGCCGTCAATGGGTTGCTAGGCGGCCTCGGCGGTGCATACCTGCTGCTTGGGCAGCTTGGTATCTTCTTTGAAAACATTACTGCAGGCCGCGGCTATATCGCTCTGGCGGTAGTAGTATTTGGCCGGCGCAATCCCATAGGAATCCTTTTGGCTGCACTTTTTTTCGGCGCAGCGGAGGCTTTTCAGTTCCGACTGCAGATTTTGGGGATATCGCTCCCGATTCAGGTCTTTACAGGGTTGCCATATGTTCTGACTGCGCTCTCACTGCTGCTTGTCGCACGAAGCAAAAGAGACGGTACGCCTGCTGCCTTGGGAGTTGCGTATGATCGCATGTCCCGATAAGAAAATCACAGAGAGGTTTTTTATGAATACATCTATTTTTGCACTGAAGGGGCATATTATCCACACCCCGACCCCGAAAGGGTTTGAAATCTTCGAGAACTCCTACGTTGTCTGTAAAAAAGATACCGTCATCGGCATATTCAAGGATTTGCCAGAGCAATATCAGGCGATCCCCGTTTTTGATTATTCGGGAAAGCTGATCATTCCAGGTATGGCGGATATTCATCAGCATGCACCGCAATATGGCTTTCGCGGGTTAGGAATGGCTCTGGATTTGGATAGTAATTGGAACACTTGGTTCATGCAGTACTCTTTACCGGAGGAACGCCATTTCAACGACCTGAACTACGCTGAACTGGCATATGAAAAATTCACAAATGACCTGCTTAGATCTACTACGACCAGAACGTGTACGTTTGCAACGATCCATCGCCCCGCGACAGAGCTTCTGATGCAGAAGCTTGCTGATAAGGGATTTGTGGCATATGTTGGCAAGCTGAATATGGATCGAAATTCCATTGAAGGGTTGCAGGAAACAACGGAAGAATCTCTGCGGGAAACTAGAACATGGCTTGAGAACACATGCGAAAAATACGAATACGTTAAGCCGATGATCACGCCTCGATATATACCATCCTGCACAGATGCCTGTATGGAAGGTCTGCAGGCTCTCATTCATGAATTCGGTGTTCCTACTCAATCCCATTTAAGCGAAGGCCTGGACGAAATTGAATGGGTCAAGCAGTTAAAACCGGAAATCTCTTTTTACGGACAGGCCTATGATATGTACGATATGCTGGGTTCGGTCGTGCAGAGCGTACAGGCGCATTGTGTCTTCCCAACACCGGAGGAATTTGAATTAATGTCTAGAAGGAAAAAGCTCTGGGTTGCGCATTGCCCACAAAGCAACATGAACGCAAACGGCGTTGCAGCGCCGATCCGCAGGTACCTGGACGCTGGAATCCATGTCGGTCTTGGTACGGATATTGCTGGCTCGAATACGCTGAGTATGTTCCGCACAATCTCGGATACGATTGTCGCCTCCAAAATCTATTGGAACAGCATGGAAAGAAAAGGAGATCCGTTCGCCGAGAAGACTTACTTGACCGTTTCTGAGGCGTTTTACCTTGCCACAAAGGGCGGTTGCTCATTTTGGGGAAAAGCCGGCAGTTTTGAAGAAGGCTCTCTTTTCGATGCCGTTGTTATTGACGATGCGCCTTTGTGGGATTTCAATAACAGAAGCCTCCGTCAAAGAATCGAACGAGTGGTATTCCAAGGAGACGAGCGGCATACGGTTGCCAAATTTATTAATGGCCGAAAGGTTTACGGATAAGCCGCACACCGCTGCGACCCCGAAAGCATCTGAATATCTGAGTCTTTTTTCTAAAATCAATCGCCACCGCTTTCATTTCAAAAAGAGGTGGCGATTAATCTTATAGTCAATAAACGTTGTATTTGAAAAGAACTGGGAGTACATAATTGGGCGATTCTCCGCATCGAAACACAGGCTACGCATATATAAAAGTGGAATATCTTCGGGTGGATGAAACCGGCGGATATGCGCTAAGGAATCTTTATCGACTGTCCCAAGCTTCAACTCGTCTCGGTTTGACCGAATTCCCATGGAATGAAAGAGCGCCATTCGCAAATCTGCGTCGGGGTCATACGCTACATTCCATTCTTCCTCCGTTGAAAGAAATTTAGATGGAAAACAATCTTCCAGTAAAACTGTAAAGTGCCCGTCTGCTCGGAACAGCAGATACCGCAGGATAATCTCCTCCTGTTCCGAGATCTCCAAGATTGGTGCATAATAACCGCCGGCGGGTTGACGGATGATCGTTACGGGATCGCAGGATGGAAGAAAGCCTTTCGCCCTGATCATTGACTGAATGTCAAAAAAATACAGGAGGTTTTCTTTTTCATTGACCGGAGGATTCAAAAGATAGGTCCCGCTTCCTTTTTTTCGAATTAAATAGCCTTCAAATTCCAGCTTTTGAAGAACCTCTCTGATTGTCGCTCTGCTGACGTGATAGTGCTCCGCCAGCTTCAACTCAGATGGAATCTTCTGCCCTTTTTTCGCTGTGGAAAAAAAGCGAATCATGGACTCATGGATTTGAATCTGGTTGGTTGCACGAAACAGGTGCGACGACATGTCTGATGACAGTTCTTCTGCAAGCGCTACTTTCTGCCGCTTAATCACGATAACCCCTTTCTATATCTATATCGCTGCCAAGATAATTACACAAATATTTGCTGCAAAACAAAACGAGTAAGCACGTAATCCTTGACTGCCCGCTGCGCACCTTTACCGGCGGTCATCATTTTCGTGATCTCACGAAAATGATCCGATACTTCTATTCCGCTGGTTTTGCAAGATTCAATAGCACGCCCGATTGCCTTATCAAAGTTCTCCCATCGTTCATAGCCGAGAAGCGGCATGAGATCCCGTGCATACCAGAATTCAATATGTGCCTCCTGGTCGCTATGTATTACAAGGTCAAATTGTTCTTTGATTTGACTGACTCTCTTTTTTCCTTTATTTGACCTCCGTTACATTCGCCGTAAGCACTTCGTCCAGCAAATCTCTCACTTTTACAGAAACGGACACGCTTTTTCCTGCTTTCGACAGCGAGAAATTTCCATGCGTAGAATGGCAGCTATCGTTTTCTGACCGAAGTCGTCGAGTAAGGTCTTTCAGTCGTTCAGGGGATATGGTTCTCATACCTCGTTTTGGATTTCTCTTTCATTGTATTGCTGAGAACGAATTTCGTCAAGGCATTACCAAGAATCAGTTCTATAAATATTACAACCGTATAAATTCCCATAAAAAGCCGTTCGCTTTGCCATTGACGCAGACAATGAAGCGTGATAGTCGCCGTCATAGGCTTCGGTCTCCTCGTTCCATGCGCGGCCGATCCAGCCGTCGCTGATGATCTGCGTGCGGTAGATGCCGTAGGTGCTGAGGAAGAATGCCTTGCGCAGGTAATCCGTGCCGATGGCCCAGACCTTCTTGCCGTCGGGGCTGGTGATGCCTTGGTGGTAACGACATTCTTTACGTTCACAAGGCCAGCGCCCTGTTCACGCGGAGAGAACTCCGAGCCGGTGCTGTTGGTGCCGGGCACGGCAGAGTCTTTCTCTGATCGCCGAGCAGCAGACCGAGATGCTTTCCCAGCCGGAGACGCTGCGGCATCTGATCGCGCTCACGCTCAACCGCGGCTCGGAGCTTCCGTCGGAGGTGCAGGATTTTGAGAACCTGCTGCAGTTCCTCGCGGTCTATCCGTGCAGCGAGCAGACGAAGTGGCTCTGCTCCCAGCTCTGGCGGCAGCCGGAGGTCTATTTCGAGCGATACCAGCAGCTGCTTGCCCTCTGCACCCCCGTCGTTCAGGCCCACGAGGCGGCGCTTCAGGCCGAATTCGACGCTGCCGCCGCGCAGACGCGGGCGGCGCTGGCCGGGGAACCCACAGACTTCATGCAGCAGTTCGGGATGCAGCATCTTGCGCTCGACCAGATGCTCGTCTGCCCCAGCGCCGCTTTTTTCAACGGCATCGGCCTGTCTCCCGTCACGATCTCCCACCACATGAGCTCGCTCGTGTCCGCCGGGTTCATCCACGTGGACAAGCAGAACCCGCGCGGCTTCAACCTTGAGGCTGCGCGGGCCCTGTTTTGGCGAAAGAAATCCCGCAAACAAGTGACCGGCTTGTCTGCGGGGGATTCTTTATCAATATGAGGGGAAAATGAAAAAGTGTTTATCGCTTCTTGCAGGATTATCATAGCAAGGGTTTATTAAAAAACTTAGAGGCAAGTTTTTAAATAACTATTAAATTCGAAACTTCTTTTTTCGATCAAATGTTTACAAAAATATCACAATTTTCGGCCCTGCTCCCCCTTGACAAATTCCGGGTACAGGACTATGATGAAGCCAAAATGAATTAGCACTCATGAATATAGAGTGCTAACGCTGGAAGAAGAGGTGTGAACTATGAACGCACAGAACTATACGCAGAAATCTCTGGAGGCCATTCAGGCCGCCCAGAAGCTGACCATTGAAAACCAGAACCAGCAGATCGAGCAGATCCATCTGCTGGCCGCGCTTTTGAAGCAGGAAAACGGCCTTGTGCCGCAGCTGCTGAAAAAGATGGGCGTGACGCTTGAAAGCTTTGAGGCTGCGGTGGACGCGGAGCTGGCGAAGCTGCCGCGCGTGACCGGCTCGGGCCGCGAGGCGGATAAATATTATGTTGCGCGCGCCGTCGACACGGCGCTGAACAGCGCGGAGGACATTGCAAAGCAGATGAAAGACGAATATGTCTCCGTCGAGCATCTGTTTTTGTCCCTGATCGAAAACGCGGACGCGGTGCTGAAAGGCCTGTTCCGTCCGTACCAGATCACGAAGGAGGCCTGCCTGCAGGCGCTGCAGTCGGTGCGCGGCAGCCAGCGCGTGACGTCCGACACGCCGGAGGATACGTATGAGGCGCTTGCCAAATACGGCACGGATCTGGTCAAGCGTGCACGGGAGCAGAAGATGGACCCGGTCATTGGCCGCGACGACGAGATCCGGAATGTCATCCGCATCCTGTCCCGCAAGACGAAGAACAACCCCGTTCTCATCGGCGAACCGGGCGTCGGCAAGACGGCCATCGTCGAGGGCCTTGCGCAGCGGATCGTCGCGAACGAGGTGCCCAAGTCTTTGCAGGACAAAACGATCTTCTCGCTCGATATGGGCGCATTGATTGCAGGCGCAAAGTACCGCGGTGAATTTGAAGAGCGTCTGAAGGCTGTGCTGGCCGAGGTCAAGAAGTCCGAGGGCCGCATCATCCTGTTTATCGACGAGCTGCACACCATTGTGGGCGCGGGCAAGACCGAAGGCTCGATGGACGCAGGCAATCTGTTAAAGCCGATGCTCGCGCGCGGCGAGCTGCACTGCATCGGCGCGACGACGCTGGACGAATACCGCCAGTATATCGAAAAGGACCCCGCGCTTGAGCGCCGGTTCCAGACCGTTCTGGTGCAGGAGCCGACGGTGGAGGATACCATCGCCATCCTGCGTGGTCTGGAGTCCCGGTACGAGGTCTTCCACGGCGTCAAGATCACGGACAACGCGATCATCGCCGCCGCGACGCTCAGTAACCGCTATATTACCGACCGCTTCCTGCCCGACAAGGCTATCGACCTCATTGACGAGGCCTGCGCCATGATCCGCACGGAAATGGACTCTATGCCGACCGAGCTGGACGTCATCAACCGCAAGATCATCCAGATGCAGATTGAGGAAGCAGCGCTCAAAAACGAGGACGACGAGCTTTCCAAGGCGCGGCTGACGGAACTGCAAAAGGAACTGGCCGAACAGCGCGAAACGTTCAACTCCATGAAAGCCAAATGGGAAAACGAGAAGAACGCAATCGGCCGCGTGCAGCAGCTGCGCGAACGCATCGAGCAGATCAACCGCGATATTGAATCTGCCGAACAGAGTTACGATCTCGAAAAGGCCGCGAAGCTGAAGTACGGCGATCTGCCCGAAGCGAAAAAGCAGCTGGAGCAGGAGGAAAAACTGGCGCAAAGCAGCAAGGAGACGAGTTTGCTCCGCAACAAGGTCACGGAGGAGGAAATTGCCAAGATCATCGAGCGCTGGACGGGTATCCCGACCGCAAGACTGATGGAGGGCGAACGCGACAAGCTGCTGCATCTCGAAGATACGCTGCACAAGCGTGTTGTCGGCCAGGATGAGGCCGTGCGCGTCGTCTCCGAGGCCATCCAGAGAAGCAGAGCAGGCATTCAGGACCCGAACCGGCCGCTCGGCTCGTTCCTGTTCCTTGGCCCTACCGGCGTCGGCAAGACAGAGCTTGCCAAAACGCTGGCAGAGGCGCTGTTTGACGATGAAAAGAATCTGGTGCGCATCGATATGTCGGAGTATATGGAGAAGTTCTCCGTGTCGCGTCTGATCGGCGCGCCTCCCGGATATGTGGGCTACGAGGAGGGCGGCCAGCTGACCGAAGCCGTGCGCCGCAGACCGTATTCCGTCATTCTGTTTGACGAGATCGAAAAAGCGCACCCGGATGTGTTCAATATCCTGCTGCAGGTCCTCGACGACGGCCGCATCACCGACTCGCAAGGCAGAACCGTGGACTTCAAGAACACCATCATCATTCTGACCTCGAATCTCGGTTCGCAGGCTATTCTGGACGGCATCACACCGGAGGGCGAGATCTCTGAGGATGCGAAAAACGAGGTGCAGACGCTTCTGCGCCGCAATTTCCGCCCGGAGTTCCTCAACCGGCTGGACGAGATTGTGTTCTATAAGCCGCTGTCGAAGGAGAATATCACCGGCATTATCGACTTGCAGATCGCGGCGCTCAACAAGCGCCTTGCCGACAAGCAGCTTAAATGCGAGTTGACTCCGGCGGCAAAGTCGTTCGTCATTGACGCGGCCTATGACCCGCAGTTCGGCGCAAGACCGCTGCGCCGCTACCTGCAGCACACGGTCGAGACGCTTCTTGCGCAGCGCATCCTGCGCGGCGACGTGCTCCCCGGTCAGACGCTTGTCTGCGACGAGCAGAACGGCGAGCTGGTCATCAGCGCGAAATAAAATACAAACGCCCTGCCGCAGCTCTCTGCGGCAGGGCATGAAAAACTCCGGGCCTTTCAGGCCCGGAGTTTTTTACGGTAAGACGCATGACAGGACTGCACACCCTTCTCCGAATGGATGCTACACCCGTTACCCGGACAGCCAGCTCCGAAACGGCAACCTTGCGGCACACAGGGTAGACTGCTTAGTGCTGCTTGGTTCCCCACCTGACACGGTTCACAGAGCCCTATTGCGCAAGACCAGATCTTCAACACCGCTTATCCGGGTCAGACGACACAGCATACACCCTCGGTCGGGAATTCCTCCCCGCTGTAGCGGATTGCGGGTAACAGGGCACCGCTATCTCCCCAAGTAGTGCAGCCTTGCCATACGTCTCGCCGTTTTGCGTTCAGTCAAGCTTGCTCTCGACAAAATCGACCAGCTCGCCGACGGTCGCGATCTTTTCCTCCAGCTCCAGATCGACGCCGAGCTGCTCTTCCAGATCCATGACCATCTCGACGGTATCCAGCGAATCGACGCCGAGGCTTTCGAACGTGGTGTCGCGGGTGATCTCGTCTGCCGGAATATCGAGCTGCGAGGCAAGATACGCCTGAATCTTCTCAAACATCTTGAATTCCTCCGTTGTTACGGTTTCAAATTGCATAAGACTATGATACGAATATTTTTTCGGTTGTCAAGCATAAAAGTGTAAATATTCTGTGTTTTCGAAATTCTTTCATGGAAGGTCCTGCCTTCTTAGTTCAAAAAGTCGCGCAGCTTCTTGCTTCTGGACGGATGGCGCAGCTTGCGCAGGGCCTTGGACTCGATCTGGCGGATGCGTTCGCGCGTGACGTCGAACTCCTTGCCGACCTCCTCGAGCGTGTGCGGCTTGCCGTCGGTCAGACCGAAGCGCATCCGCAGCACCTGCTCCTCGCGCGGGGTCAGCGTGGACAGAACCTCCTCAAGCTGCTCACGCAGCAGCGTGTAGGACGCTTCCTCCGACGGCTGCGAGGCCTCGTCGTCCTGAATGAAGTCGCCCAGATGGCTGTCCTCCTCCTCACCGATCGGCGTTTCGAGGGAAACCGGCTCCTGCGCAATTTTCAGGACTTCTTCGACCTTGCTCTCCTCAATATGCAGCTCGTCCGCGATCTCCTTCGTCGTCGGCTCACGGCCCAGCTTCTGCACCATGGAGTGCGACGTGCGCAGCACACGGTTGATCGTCTCAACCATGTGCACCGGAATGCGGATCGTGCGCGCCTGGTCGGCGATGGCGCGGGTGATGGACTGCCGGATCCACCAGGTCGCATAGGTGGAGAATTTATAGCCCTTCGTATAGTCAAATTTTTCAACGGCCTTCATCAGGCCCAGATTGCCCTCCTGGATGAGATCGAGCAGCTGCATGCCCCGGCCCACGTAGCGCTTTGCGATCGACACGACGAGACGCAGATTGGCCTCAGACATACGCTTGCGTGCGTCCTCGTCGCCCTCGGCCATTTTTTTCGCGATCTCCTGCTCCTCCTCAGGCGTCAGGAGCTTGATGCGGCCGATCTCCTTGAGGTACATCCGCACAGGGTCGTCCAGCTTGGCGTTTTCCACGTCCTCGGGCAGCGCCTCTGGCTCGTCCAGATCCGCGGGCAGGCCCTCGTCCTCGATGGCCTGCATTTCACTGAGCGTGGGGTTGTCCATATCAGCTGTGCCGATGAGGTCCAGCACGTCGGAGACGTCGATCTCGATGCCGGCCTGCTCAAGAATGTCATAGAAGCGCTCGGTCTGGTCCTGCGTGGCGTCCACGTCGTCGAGCGTTTCAACCAGATGCTTGGAGGAAACCTTTCCGGTCTTTTTCGCCTCGGTAATCAGCGCTTCGAGCTTTTGGCGGTTTTCTGCCGTGAGATCCATCTTCTGCAGAAGTTCCAATTCTTTTCCCATTGCTTACCCTCCATACTGTTTTGTTGATTTCATCTGTTCGGCCAGCAGCCGCAGATTTTCCTCCGAGCGCGTCAGGCTCCGACCCTCATATTCTTCCTGGATCACGCGCAGATAATCCGCGAACGCTTCATCAGAAACGGGAGCGATGTCCCGGCTCATCACATAGGACAGGTGCGCCATTTCCTCCGGCGTGAGATCCGGCCCCAACGCGGCAAGCGAAACGGGCCGCCCGGACTGTACGCGCTGGCGCAGGTCGGCCAGCACCCGGCCGAACAGGTCGACCGAAAACGCCTCCGCCGGGAGCTTCACGTTCGCGATCAGCTCCGGCTCACGCAGGAGCGTGCAGATCAGGCCCTCCTCGGCGGTCGCGGAACGGAGATTGTCATAGCGGATGGCGCGGGTCTTCGGCGCACGCTGGCGCGCGATGTCCAGCTCCTGCGCCTCCTGCTTTTTCTGCTCGATGGCGCGGGCCTTGCGGTAGGCCTTTTTGATTTCCAGCTGCATGGCCTCCGGCGTGATGCCGGCGGCCTCTGCCGCGCGCCGTCCGTAGACCTCGCGCTGTACCGCGTTCGGGAATGTGGCGATGAGCGCGGCGGCCTGATTCAAAAATTCCACGCGCTGATCGTCGAGCGTCAGGTCGTATTTGCGCTTGAGGCTGTCCAGCCGGTACTCCGCCTGATTCTGGCAGGCGTCCAGCAGCACCTCAAAGCGCTGCGCGCCGTATTTTTTCAAAAACTCATCCGGGTCCTTCGCGCCCTGCATCCGCAGGACGCGCACCTGAATGCCGGTCTTTTCGAGCATGGGGATGGCGCGGCGCGTGGCGTTCTGCCCGGCCTCGTCGCCGTCGTAGGTCAGAATGACCTGATTGGTGTATTTTGCGAGGATATTCGCATGCTCCTCTGTCAGAGATGTGCCGAGCGAGGCGACGGCGCAGTCGAACCCGTACTGGTGCAGCGCGATGGCGTCCATATAGCCCTCGGTCAGAATGATGCGGCCCTGCTTGCTCTTGCGGGCAATATTGAGTGCGAACAGATTCTTGCGTTTATTGAAAATGATCGTCTCGGGCGAGTTCAGGTATTTCGGCGTGGAATCGTCCATCACGCGGCCCCCGAAGCCGATGATATTGTTCCGGATGTCGATGATGGGGAACATGAGCCGGTTGCGGAACCGGTCGTACACGCCGCCGTTTTTGCCCCGCAGGGAAAGGCCCGCGTCGACCAGCTCGTCGAGCTTATAGCCCTTTTCCTTCATCGCGTCCGTAAGCTCCGCCCACGCGTTCGGGCTGAAGCCAAGCCCGAAGCGCTTGACCGTCTCCATGCTGAGCGCGCGCTTTTGTATGTACGCCTGCGCCTCGGTTCCGGCGGGGGAGAACAGCTGCTGGCGGAAGAACCGCGCCGCGTCCTTGCACAGCGCCCAGAGGCGCTCCTGCTTCTGGTACTGCGAGCGATAATTCTCGTCCTCCGGGACCTCCAGCCCCGCACGCTTTGCCAGGAACCGTACCGCGTCGGGATAGTCCAGCCCCTCGATCTGCATGATAAAGTTGATCACGCCGCCGCCCGCGTGGCAGCCGAAGCAGTAATAAATCCCCTTGTCCGGCGAGACGGAGAACGACGCGGTCTTTTCCGAGTGGAACGGGCAGAGCCCAAAGAGGTTCGAGCCACGGCGCGTCAGGCTGACATACTGCCCCACGACCTCGTCGATGGGATTGCGCTCGGTGAGCGCGTCCAGAAACGGCTGCGGAAACGCCACGGGATCGACCTCCTTTCAGAATGTGTGGGCATCTGCCCCTGCAAAAATCGCGCGCAGCAGCGACTCAGCGCACCTGCCACGTCGCGGGGATAAACAGCTCCGAATACTTATAGACCGCGTAGCGGTCGGTCATGCCGGCAATGTAGTCGCAGACGATGCGCTCCATGCCGTCAAAGTCCAGCTGCGGGAGAAAATCCGGCGGCAGCCTTTCGGGGTTTTTCATGTAATACTCAAACAGCCTGCACAGCATATCCTTCGCCTTCGATTCCTCACCCTTGGCGACGGGATTCGTATAGACGCGGGCAAACATGAACGTGCGCAGCTGATCCATGGCCTGTGCCACGTCCGGCTGCATACCGAGCGTGCCGGTCAGCATCGTGTTTTCGATCATGTTCTCGACCAGCGTGTTGATCCGCTGCGAATGCGAGTGGCCGAGAATTTCCGCGATCTGCGCCGGGATATCGGCCTCGGTCAGGATCCCGGCGCGCATGGCGTCGTCGATATCATGGTTAATGTACGCAATGCGGTCGGACGTGCGCACGATCTGGCCCTCGAGCGTCTCGGGGATAAAGTCTCCCGTGTGGCCGAGAATGCCCATGCGCACCTCATAGGTCAGGTTCAGTCCCGCGCCGTCGCGTTCGAGCTTGTCCACCACGCGCAGCGACTGCTCGTTGTGGCGGAAGGGCTTGTCCAGCATACTGGACAGCGCCTTTTCTCCCGCGTGGCCGAACGGCGTGTGGCCCAGATCGTGGCCGTAGGCCGCGGCCTCCGCCAGATCCTGATTGAGCCGCAGTCCGCGGCAGATTGTCCGCGCGATGCGCGCGACCTCCAGCGTGTGGGTCATGCGGGTGCGGTAATGGTCGCCCTCCGGCGATAAAAACACCTGCGTCTTGTGCATCAGACGGCGGAAGGATTTGCTGTGGAGAATGCGGTCGGCGTCGCGCTGGTAGCAGGTGCGCACGTCGTTGTCGTCCTCCGGCTCCGGCCGGCCTTTTGTTTCGGCGGCCTTCTGCGCCTGCGGGGACAAAAACTCGTATTCCTCCTGCTCCATCCGTTCGCGCACGTTCATAAAACCCCACCTTACCTTGTCAGAATACCTGTTATTTTTGAATTCCCTGTGGAATTTGCGTGAATTTTCTTTAAAAACTTATCGGATTTTGACGCCGTGCAGTTCCGTCCCTGTCCGTTCCGTGCAGAGGCTTCCGGCAGAAAGTTCCCGCAGAGCAGCGGCAAATGCAGCTTCTTCCGGCTCAGGCAGAAGGACGGTCATGGCGATCTCGGCGCCATAGTCCGTGTCCCGGAGCAGCCCGCCGCGCTTTTCCAGCTCCAGCTTCACGCGCTCAAAGAGCGCATAGGGGCAGTCGAGCCGCAGTACGCTCCACGGGCGAAGCTCGGAAATGCCCGCGTCGTCCAGCGCGTCCTTCGCGGCCTTCGTGTACGCGCGGCAAAGGCCGCCCGCACCCAGAAGAATCCCGCCGAAATACCGCGTCACGACGCACAGCACGTCCTGTACGCCCTCGCGTTCGAGCACGTTCAGAATCGGCTGGCCGGCTGTGCCCTGCGGCTCGCCGTCATCGCTGTAGCGCTTCTGGCCGGAATGCAGGATGTAGGCCCAGCAGTTGTGCCGGGCGTCATATTCCTGCTTTTTGACGGCTTCCAGCCGCGCTCTGGCCTCGGCCTCTGTCGTGACAGGGACGATCAGGCCCAGAAACCGCGACTTCTTTTCCATATATTCCGATGTGCCTTCCCCGGCGGGGACCAGGAATTGTTCCATTATACTTCCTCTATTACATACTGACGCAGTTTGCCGAATAAGGTTTCGTCCAGCACAGCGTCGATCTGAATTCCGTTGTCTGTATACTCGCTGGAGAGCACCTGCGCCGTATCATGGAGCGCGGCGACCATGCCGCCCTGCTGATACGGAAGGAGCAGCTTTACGCGGTGCTTTCCGCGTCCGAGCTGCGTCTCGATGGCCTCCCTGAGCGCGTCCAGCCCATAGCCGCTCGCCGCCGAGATCGCGACCTTGTCGCTCCCGCGTGGAATTTCGTCGTCCGGGACAAGATCACACTTGTTATAGCATTCCAGAACGGGCGTGCCGGGCTTTGCCAGCTCCGCGATCAGGCGGTTCACGACCGCGATATGATCCTCGCGCTCCGGGTCGGCGCTGTCGATGACGTGGACGAGCAGGTCTGCGTATTCCAGCTCCTCAAGCGTGGCGCGGAACGCTTCGACCAGATGGTGCGGCAGCTTCGCGATAAAGCCGACCGTGTCCGACAGCAGCGCCTGACACGTATCGGAGACGGTCAGCTGCCGTGTCGTGGTGTCGAGCGTGTCGAACAGGCGGTTATTCGCCGGGATATCAGAGCCCGTGAGCGCGTTCAGAAGCGTCGATTTGCCTGCGTTCGTATAGCCGACGAGCGCCACGACGGGCAGCTCGTTTTTCTGCCGCCTGCGCCGCTGTTCGGCGCGGGTCTTGCGCACGAGTTCGAGATTTTCGCGCAGCTTCTGGATGCGCGAACGGATATAGCGCTTATCGGTTTCCAGCTGCGTTTCGCCGGGGCCTCTCGTGCCGATGCCGCCGCCGAGACGGCCCATTTCCTCGTTCCAGACCGTGAGCCGGGGCAGATAATACTGATACTGTGCCAGCTCGACCTGAAGCTTGCCTTCACGCGTTTTGGCGCGCTGGGCGAAGATATCAAGAATGAGCGCACTGCGGTCGAGCACGGTCGTTTTTAAAATATCTTCCAGCGTCCGCGTCTGCGAGGGGGTCAGGTCATTGTCGAAAATGACCATGTTCGCGCCCGTTTCCAGCACGAGCTGGCGGACCTCCTCGGCCTTGCCCTCGCCGATGAACGAGCGGGGATCGGGCGTGTGCTTGTTTTGCAGGACCTTTCCGGCGCACTCGCCGCCTGCGGTATTGAGAAGGGCCTCCAGCTCGTCCAGCGTCGTCTCGGTCGCAGTCTCTTCCTTTGTGAAGCAGTCCGCGTTGAGGCCCACGAGCACGGCCCGGTCGATCGTTTTTCGGTTCAGTTCTTCCATAAATCCATTTCCGTCAGTTTCTTACAAATTGCGACAAGCATGAAAAAAGCCCGCACCGATACGCGGTGCGGACTGTCTTCTTACTTCAGGCCGTATTTCTTGTTGAAACGGTCGACACGTCCACCGGTGTCAACAAGCTTCTGCTTGCCGGTGTAGAACGGGTGACACTTGGAGCAAATTTCAACCTTGATGTCCTTTTTGGTAGAACCAGTCTCAATAACTGCACCACACGCGCATCTGATAGTAGTCTGTTCGTACTTGGGATGGATACCTTCCTTCATGAGTTTCACCTCTCTCATCAGATTTCTGTAAAAAGGCAGACTGCCCTTCCCTTGGTTCAAACGCTCGAATATAGTAGCACAGAATGTGTCAGAATGCAAGGATAATTTTCAATTTTTTTTCCGGAACGCAAAAAACGGCCTGCAGCCAGATGGCCGCAGGCCAGTTATGCCGCCTACTGGAGGTTCCGGCGTTTGCGGAGCATGAAGTAGGTGAGAAAATAGAGGATCGCGCCGAGGACAAGCTCTGCGAGCAGGGACAGGAGCATGGTACCGTGGAAAAACTGGGCGACGGCGTGCGGAGCCTCACTGACGACCCCATTGACGACGACCATACGGCCGCCTGAAAAGACATTTTGCAGCAGGTGGTTCAGGAGGGAGCTGTCATCTGCAAGGCCTGCAAGCGTGCAGACGCCGAAGATCTGCTGCACGGCCTGAATGACAAAATAGAACACGACGGAAAGAAGCCCCTTATGGTTGGCAAAGCTGTAGCCGATGGACATGGGCGCGTAGAACAGCAGGCAGGTGACAAGCAGGCTGACGAACAGCATCGCAAAGGTCTCCAGCGCAATGGCGATGCCGTTACCGGTGTAATAGCTGCCCAGCTCGCGCAGTCCGGATATAAAGTTGTTATATAGCTCTGTTGACACGCCGCCCTGCCAGATCACGATGGCGAGGGCAAGCAGCTCCGCCGCAAACGTGAAGAGGAAAAAGAGCGCGGCGGTAATCAGCTTCGACCAGAGCAGGCTGTGGACACCGACGGGAAGCGTGAACATGAGATAGCCCTCGTCGGTAAGGAAGTTCTGGTGGAAGCGCTTGATCATCAGAACGGTGGAGAAGACCATCACGCCAAGACCCGCCAGCACATAGACAATGGCGAGCAGAACGCTGACAATATAGAGGACGCGCGTGGGATTCGGCACCTGCTGCAGGATCTGATTTGCGACGCGGGAAAAGACAGCCAGCAGCAAGAGCGCGCCGAACAGCGGCGCCATCAGACGGCCTGTGGCGCGGAACTCGTGTTTGATCAGTTTTCCCAGCATTTGAATACCTCCCGGAACAGGGCGTCGACCGACTGGCCGCGCGTCTCGCGGATCTCCTCGCAGCTCTCGTGCAGCGCGATGTGTCCATGATCGAGGAAAATGACATCATCAAGCACCGGCTCGACATCGGCGATCAGGTGTGTGCTGATGATGACGGCAGCCTCGGGGTTATAGTTTGAAATAATGGTATGCAGGATATAATCGCGCGTGGCGGGATCGACGCCGCCGATCGGCTCGTCGAGCAGATAGAGCTTCGCTCTGCGGCTCATGGTAAGCACGAGCTGGACCTTTTCCTTCATGCCCTTGGACATCTGACGGACGGACTGGTTGAGATCCAGACCGAGCTGCGAGAGCATCCGTTCGGCGGCTGCGCGGTCAAAATCGGCAAAGAAGTCGCCATAGAAATCAAGCAGCTGGCGCGTCTTCATCCAGGGGCTGAGCGTGATGCGGTCCGGCAGATAGGACACGACGGCGTTGGTCTGCGGTGACGGTGCTTGGCCGCCGATCAGCACTTCTCCGCTGGTGGGCTGCAGCAGCCCCATGGCAAGCTTGATCAGGGTGGATTTTCCGCTGCCGTTTGGCCCAAGCAGGCCAACGATACGGCCGGGTTCGAGCGCGAGATCGATATGGTCGAGCGCCATGGCCGCGCCATAGCGCTTTTCCAGCGCGCGGCATTCAAAGATCGGCATGTTCCTGTTCCTCCATTTGATCGAATAGATTGTGAATTTCCTGCTTTCCGCAGCCAAGCGCGCGCATGGCCGCGAGATACTGCCGGGTCTGCGCCTCGGCGAGCGAGCGGCGCGCAGCGGCGACGGCGGCTGCATCCTCGGTGACGAACTTGCCGGCGGTGCGCTGCGTGTAGATCAGTCCCGCGCGTTCAAGATCTGCAAAGGCGCGCTGCACGGTATTCGGATTGACACCGGCGTCGGACGCAAGGTCACGCACCGATGGGAGCTTGCAGCCGGGCGGATAGCCGCCGGAGACAATCTGCTGCTGAAGGCGCGCAACGAGCTGCGTGTAGATGGGTTGATCGGCCTGAAATTGCCAGGACATGAAGTCACCTCCTGTACTGCTGTATTAAGTGATTAACACAGTAGCACAGGAGGCGTGATTTGTCAAGCGGTTTTTAGAAAATACCGCAATTTTTCATTTTTTCTTCCGGAAAATTCTATACTTCTGTTCCATTCCGGCGCAGCAGCACGTACCCGGCGCGCCAAAGAGCGTATACAGATCTGCAGCGCGGCATTCCATTGCAAGCGCGGCTCAAGATTCAGCGGGAGCACACACAGAGTTCTGTGCGTGCTCCCGCTGGTTTCAGCTTCGGAAGCTACTTCATATACTTGTCTGCGGTGAAGCCGTACGGCAGCATCGCGCCAAGGGATTCGGCGACATAGGTGCCGTCGCTGCGGCCCATGTAGATCATGAAGCTGGGCGCGCAGAATTCCTGCATGACCTGACGGCAGACGCCGCAGGGCGGGAAAATATCGGCGGCGTCGCCGTCCTTGCCGCCGACGACGGCGATGGCGGAAAACTCCCGCTCGCCCTCGGAGACGGCCTTGAAAAATGCGGTGCGCTCCGCGCAGTTGCTGGGGCCGTAGGCCGCGTTTTCGATGTTGCAGCCGAGATAGACCTTCCCGCTCTTTGTCAGCAGCGCCGCGCCGACCGTAAAGCCGGAGTACGGCACATAGGCGAATTTCATCGCGGCAAGCGCCTGACGGACAAGCTCTTCCGGTGTCATGGGCGTTCTCCCTTCCTTCCTCTTAAACCAGCTCCGCAGCAAAGCTCCTCCCCGGCGTCTGGTACGGGACGCCAAGCAGCTCCGTCACGGTCGCAGCGATGTCGCAGAAGCCTGCGCGCGTGCCAAGATTGACGGGCTTTACTTTTTTGCCGAGCGCGATCATGGGGATATACTCGCGCGTGTGGTCGGTATGCTTGAGATAGCCGGGGTCGCAGCCGTGGTCGGCGGTGATGATGACGCAGTCGTCGTCTCCGAGCTTTGCAAGCAGCTCCGGCAGCCAGGTGTCAAATTCATGCAGCGCCTGTGCGTAGCCGTCCGGGTTCCTGCGGTGGCCGTAGAGCATGTCGAAATCAACGAGATTCACGAAGCACAGGCCGGTAAAGTCCCGGTCCGCGATTTCGAGCGTCTTTGCAAGGCCGTCAGTATTGCCGGAGGTGTAGGTGAACTCCGTCATGCCGCGTCCGGCGAAAATATCGTGGATCTTGCCGACTGCGATCATATCCTGTCCGGCCTCGACAATCGCGTCGAGCATGGTCTTTGCGGGCGGCTCAAGCGAGAAATCATGGCGGCGGGACGTGCGCGTGTACGGCCATTCGCCCTCGAACGGGCGGGCGATGACGCGGCCCACGCCGTATTTGCCGACAAGAAGCTTTCGCGCGATGCGGCAGTATGCATAAAGCTGCTCAGGCGGGACGACAGATTCGTGCGCTGCGATCTGGAACACGGAATCCGCCGACGTGTAGACGATCAGATCACCGGTCTGCACGTGCTCGCGGCCATAGTCCTTGATGACCTCGGTGCCGGAATACGGCAGGTTGCACAGCACACCCCGGCCTGTCTGCTCGGAAAACGGCTTCAGGACCTCTTCGGGGAAGCCGTGCGGGAACGTCGGCAGCGGCTGCGGCGAGACGAGGCCCGCGATCTCCCAATGGCCGATGGTCGTATCCTTGCCGCGCGAAAGCTCCTGCAGCCTCGCAAGCGCGGCCTGCGGACGGTCTGTCTTCGGCAGATAGTCCACGCCGTCCAGATTGCCGAGGCCCATGGAAATGAGGTTCGGCATGGCGAACTTCGGAGACTGGCTGCACGTGTGCAGCGTATTGGCTCCGACGTCGCCGAACTCCGCCGCGTCGGGCTCATAGCCCACGCCGCAGGAGTCAAGAACGATCAGAAATACTCGTTTCATTGCTTATTTCTCCAGTTTCACAGCCGTCTCAAGCGCCAGCTTCATCATGTTCGTGAAGCCGTTCTGCCGCTCCTCGGCGGTGCAGTTTTCGTTTCGCAGCAGATGGTCGGACACCGTGCAGATGGCAAGCGCACGCTTGCCTGCGCGGGCCGCGTTCATATAGAGGGCCGCAGCCTCCATCTCGACGGCCATGACACCCATCTTCTTCCACGCCTGATTGCCGATCCAGCCGCCAGTCATATCGCCGTCGTCGCCGTAGAAGCGGTCGGAGGACAGGATGTTGCCGACGTGATAGGGAAGCCCCAGCTCCTTGGCTGTCTCGACGCAGGTTTCAAGCATATGATAATCCGCAATGGGCGCGAACGTGCCGGGCAGATGGTACTGGCCCGCCCAGTTCGAATCCGTGCAGGCACCCTGCCCGATGACGATATCGCGCAGGTTGATATTCTCCTGCATCGCGCCGGTCGAGCCGATGCGCATGATGTTTTCCACGCCGAACACGGTATACAGCTCCCAGGAATAGATGCCGATGGACGGCATACCCATGCCGGAGGCCATGACGGAAATTTTTACGCCGTGGTACGTGCCGGTATAGCCGTGGATGCCGCGGACATTATTGACGAGAACTGCGTTTTCCAGAAAGTTTTCCGCAATGAACTTCGAGCGCAGCGGGTCGCCGGGCATGAGAACAGTCTTACCAAAGTCGCCGGGCTTGGCATTGATATGCGGAGTCGGATAATTTGCCATAAAATTGGTTCCTTTCTATGTGTATGATGAATGAAAGCGGGAATATGCGGGTTTTTCAAATTCGCAGAGCAGTACGGATTCGCCGCAGCCCTGTGGGGGCCGATGCCCACATCGGCCCGTTGGGCAATCACGAATTCGCCGAAGATTCTCGTAAAAACGGTCTGTACTGCGCGGGCCGATGCGATGCCCGCAGGCTAGTTTCGAGGCGCAACCGCGCTTTGCGCGGCTCTTAGCGCCGAAGATGGGCATCGGCCCCTACATAGCTGGCGCGGGAGCGCCTTTGGGTGCGTTACTGCTTCTCCGCCTCCAGCTTCTTGACGATCTTGACCACGCGGCTGGTGCCGAGGCGGGACGCGCCGAGCTCGATGAACTTTTCCGCGTCCTCCAGCGACGAAATGCCGCCGGCGGCCTTGATCTTCACGCCGGGCTTTACGTGCTTCGCGAACAGCTCCACGTCATGGAACGTCGCGCCGCCGGTGGAGAAGCCGGTGGAGGTCTTGATGTAGTCCGCGCCGGAATCGGAGACGATTTCGCACATCTTGATCTTCTCGTCGTCCGTCAGCAGGCACGTCTCGATGATGACCTTCAGAAGCTTGCCCTCGCAGTGCTGCTTGACGGCCTTGATCTCTTCGAGCAGATCGTCCCAGCGCTGGTCCTTGACCCAGCCGATGTTGATGACCATGTCGACCTCGTCCGCGCCGTTCTGGACCGCGTCGAGCGCTTCGAGGCACTTGGCCTTCGTCGTGTCGTAGCCGTTCGGGAAGCCGATGACGGTGCAGATGGGCAGCTTGTCCCCGACGTAGTCCTTCGCCTGCTTCACATAGGAAGCGGGGATGCAGACGGACGCGGTATGATACTTCATGCCGTCGTCGCAGATGGCCTTGATCTCGGCCCAGGTCGCCGTCTGGGCGAGGAGGGTGTGATCGACTTTACTGAGGATCTCGTTCAGTTCCATGGAGAAGTTCCACCTTTCTGTGTTCGTTGATATAGTCCTGATAGCATTTATGGCACATGGCGATATAACTGTCGTTGCCGCCCAGGAAGACCTGATCGCCCTCGGTGACGACATAGCCGTCGGGGCTGATGCGGGCGTTCGTGGTCGCCTTGCGGCCGCAGTCGCAGATGGTTTTGATCTCGGTAATGGAGTCGGCCAGCTCAAACAGCCTCCGGCTGCCGGGGAAGAGCTTCGTCTGGAAATCCGTCCGCAGGCCGAAGCACAGAACGGGCAGGTTCTCGCGGTCGACAAGCTCCCGCAGCTGATCGATCTGCTGCCCGGTCAGGAACTGACATTCATCGACAATGATCACGTCCGCCCTGCCGTGCGCGGCGTATTGTTCGCGCAGGTCGCACTCCGGGCCGATCGCCTCGCACTGCGCCGTCAGGCCGATGCGCGAACGCAGCGTGAATTCTCCGTCGCGCCGGTCGGCGGCAGGCTTGATGAGCCAGACGCGCATCCCGCGCTCTTCGTAATTATATTTTGTAATGAGCGCCGTCGCCGTTTTGCTCGAGCCCATTGCGCCGTATTTAAAGTACAGCTTCGCCATATCCTCATCCCTTCTTTTATGGGGTATTAGTTATTATACCAAAACTTTTCCCCATTTGGAAGGGGCATTTTGCGTTTTTCGCCGGAAACGCTGCGGATGGCCTCCGCGCGCATTTATCATATTTTGCTTACAATTTATCATATTGTCTGTTTCTGCACGGAATCTGCGCTTTTGCCTTGCACTTTTTTCCGCCGCGTGCTATACTGCCACTGAAATTTCGGATACAGGAGGGCTTCATATGTCCATTCTTTTGACTGGCGGCGCCGGGTTCATCGGCAGCCACCCCGCCGTTTCCCCGCTTAACGCGGGGCCGGGTATCGTCCTCTGCGGTACGCGGGACAGGATATCGTCATTGTTGATAATCTGTACAACAGTTCTCCGAAGGTCATTGACCGCATCGAGCGCATCACCGGCAAGCGCCCGGTCTTTGTCGAGGCAGACTGCTGCGACAGGGCCGCGATGGACAGGCTTTTTTCTGACTACGACATCACCGGCGTCATCCACTTTGCCGGACTCAAGGCCGTCGGCGAATCCGTCGAAAAGCCGCTGCTCTATTACCGCAACAATCTGGATTCCACGCTGACCGTTCTGGAGGTCATGCGTGAGCATAACTGCCATCAGTTCGTCTTCTCGTCCTCGGCCACGGTCTACGGCGACCAGCCTGCGCCACTGTATGAGACGGCGCAGACCGGCGGCTGCTCCAATCCCTACGGCTGGACGAAGTTCATGATCGAGGAGATCCTGAAGGGTGCCTGCAGGGCCGATCTGGCGCTTTCCGTTGTGCTGCTCCGCTACTTTAACCCCATCGGCGCGCACGAATCCGGCCTGATCGGAGAAAACCCGAACGGCATTCCCAACAATCTGATGCCCTACATCACGCAGGTCGCCATCGGCCGCCGCGAAAGGCTGACCGTCTTCGGCGACGACTACGACACCCCGGACGGCACCGGCGTGCGCGATTATATCCACGTCGTCGATCTGGCCGAGGGCCATCTGTGCGCGATCCGCTATGCGCAGGCGCACACCGGCTGCGAGGTCTTCAACCTCGGCACCGGCCGCGGCGTCAGCGTGCTGGAAATGGTGCACACCTTCTCCGAGGTCAACAATGTTCCCGTCCCCTACGTCATCGGCCCGCGCCGTGCAGGCGATCTGGCGACGGTCTACGCAGATCCCGCTAAGGCGAAGCAGATCCTTGGCTGGGAGGCAAAGAAAACGCTTGCCGATATGTGCCGCGACAGCTGGCGCTGGCAGACCCGGAACCCGTCCGGATATTAAGCCCGGAGCTTTCGAAAAACACATAGAACCCTGCACCGGAACACCGGTTTTCAGATTTCGCCAGAAAACGGTTGCATTTTTGAAGAAAAGATGCTATGATATCAGCGCATCAAACAGGCAGGGTTCGTACATCGGTAGTACAGCGGCTTCCCAAGCCGCGGAGGCGGGTTCGACTCCCGTACCCTGCTCCATGATTGCCGAACACTATAGATGAAATGGCAA
>HF990582.1:0-27631 GCA_000432135.1 Firmicutes bacterium CAG:124
CAAACCGTCTATGGTCTTAAGTTGATGACATTGCGCAAAGGGGGAGCCTTTGGTGCGGTTTACGCAGGCTTATTCCGCCGTCTTTTTGCGGAAGAACAGCCGCTCTACGCGCTTATAGAGGAAGAACGTCAGGACGGACACCAGCACGCCCTTGAGCAGGTTGAACGGCACGACGGCCAGCAGCACGAGCGTGGACAGGTCGGTGATCGCGCCGTTGACCTGCGTGCCCATGGCGATGATGGCGTCGAGCGGCAGGCCGTACATGACGGCAAAACGCGGGATAAGGAACCATGCGTTAAAAAGGCTTCCAAACACGGTCATAACGCCCGTGCCGAGCGCCAAAGACGCGACCGCGCCCTTTTTGCTCAGCAGCTTCTGGTACAAAATCGACGCGGGCAGCACAAATGAGCAGCCGACGAGGAAATTTGCCAGATCACCGACGAACGCCGTCGACGTGCCTTTAAGCAGCAGGTGGATGAGCACCTTCAGAAATTCGCAGACCACACCCGCGACCGGCCCCAGCGAAAACGCGCAGATCAGGACCGGAAGTTCGCTGAAATCGAGCTTGTAAAACGGCGGGGCGAAGAACAGCGGCAGCTCGATCACCATCAGAACGCCCGAAATTGCCGCCAGCATCCCGACGGTCGTGATGGTGTGCGCCGTGTTCAGCCGGTGGCGCTTTTTCATCACCAACCGCTCCCCTCCCCACGCCAGCAGCACGACCGCCGCCGTGACTGCCAGACAGAGCAGCACAAATTGAACATTTTCCGAGATCGAGGCGAACAGCGTTTTCATTCAGATCATCCTTTGCAAAACAAAATAAGCACCTGAAACGAGCTTCAGGTGCTGCAAACGGACGGCCCAAATAAACTATGTCTGGCTGCCGCGTAAAAAATCTTCTTCCATCCAGACTGTACTGTCGGTACCGGAATCACACCGGTTCAGCTTGCGCTCGCGGACTTTACCGCCGGTCGGGAATTTCGCCCTGCCCTGAAGATCGATTCAATTGTACCCGTATAGTAGCACGCCGCGGGCCGCTTGTAAAGAGGCAGTTTTTCTGATATACTGAAAAAAACGAACCGGGAGGGAAGTGCCTGTGATCTGCGCCTTTACCGGCCACCGGCCGGAGCGATTGCCGTGGGGCCGGAACGAAGACGATCTGCGCTGCGCCGCGCTCAAGACGCTTCTGCGCCGCACGGTGCGGGAGGTCTATGACCGGGGCTTTCATACCTTCCTGTGCGGCATGGCCCGCGGCTGCGATCAGTATTTTGCCGAGGCCGTCCTTGCCGCAAGGGCCGACGGCGCGCAGGACGCACAGCTGTGCGCCCTCGTCCCCTGCCCGTCGCAGCCGGACGGCTGGGACGAGGCTTCCGTCGCGCGCTATTGGGCGCTTCTTGCCGCCTGCGATCAGCTTGAGGTGCTGGAGGATCACTACAGCCCCGGCTGTATGCTCCGGCGCAACCGCGAAATGCTCCGCCGCGCGCAGCTGCTCATCTCCGTCTTCGACGGCACCCCCGGCGGCACCGCCGCAACCGTCCGCCTTGCCGAAGAGCTGGGGATCACGGTGCTGCCGCTGTGGATGTGAGCGGTTGGGCGGCAGAATCTTTCGACGAATTTGCGGCCAACGATGCATTTTGCAATGCAGGAACTCTTCTTGAAAATTTGCAGCTGCCGTTCGCGACGAAGGAGCGTTACGGATGTGGGTCTGCCGCTTGCCGGTACACATCGGCCCGGCAGTTTGCATCGTTTTTACGGAAACCTGTAGCGAATCCACAACATTTTCAGGGCCGACAGAGTCGTCGGCCCCTACGCCGCCGGTTTTCGATTCCCCGTATTTCGTAGGGGTGGACGGCTCTGTCCACCCGCAGGATGTACCGGGTTTACGGTAATCTTCGGCTAATTCGATACTTCCCCGTGGGCCGATGTGGGCATCGGCCCCTACAGAGTTTCGGCGAATTCGTACTGCCCCGCAGGTTTCAAACGTAAGACGTTTTTAACGCAGCTATTCAAACGTAACTATTTGCAAATCTGTTGTACCGTAACAGGCGGCGTGTATCATAGCGCCCCTTTTCTCCCCATTCTTTTCCGGCAAGGCGGAAAAGAATGGGCCGCCGGAGGCGCGTCGGAAACGGCCTAGCCGGAACGCGCGCTGACCCTCATTCCGGCATCTTCAGCCCGTGCATGACGCCGGTTTTTGCGCTGGAGGCGACGTCTGCGCCGACGACCTGGCCGTCTTTGACCAGAAGCGTTGCGTAATACACGCCGCTTTCGTCCGGGTAGTTTGTGATCCGGTAGACGTAGCGCGTCAGCTCCTTGCCGCTGTATTGCAGCAGATCGTAGCCCTGCGAGATCTGAAGCTCGTTGTAGCGCAGGAAGACCTCGCTGGGGTCAGCCGGGACGGTGACCTGCTGGGTCTTGACCGGCTCCGGCTCGACCTGCCAGCCGTAGCTCTCGAGGAAGGCGATGCGCGCCTCGTTCGTTGCGCCCTGCGTGCCTGTTTTCGCGGGCTTTTCCGTTTCGCCGCCCGCGCCGCGCAGGCAGAGCGCCAGCACGACCGCCGCCGCGATGAGCAGCAGCACGATGAGCAGCAGTCTTCTTTTGGGGACCTTCGCCGTCATGATGACCATGGAACGATTCCTCCGATCTATTTGATTGCATGGTACAACCTATGCAGACCGATTTTATTTATGACAGGAGCAGCCATATGCAGAGACTGGACAGAATTCTGAGTGAGGCGGGCGTCGCCAGCCGGAAGGCGCTGCGCGCGATCATCCGCGCGGGCCGCGTAACCGCAGACGGCGCGGTCGTGACCGACGAGAGCCGGAAATTTGACGAAGCAGCCGTCCATATCGCCGTGGACGGCCGGCCCGTGCGCCTGCGCGGGCCGGTCCTCATCATGCTCCACAAGCCCGCAGGCTATCTGACCGCCGCCGACGATCCGAAGGCAAAGACCGTCATGGAACTTGTGCCGGACGAATACCGGAGACTCGGCGTTATGCCCGTCGGCAGGCTTGACAAGGATACGGAGGGGCTTCTGCTGCTGACAAACGACGGCGATCTGGCCCACCGCATTCTGTCTCCCCGGCACGGTGTCTGGAAGCGCTATTACGCCGAGCACGAGGGCCGGACAGGGCCGGAGGATGTGCGCGCGTTCGAGCAGGGACTGGTGCTGGCCGACGGCCTGCACTGCCTGCCGGCAAGGCTCACGCCGCTGTCTGACGGGCGCTCCATCGTCTGCGTGCAGGAGGGAAAGTACCATCAGGTGCGCCGGATGCTCGCCAGCAGGGGCTGTCCGGTAACATATCTGCGGCGCGAGGCAGAAGGCGGATTGACGCTCGGATCTCTCCCGCTGGGACAGACAAAAGAACTGGATATTGTGGAGGCCGAAGGGCTTCTGCAGAATATCCTGTGATTTTGACGGAAGAAAAAACTTGCATATTTTGAGAGCAAAGCCCCCTGAATTTGGAGCAAATGACGAAAAACTATGAAAATGCCACAAAAAAAGATAGCCGTTTTCAAATAAAATGTCAAAAAGGCCTTGCGCTTCTGCCGAAAACGTAGTATTATGTCAATGGTTGTTTGTGTAAAAAGCAAGTTGTAATAGGGAGGGCGTATTATGTCCAGCCGCGTTTTTCAGAGTGTGATCGTCCAGATGAAGGAGGCGACCGACCGCATGATCGGCGTGATCGACGCCGACAGCACCGTGATCTCCTGCAGCGACACCTCGCGCATCGGGGAAAAATGGCCCGAGGCCGTTATCAAACTCAACAGCGCCCCGGATTCCATTGTCGTCGTCGACAAAAAGACCTTCAAGCCGCTTGTTTCCTGGAGCGCCTACTTTGACTACGCCGTGTTTGCCGAGGGCGACGACGAGATCGCCAGAAGTCTGTGCGTCATGGCCTACGTCGCGCTCAACGGCGCGAAGACCTACTATGAGGAAAAGCACGACAAGGGAACCTTCGTCAAGAATATCATCACCGACAACATTCTGCCGGGCGATATCTATATCCGCGCGAAGGAGCTGCACTTCGTCACCGACGCGCCGCGCGCCGTCTTCCTCGTCCGGCAGGTAGGCCGGGCGGACGTCGCCTCCGTCGACGTGCTTTCCGGTATGTTCCCGGACAAGCAGCAGGACTTTGTCCTGTCCATCAACGAGACGGATATCGCCATCGTCAAGCAGATCGCGCCCGGCACAGAAAAGGCCGAGCTGCTGCAGACGGCGCAGACCATCGAGCAGACGCTCCGGTCCGAGCTGTTTGTCAAGACCGTCATCGGCATCTCCACCGTTGCGGGCCACCTGCGTGAGCTGGCCGACGCCTATAAGGAAGCGCAGGTCGCCATTGAGGTCGGTAAGGTCTTTGAGACGGAAAAAACGATCATCAACTATGAAAATCTCGGCATCGGCCGCCTGATCTATCAGCTCCCGACGACGCTCTGCGAGATCTTCCTGTCCGAGGTGTTCAAGAAGAACTCCATCGACACGCTCGATCAGGAGACGCTGTTCACGATCAACAAGTTCTTTGAGAACAATCTGAACGTCTCCGAAACATCCCGCAAGCTGTTCGTCCACAGAAACACGCTGGTGTACCGGCTTGAGAAGATCAAGAAGCTCACCGGCCTTGACCTGCGCGAGTTTGACGACGCGATCATCTTCAAGGTCGCCCTCATGGTCAAGAAATATCTTGTCTCGCGCGAGAACAGACTCATCTGACCCGCGCAATGCTTTGAAAATCGGAGTTTAACATGATCGAATTACAGGATGTGCATAAAACCTACGACACCGGCACGATCGCGCTGAACGGCATTTCCATGAAGATCGACGACGGCGAATTTGTCTTTCTGGTCGGCCCGTCCGGCTCCGGCAAGTCCACCATCATCAAAATTCTGACCGCCGAACTGCGCCCGACCTCCGGCAGCGCGCTTGTCAACGGCTTCGCCGTCGAAAAGCTCCGCAGCCGTGCCGTGCCGTATCTGCGCCGGACGCTCGGCGTCATCTTTCAGGATTTCCGCCTCATCAGCGACAAATCCGTCTATGAAAACGTCGCGTTTGCCATGCGCGTGATCGGCGCGCCGGAGAAGGAGATCCAGAAGCGCGTGCCGTATGTGCTCGAGTTGGTCGGACTGGAGACAAAGGGCCGCCGACTTCCGAACGAACTGTCTGGCGGTGAGCAGCAGCGTGTCGCCATCGCAAGAGCGCTTGTCAACAATCCCAGCGTCATCATCGCCGATGAGCCCACGGGCAACCTTGACCCGGCGCGCTCACTCGAAATTATGATGCTGCTCGAACAGATCAACGCCCTCGGCACCACGGTTCTGGTCGTCACGCACGAGCGGGAGCTTGTCAACCGCTTTACCAAGCGTGTCGTCGCCATCAACGAGGGCAGGATCATCAGCGACGGAATGGACGGGTATTATCTCAATGAAGAAGAATAACATCGGTTACTTACTGCGCGAGGGCTTCCGGGGCGTGTTCCTGCACGGCTTCATGTCCTTCGCGGCCATCTGCGTGACGGTGGCGTGCCTCATTATCATGGGCTCGTTCTGCCTCATTCTCTATAATACCAGCGCCATGGTCAAGGAGCTGGAGCAGAAGAACGAGATGCTCGTCTACATCGACGAGAGCTATTCCGAGGCCAAGGCAAAATCCGTCGGTTCGCAGATCAACCTCATCACCAACGTCCGCTCCGCGGTCTTTGTCTCGCGGGAGCAGGCACTGGAGGATTTTATTGACGAGCAGAACGACGCGTCGCTGTTTGCGGGCATCGACCCCGATACGCTGCGCGACCGCTATGTCGTCACAGTCGAGGATAACTCGCTGCTGAAGCAGACGTATGAAAAGCTGAAGGATATTGAGGGTGTAGCGGATGTTTCGGCGCACTTTGAGATCGCCGAGGGCTTCCAGACCGTGCAGAACGTTCTGAATATTGCCTCGCTCGTCATTGTCTCAGTGCTGTTCGTCGTCTCGCTGTTCATCATTTCCAACACCGTCAAGCTTGCCATGTATTCCCGCAGCGAGGAGATCGCTATCATGAAGATGGTCGGCGCGACCAACGCCTTTATCCGACTGCCTTTTATCGTCGAGGGCTTTATTATTGGTATTATCGCCGCCGCAGTCGGCTTCTTCCTCGAATGGGGCCTGTATGATTTCGTCCTTTCGAAGATCGCGCAGCTCGACACGCTCAAGCTGTTCGTCCTGACTCCGTTCACGGACGTCATTGAGATCGTCGCAGCCGCCTACGCGATCACGGGCTTCCTCGTGGGCGTGTTCGGCAGCTTGCTGTCCATCCGGAAGTTCCTGAAGGTGTAAAACCGGGAGGTACCTTTTACTTATGAAACAAAAGAAAAGCGGCTCCGCCCGCCGGATCGTCTGTTTGGTATTGGCCGCCGTGATGCTGCTGGGCCTTGTCTCAAGCGCCCTCATTATCATGGTCAACGCCGCGTCCAGCTCGGAGATCAAAAAAGAGCTCTCCGGCCTCCGCAATCAGCAGGCAGAGCTCAAAAAGGAGCGCGAAGCGCTTCAGGCAAAGATCAAGGAAAACCAGACCAAGACCCAGACGCTCGTCGATAAGAAATCCGATATCGACCAGCAGATCAGCATGACGCAGGCGTCCATCAACAACCTGAACGAGCAGGTGCAGCAGTACAGCCTGCTGATTGCCAACAAGCAGGCCGAGCTCGAAGCGTCCCAAGCCGAGGAACAGCGCCTGAACGAGCAGTATAAGACCCGCATCCGCTCCATGGAGGAGACGGGCAATATCTCCTACTGGGCGATTTTGTTCGGCGCGAACAGCTTCTCGGATCTGCTGGACAAGATCGACGTGATTCAGGAGATCGCCAAGGCGGACCAGCTGATGCTGGAAAAGATGAAGGCCGTCTCCGAGCAGATCGCATCCGAGCGCACGGAGCTTGAGCAGCAGATGGCAGAGCTTGACACGACGCGCGAGGAGCTTGACCAGCAGGAGGCGGAGCTTGAGGCGCAGCGCACCGAGGCCGACAGTCTGCTGCTGGAAATGATGCAGGCCTACGAGGAAATGAACGCCGATTACGAGCAGAACATGGCCGACGAGGCCGAGCTGTCTGACGAGATTGCCAAGTCCGAGGCCGCGTATTATGCCGCCCTTTCCAAGGAGGAGGCTGAGCGCATCGCAGCGCTGAACCGGCAGAACAACAACAAAGGCTCGAACAGCAATTCCAGCGGCGCGACCAACACGGGCGGCTGGCTGTATCCCCTTCCGTATCAGTGTCAGGTCACGGACTCCTATGGCTACCGCACGCACCCGCTGACCGGCAAATACAGCTGGCACAACGGCGTGGACTTCGGCGCGGCAGCCGGTACGGCGATCCTTGCGACAAAATCCGGCACGGTCACGACGGCGGCCTATTCCGCAGCCTGGGGCTATTATGTGGTCATCAACCACGGCGACGGCTATTCCAGCCTCTACGCGCACCAGCCGTCCTGCTCCGTGTCCGTCGGCGATTACGTCACACAGGGACAGACCATCGGCTACGTCGGCTCCACCGGCTGGTCGACCGGCCCGCACCTGCACTTCACCATCTACTATAACGGTGCAGACGTCAATCCCTTCAATTACATCGGCTGAGTAAACAGATCCTGACCACCGGCTGGGCCGGTGGTCAGGATGATTTTTTGTCTTGTATCTTCTGTCGAAATCTGCTAGAATCAGTTTCGAATTCATCGAACGGAGACAGTTTTATGGACGCAGTCGCATTGCAGCATATCAAAAAATCCTATACATCCTATTCCAGCGAGATCGTGCTTACCGGCCAGACGCGGCAGAGCCGCACACGGCAGGTGCTGCGCGATCTCTCCGTCTGTTTCCCCATCGGACAGCTGACGGTCATCGTGGGCCGCAGCGGCTGCGGCAAGAGCACGCTTTTGAAGCTGCTGGCCGGAAAGGAGCAGCCGGACGCGGGACAGATCGAGATGCCGCAGGGCTGGCACAGCGCGCTTCTCAGCCCGGACCCGTATGTCATCACGTGGACGAACGTGCAGCGCAACGTCGCCATGGCCTGCGGCGTGGGCAAGACGCCGGAGGAGCGCTATGAAAAGGCCGCCGATTTCGTGCGCCTCGTCGGGCTGCAGGACTTTGCCGACCTCACCCCGGCGGAGCTTTCCACGGGCATGAAGCAGCGGCTGGGCCTTGCGCGGGTGCTGGCCAGTCAGGCGCAGCTGCTGCTGATGGACGAGCCGTTTGCCTCATTGGACTTTCTGACGCGCGGTGAATTACAGTCGCAGCTGCTCGCCATCCAGAAAAAGCTCCCGCGCACCATCGTCCTTGTCACGCACCAGCTCGAAGAGGCGCTGCTGCTCGGCCAGAAGATCGTCGTCATGCACCCGGACAGCACCATCCGCGAATTTGATCTTTCCGCCCTCCCCTACCCGCGCGACGTGGAGCAGCCCGCGCTGCGCGCATTAAAGGCCGAGATCACGGACGAATGCCGGAAGCCCACGGCAAGCGAATAACAGACCGGCCTTCGGCGGATCCGGATGCACCCGCCCGCTTATGCAGGGAAACGGCGATATAAGAAGTCTACCGACTCCACGATGGTATTCAGAAGAAATCTGTCCATCCGGTCGATCACGCGGCCCCGCAGGCCTTGCGGGACCGGATAAATGACCTCCGCAATGCTGCCGGCAATCGCGGCGGCAGAGAAAAAACGACGTTCAGCCATCTGGCTTGCTCTGTTTCAGCCCCTTTAAAATGATCTCCGACAGTCCGACCAGAACCAGAAACCCGCCGAACAGCTTCCGCAGCAGCTCCGCGTCCACGTTCTGGGCCAGCAGCGCGCCGCCCACGGCGCAGACGCTGCCTGCAAGGGCTGCGGGCCAGACTGCACGCCAGACGATCTGCTTATTTTTGATATGAAAGATCAGCGCGCAGGCCGCACAGGGAAGAAAATACAGCAGATTCACACCCTGCGCCGCTCGCTGCTCCATGGACAGGACAGCGGTCATCCAGACCATCAGCAGGCTTCCGCCGCCGATGCCGAAGCCCGATAAAACGCCGCAGACAAGCCCTGCGGCAGCGGCTGCAAGCAGCGTCAGCATACGATCAGGCGGATACCCCCCGCAAGGATCACACCGCCGAGGATCAGGTGCAGCGCCCTGGCCGGCATTTTTCGGAACAGAAGCCCCGCAAGAACGCCGCCGGCCGCACCGCCGATGAGATAAGGAAGCGCGTCCGAAACCGGCAGGCTGTCATGCAGCGCATAGATCACGATCGAAACGATGCACAGCGGCAGGATCACTGCGATTGCGGACGAAAAGGCCGCCTTATCCTCGAGCCTGCAGAGCCAGATCAGAAGCGGCACGAGCACCATGCCGCCGCCCGCACCAAAAAATCCGTTGACAAATCCTGCCAGCGCACCTGCCAGCAGGCAGAAGCCGATGCGCGGCTGTGTGTATTCCCGCATCTGAAAACCCCCCTTCCCATGGCATAGTCTGCCGTGAGAAGAGGGGTTTTATACGCGAACAGCCGCCCGGATGGGCGGCTGTTGGAGACGGGATTATTTCGTGGTGAACTTCATACCGAACGGAACGGTCGTGTACGCGTTGTCGCCGACAACGCCGTCATGCCACGCGTTGTAATCCGCAGTGCGCAGAGCATTTTCAACGAGCGTGTCGCGGTAGGAATTGCCGAAGCCGTCGAAGTACATGACGTGCACGCCATAGGACGTCTCAACAATACCGGTGTCGCCGGGCTGACGGCTCTCATCGAAGCACCAGTCGTTGAACTCGGTGACCATCTGGCCGGGCATGATGTTCTCATACAGACCGCCCTCGTCGCCGTTGGAATCGCCGGTATTCTCCTTGGCCAGCTCACCGAAGCTTTCCGCCGTCTTGTCACCGGCGTTGAACTCGGCAAGGATCTCGTCGGCCTTTGCGCGGGCCTCTTCCATCGCAGTCTCGTCGGAGGTGTCGCTGACGGAGATCAGGATGTGGCGCACGTTCGGGAGCAGATAGTCGTTCGTGCTGCGGGAGATGTAGTACAGAACGTAGTAAACGCCGCTGTCGTTCGCGATATAGGTCGTGTCGCCTTCCGTGCGGGATGCGTCGAACAGCCAGTCGGCAACGTCGCTGCTCAGCGAGGAATACAGCTGGTCTTCCTTCAGCGTATAGCTCTCGTCAGCATAACTTTCCTTCGCGGAATCCTGCGCGTTTTCATAGGCTGCGTTGATGAAGGCCTGCTCGTCGTGTGCGGTGTCGGCGGCCATCGTGGAGGCCATCTCCTCCTTGAGCGCGGTCAGCTCTTCCTCAGACAGCTCCTCGGTGGTGTCGCTGCTGTCCGCTGTGCTTTCGTCGCTGCTGTCCGTCGAGGTCTGGAACAGCGAGTCGGAGACGAGGAACTGCCGGTAGGTCACGGCGTCATAGCTGTTGGGGTTCGCTTCATACTCGGCGGCAATCTCCGCGTCGGTATAGGTGAAGCCGTTGTTGATGGACTGCGCATAGCTGCTTGCAAGCGTTGTAACTTCAAGATATTCGCGGAAGCTCTTCTCGCTGCAGCCCGTGCCGTAGACGGCCGCGATATAGCTGTTGCGGTTCATGTTGGAATAGGCGGCGTAGAGATCGAGCGACGTGAGCTGCGACTCGATGGCAGCCTGCTCCTCCTCGGAAAGCGTGTAGCCGTTGGCTTTGGCCTCGTCGGCGATCGCGTAGACCTCCGCTGCGGTGGTCAGACCCTGCTGGGTGAAGAAATCGGCCCAGGTCTCACCGGTGTCGGCGTCATAGGTCTGCTCGTCGAGCGGAGAGTTGGTGTCCAGGATATAGCTCATAAAATCGCCGTACTGCTCCTGCATGGTGCTGTAGGCGTTTTTATAGAAGTAGTTGACCATAGCCGGGGAAAGGTTGTGGCCGCTGACGGTCGCGGCGGTGGTGTGCGAGGCAAAGAAGCCGCTGGTCAGCATATAGAAGAAGACAACGATACAGACGACCAGAACGGTGCAGACGGCGATCAGCGTCGTCTTCAGGCCCTTGCTCATGCCTTTCTTTGCTTCATTGGCAGTCTCAGGAACTGCTGCCTGTTCCTTGCGCTTGTTTTTTTCACGGGATGCGCTCATTTGGGATCATTCCTCTCATAAGTCTGGGTTTTTGCCCGAAAAAAGCGGGAAGTCATCCCCTCAGGCAATTCAATGCGTATTATACCGAAAAGACGCGCCATATGCAAGCATAATTTTGCGGAATATGCAGAAAAAGAAAAGCGCTTTGCCAGAGCAAAGCGCTTTTGGGCCAAAACGTATCCCCGCAGAAGCCGTGCGAATCCAATTATAACCTGCACGAAAGGGCAGGTGGGTTGCCTCTTTGCTGCTTCTCTGCTTCCAACGTCCACCACCGGTCAAAGCCGTGGGCGGGAGGCCTGCAATCGACAGCAAAAGTTCCGGCATCCCCTGAATATAATGTGGGTTTAAGTGGACCCGTCACGCACCCCGCAGGGACGCGTCTTTTACGATCTCATATTCTATTGTGGACTGCAGAGGCTGCGTTTATGCCTCCGGCTCTTCCTCGTCCTCGTAGATCAGATCCATCAGCGCACTGTAGACCGCCTCAAGCTCTGCGTCGTCTTCAATGGCCTCAAGGAATTCCTCGCCGTTTTCCTCCACGGACTTGAGGATGCTGACCTCAAGATCCTCGGCCTCATCGTCGCCGGAGCCTGCCGGAACGAGGGCCAGATAGCGGCTGCCGTCGTGCTCGAGCTCTGCAAGGACCTCAAGCTCATATTCCTTGCCGTCTTCGTCGGTGATGCTGATGAAATCGTCGCCGTACTGCTGTTCCATGGGAAGCCTCCGTATCGTTTGCTTTCATGCTCCTATTCTAACCGGAAGACCGTATAAAATCAAGAGGAATTTGCTGACCGTTTCCGCGAATTGCGCGGTACAATGCCGGATTTGTTGCAAATATATCCGAATATTCGATATTTTCCACAGAAAATGCACGCAAAAACAGGAAGAATAAAATGCGTGCATGGATTTCAAAATTTGTTTTCAAAATAATTGACAGATGTGTTATAATCATTAAGATAAAATGCGATTATGCGGCGCTGCGCCGCCTGCCTGTATGCCAGAGCAAACATGGAGGTTCCGTATGGCAAAACAAGATAACATGAACAGCGGAAAACGAGCCGGAGGCGTCAGACATATCTTCGCGGTGATCGGGAAGATCGTCGGCACGATCCTTCTGACGGCGTTTCTGACGGCCCTGATCTTTGCGTGCCTGTTCGCGGTCTATGTAAAAAACGATCTGTCCGAGCAGGCGCAGTGGGCCTCCGACAGCTTTTCCATGGAGCAGACCTCCGTCATCTATTATGAAGACCCGGATACCGGAAAGTATGAGGTGCTGCAGGCCATCTACGGCGGCTCGAACAGCACGTTCGTCGAATACGACGATATCCCCAAGAACCTCATCAACGCCTGCATCGCCATCGAGGACAAGCGCTTTGAAAAGCACCAGGGCGTCGACTGGGTCACGACGATGCGTGCCTGCTTCAAAATGTTCCTCGGCAAGAGCGAGGCCGGCGGCTCGACCATCACGCAACAGTTCATCAAAAACGCCACCGGCGAACGCGAGGTGACCGTGCGCCGCAAGCTGGTCGAGATCTATCGCGCGCTGGAATTCGAAAAAACGCACACCAAGCCGCAGATCATGGAGCTGTACCTGAATATCATCCCGCTCGGTGAAAACTGCCGCGGCGTGCAGTCCGCCTCGCGCGTGTACTTCGGCAAGGACGTCAAGGATCTGACGCTGGCGGAGTGCGCGTCTTTGATCGGCATCACCAACAACCCCTCGCGCTATGACCCGTATATCAGCGCAGAAAACAACAAGGAGCGGCAGGAGATCATTCTCTCCGAGATGCTCAAGCAGGGCTATATCAATCAGGCCCAGTACGACGAGGCCGTCACGCAGGAGCTGGTATTCACGAACGCCAGCCGCGAAAAGAAAAAGTCCGACGACAATTATTCCTGGTTCGTCGATCAGGTTATCAACGACGTGGTCAACGACCTGTGCGACAAGACCGGCTATGAATACGACATCGTCTATACGATGGTCAAGACCGGCGGCTATCAGATCTATTCCACCGTCAACCCTGATGTGCAGGCCGCCGTCGATCAGGTCTATGAGGATCTTTCGAGCCTGCCCGCAACGGCCAGCTCCCAGCAGCTCCAGTCCGGCATCGTTATTGTCGACAATACGACCGGCGATATCGTCGCTCTGGCTGGAGGCGTCGGCAAAAAGCAGGGCAGCCTCGTCTGGAACTGTGCGACAAGAAGCCTTCTGTCCCCCGGCTCCATCATCAAGCCCGTCGCGGTCTACGCGCCCGCCATCGAGCTTGGCCTCATCACGCCCGCAACCGTTCTGGACGATACGCCGTACTCCTTCACCGATACGGCGACCTGGCCCAAGAACCTCGACTCGACCTACCGCGGCCTCGTGTCCGTGGAAGAGGCCGTCGAGCAGTCCATCAATACCGTCCCGGTCAAGCTCGTGGCGCAGATGACGCCGGAATACAGCTATTCCTTCGCCAAGGACAAGATGGGCCTGTCCACGCTCGTCTCCTCGTACAAGACCACGAACGGCGAAGAGCTGTCCGACGTGAACCTCTGGGCGCTCGCCCTCGGCAGCCTCACAAGAGGCGTGACAGTCCGCGCCATGACGGCGGCCTACGCCGCGTTTGCCAACGAGGGCGTCTGGCGCGAGGCCCGGACTTACACCGTTGTGAAGGATTCGAACGGACAGGTCATTCTGGACAACACGCAGGAATCCCACGTCGCCATGAAGGACATGACCGCGTGGTATATCACCGATATGCTCAAATCGACCGTCGAAAAGGGCACCGGCACGGCGGCGCAGCTGGAAAACATGACCGTAGCCGGCAAGACCGGCACGACCTCGCGCGATTTCGACCGCTGGTTCGCGGGCTATACGCCGTATTATACCGGCGTCGTCTGGTGCGGCTACAATGACCCGGAGGAGATCGTGCTGACGGATTCCGACACCAATCCCTCCATCGTCATGTGGCAGAAGGTCATGCGCCTTGTGCATCAGAACCTGAAGGATAAATCGTTCAAGCAGCCCGCCAATCTTGTGGAGGTCACGGTCTGCCGCGACAGCGGTCTTCTGCCGTCCGACGCCTGCGCGCTCGACCCGCGCGGCGACCGCACGGTCCGCGTCACGCTCAGCGCGCATGACGTGCCGACGGCGCAGTGCACCGCCCACAAGCTGGTCGACATCTGCAACGCCTCCGGCCATGTGGCAAACGAGTTCTGCGTGCAGGTTCCCGGCAACGCCACGCACAAGGCCGCGCTGCTCGACGTGTCCCGCGACTTCCCCAAAAACGGTGTTGTGGTGCTCGATCAGGCCTACGCGATCCTGACGGGCAATCTTCCGGCAGGGTATTATGCCGCCGTTTCGCCGGACGTGGATTCGATCAACGTCGAGTGCTATATCCACAGCGAGGACGATCTGCCCGAACCTGAGCCGGAGGAGGACGAGGAGGACGACGAGTCCGATCCGGACGCGTCCGACATCTGGAGCAGCGCCGCAGACGGCGGCACCCCATAATCAAACGCAGACAGGAGAGCAATATGTGGCTTGCTGACAGCTGGAAGGACTATGAGGTCCTCGATACCTCCGCCGGGGAAAAGCTCGAACGGTGGGGGAAATATATCCTCGTGCGCCCGGATCCGCAGGTGATCTGGAACACGCCGAAGGACGATCCGCTCTGGCGGAAGTATGACGCGCGCTACGCGCGCTCGAACACCGGCGGCGGAAAATGGCAGAATCTGCGTCTGCCCGCCCAATGGCAGGTGCGCTATAAGGAGCTGACCTTTCAGGTCAAGCCCATGAATTTCAAGCATACCGGCGTTTTCCCGGAACAGGCTGCCAACTGGGACTTCATGATGGAGAGAATCCGCAATGCGGGCCGTCCCGTCCGCGTTCTGAACCTGTTCGCCTATACGGGCGGCGCGACCATCGCCTGTGCCGCTGCGGGCGCAAGCGTCTGTCACGTCGATGCGGCCAAGGGCATGGTGCTCTGGGCAAAGGAAAACGCAAAGGTCTCCGGGCTTGAGGACAGGCCCATCCGCTGGATCGTGGACGACTGCGCCAAGTTTGTCGAGCGTGAGATCCGCCGCGGCAAGACCTACGACGCGATTATCATGGACCCGCCAAGCTACGGGCGCGGCCCGTCCGGCGAGGTCTGGAAGCTGGAGGAGAATCTGTATCTGTTTGTGGAGCTGGTCAGCCGCGTGCTTTCCGACGATCCGCTGTTTTTTATCATCAATTCCTATACGACGGGTCTGGCCCCGTCCGTCATGCGCTATCTGACGGAGACAATCGTCTCGAAGAAATACGGCGGCTATACCAGTTCCGATGAGCTCGGCCTGCCGGTGCGCGATACTGGCCTGGCTCTGCCGTGCGGTGCGACGTGCCGCTGGACAAAGGAGAAGCCATGACCACAGCGATTCAGGTAAACGACCTGCATTATACGTATGAGGGTCAGGACGGCGGCGAGACGCATATCGTCTTCGACGACCTGAGCCTGTCCATTGAGCAGGGAAGCTTTGTCGCCGTGCTCGGACATAACGGCTGCGGCAAGTCGACGCTTGCCAAGCATTTTAACGCCATTCTCCTGCCCGCAGGCGGCAGCGTGACGGTCTACGGCATGGATACGAAGGACGAGGAGATGCTTCTCGCCATCCGGCAGCACGTCGGCATGGTCTTCCAGAACCCGGACAACCAGATCGTCTCCAATGTCGTAGAGGAGGACGTCGCCTTTGCGCCGGAAAACCTCGGCGTCGCGTCGCAGGAGATCCGGCAGCGCGTCGACGACGCGCTCAGGGCCGTCGGGATGTACGACTACCGCACCTACGCCCCGCAGCTCCTGTCTGGCGGGCAGAAGCAGCGCGTGGCCATCGCGGGCGTGCTCGCCATGCAGCCGCAGTGCGTCGTGCTCGACGAGCCGACTGCCATGCTCGACCCGCAGGGCCGGCGCGAGGTGCTCGATACCATCGAACGGCTGAACCGGGAAACCGGCATGACGGTCATTCTGATCACCCATCACATGGACGAGGCCGCACGCGCGGACCGCGTGATCGCCATGTCCGAGGGCAGGATCGTCGCCGACGGAACGCCGCAGGCGGTCTTCGCGCAGGAGCCGCTGCTGCGCAGCGTCGGCCTCGACGTGCCGCAGACCGAGCAGCTGCTGCTGGAGCTGAAGCGCCGCGGCGTCGACATTCCGACCGACGCGCTGACGCCGGAGGCCTGCGCGCAGCTGCTCCGGCAGCGCATCGCGCGCAGCTGAACCAGAACACCCGGAGGAAGAAGCCTTGACGCCTATTTTAGAGATACAGAAGCTTTCCCATATCTACAGCCCGGATACGCCGTTTGAACACGCGGCGCTTTCGAACGTCGATCTGACGATCAGCCGGGGCGAGTTCGTCGGCCTCATCGGCCATACCGGCTCCGGCAAATCCACGCTGGTGCAGCATATGAACGGCCTTCTGAAGCCGACGTCCGGCCATGTGCTGTTTGACGGCCGCGACATCTGGGAGGACCCCAAGTTCACCCGCCAGATCCGCTTCCGCGTCGGTCTGGTGTTCCAGTACCCGGAATATCAGCTGTTTGAGGAGACTGTCTACGCCGATATCGCCTTCGGCCCGAAAAACATGGGCCTTTCCAAAGACGAGATCGACGCGCGTGTCCGCCGTGCGGCGGGCTTTGTCGGCATTTCCGAGGCGGAGCTTGCCAAATCCCCATTTGATCTTTCCGGCGGACAGAAGCGCCGCGCGGCCATCGCGGGCGTGATCGCCATGGAGCCGGACGTGCTCATTCTCGACGAGCCGACGGCGGGACTTGACCCCGCAGGCCGCGAGAGCATTCTCAAAAATATCCGCGATTATCAGGCCGCGCAGCAAGCGGCTGTTGTGATGGTCAGCCACTCGATGGAGGAGATCGCCTCCAACGTTGACCGCCTGATCGTCATGGAAAAGGGAACCGCCGTCATGACCGGCGCACCGTCCGAGGTCTTTTCCCACGCGGCGGAGCTTGTCTCCATGGGTCTGAATGTGCCGTGCATGACGCAGGTGCTGCTGCGGCTGCAGCAGCTCGGCGTGAACGTCCCGGCCTCGGCCTATACGGTCGAGCAGGCGGCAGATCTTCTCGAACCGCTTCTGAAGGGGGGCGCGCAGATATGCTGAAGGACGTGACCCTCGGCCAGTTTTTCCCCGGCCAGACCCCCATCCACAAGCTTGACCCCCGCACGAAGCTCGTGCTCGTGATCGTCTATATCGTCGCGCTGTTCCTCGCGAAATGGTTCGTTTCCTATGTGGTCATTGCCGCGTTCCTCGCCATCGTCATTGCCATGAGCAAGATCCGCTTGAAGGTCGTACTCAAAAACCTCAAGCCGCTTCTGTTCATCATCATCCTGACCGCGCTTTTGAACCTGCTTTACGGACAGGGGGAACCAATTGCGCAGTTCTGGATCTTCAAAATCACAAAATCCGGCATTCAGAACGCCGTTTTCATGGTGCTTCGCATTTCCCTGCTCGTGGCCGGAACATTTATGTTAACCTATACAACCTCGCCGATCGCGCTGACGGACGGGCTGGAAAGCCTGCTGTCGCCGCTTAAAAGGCTGCACGCGCCGGTGCATGAGCTTTCCATGATGATGTCCATTGCACTGCGCTTTATTCCCACACTGATTGAGGAGACGGACAAGATCATGTCGGCGCAGAAGGCCAGAGGTGCGGATTTTGAATCCGGCAACCTCCTCAGCCGCGCCAAGGCGCTCGTGCCCATTCTTGTGCCACTGTTCATCAGCGCGTTCCGCCGGGCCGACGAGCTTGCGACCGCCATGGAATGCCGCTGCTACCACGGCGGCGAGGGCCGCACAAAGCTCTCCGAGCTGCACTATCAGAAGCGCGATTACCTCGCCTACCTCTCCGGCGCAGCCCTCCTCGCCGTCATGATCGTCCTGCGGCAGCTTGGCCTGTAACAAAAGGCTCCCCTGAAAGGTTGCAGCAGGCAGACACAAAAAGCAAAGGCCCGATGCGAATCCGTACTGTATCTACCCAATGAGTTGTAGGGGCCGATGCCCACATCGGCCCGATGAGAAGTTACGAATTCGCCGAAGATTACCGTAAAAACGATGCAATCCGCCGGGCCGATGTGGGCATCGGCCCCTACAAGCGCCCTCCTATTTCCACCGCTCACACTCAGATGATAAGGAAGTATCCTATGCGCAACATCGCCCTGACGCTCAAATATCTCGGCACAGCCTATCACGGCTGGCAGGTGCAGAAGACGGTCACGACCGTCGGCCAGACGCTGGAAGAGGCGGCGGCGGCCGTCGTCGGCCATCCGGTGCATATGACCGGCTGCGGCCGCACGGACGCAGGCGTTCACGCACGCGTCTATGTCGCCAATTTCCGCACTTCCGCCCGCATTCCGTGTGACCGCATCCCGTATGCGCTCAACACGCACCTGCCGGAGGATATCGTCGTGACAAACGCGATGGAGGTGCACGAGGACTTCAACGCCATCGGCTCCTGCGTCAAAAAGGAATATACGTATCTGATCTATAATTCCGGCATCCGCGATCCGTTTTATGTCAACCGTGCATGGTTCTACCCCAAGCATCTGGACGAGACGGTCATGCAGCGCGCGGCGGACTGCTTCATCGGCACGCACGACTTCGCCGCCGTCCGCTCGGTCGGCACGGATGTCAAATCCACCGTGCGCACGGTTTATGATTACAAGGTCGAGCGCGACGGCGATCTCATTTCGCTGCGCGTCAGCGCCAACGGCTTTCTTTATAATATGGCCCGCGCCATGGCGGGCACCTGCGTCTATGCCGCCGAAGGAAAGTTCCCGCCGGAGGCCGTCGCGCAGATCCTCCTGAACGGCGACCGCACGGCGGCGGGGCCGACCGTCCCGCCCGGCGGGCTTTACATGACGCAGCTCTGGTATGATGACGGAAAGGCGGTTTTCCATGTCGGATAATATCTCGCAGCTGCATCCGCAGAAGCATCCGGGCCTAGGAAAGCGGATCGCCGTGTTTGCGGTCCTGCTCGTGTTTGTCACGGGCGGCGTGGCGGCCTATGTGTTCCGCGACCGGCTGAATCTGGACGCGCTGCAGCGCTACGTGCGCTATCTGAACGTCTCCGAGGACAGCAAAACGGGCCGATTCGTCTACGACGAAAGCAACTCCAACCGCTATGCCGGGCTGTCCGGCGGGCTGTCCGTCGCCTCCGCGACGGGCCTGAGTCTTTACGATAAGGACGGCGTGGAGACAGCCTCCATTCAGGCGTCCATGTCCGCGCCAGTTTTAAAGACCGGCGGTGACCTCGCGCTGGCCTACGACACCGGCGGCAATACGCTGGAAGCCGCCAGCCAGAAACGCGGCTCCGTCCTGCACGTTTCATCCCAGAAGCCGATTCTGGACGCGGATATTGCGTCTGACGGCAGCATCTGCTATTTATCCAGTGAGTCAGGCTATCGCGCCGTGCTCTATGTCTACAACAGCCAGCAGGCGCTGATCTACCGCTGGCTCTCGTCAAGCCAGTATTTCATGCGCTGCACCGTCTCCTCCGGCGCAAAATACGCCGCCGCTGCCGCACTCGGGCAGGAGGACGGGATGTTCCAGTCCTCTGTCGTCCTCTTCCGGACGGATTCGGAGGAAATTCTCCGCACCATCCCCATCGGAAATGCCCTGATCTACGATCTGCATTTCCTGCCCGGAAACACGCTCTGCGTCCTGTGTGAAGACGCGCTGTATTTCTATGAGCTGGACGGCCAGTGCCTCGGCAGCTACGCCTTTGAGGACGCCTATCTCAAAGACTACACGCTGGACGGAAACGGCTTCGTCACGCTCGTCATGAATCTCTATAAGGCCGGAAACGGCTATACCGCCCTGACCGTCGGGTATGACGGGACAGTGCTCGGCACGCTTCCAATCAGCGAGCAGATTCTGGACATTTCCGCTTCGGGCAAGTATCTCGCCCTCCTGACGAGCGGCGCGCTTTCCATTTACGATCAGAATCTCACGGAATACGACGTTTCCGACAACACGACCGGCGCGTCCAGCGCCGTCATGCGCGAGGACGGCTCTGCCATTCTCCTGGCCAACGGCCATGGGACGCTGTATGTCCCGTAAATAATTTTCCAAAAAACGTTTACAATTCTGCAAAGATACGACGGCCTGCCTGTGATATACTTTGCAGAAGGAAACACGATAAGGAGAAGCCTTTTATGAAACCGACCCTGTGCTCAAGATGCAAAAAGAATCTTGCAGTCGTTTTTATAACGAAAATCGACGGCGGAAAGACCGTCAACGAGGGCCTCTGCCTCAAATGCGCAAAGGAGATGGGCATCAAGCCCGTCGACGATATGATCGAACGCATGGGGCTTTCAGAGGACGACCTCGAAAATCTCAACGGCGAAATGACCGAGGCCATGAACGGCCTTGAGAGCCTGCTCAGTCAGGGCCATGACGCGGAGGACGGCAGCGAGGACGACGAGGCTGACAGCCAGACCGCCACGTTCCCCTTCCTCAACAAGCTCTTTGGCGCCGCCGGTCAGGGGCAGGACAACACGCCTGCCGTCCCGGAGCCGGAAAAAACCGAGAGCCGCCAGCGCTCCGGCGACAAGCCGAACCCCAAGAACAAAAAGCACAAATTCCTCGACAGCTACTGCCAGAACCTGACGCAGAAGGCGCGCGACGGCAGGCTCGACCGCATCATTGGCCGCGAGGAGGAGACGGAGCGCGTCATTCAGATCCTCAACCGCCGCCAGAAGAATAACCCCTGTCTCATCGGCGAGCCGGGCGTCGGTAAGACTGCCATCGCCGAGGGCCTTGCACAGAAAATTGCCGACAAGGACGTCCCGTATAAGCTTCAGAACAAAGAGGTCTATCTCATGGACCTCACGGCCCTCGTCGCGGGCACGCAGTTCCGGGGCCAGTTTGAAAGCCGCATGAAGGGCCTCATTGAGGAGGTCAAGAAGCTCGGCAACATCATTCTGGTCATTGACGAAGTGCATAATCTCGTCGGCGCGGGCGATGCGGAGGGTTCCATGAACGCCGCCAATATCCTCAAGCCCGCGCTTTCGCGCGGCGAGATCCAGGTCATCGGTGCGACGACCTTCAACGAGTACCGCAAGCACATCGAAAAGGACGCCGCGCTTGAGCGCCGCTTCCAGCCCGTCACCGTCGCCGAGCCAACCATTGAACAATCCATTGCCATCATCCGCGGCATCAGCCACTATTATGAGACGTTCCACGGCGTTGTGATCTCCCCGGAGATCGCGCGGCAGGCCGTCCTGCTCTCCGAGCGCTATATCACTGACCGTTTCCTGCCGGATAAGGCCATCGACCTCATCGACGAGGCGTGCTCGGACGTGAACCTCAAGAATAAGAACATCGGCCGGCTCGAAGCGCTCAAAAAAGAGCACGCCGATTATGATCTGGAGCTTTCCATGCTCACGGAGAACGCCGAAAAGACGCAGGACGATTACGCCCGCATGGCGGAGCTGCGCAGCCGCAACCTGCAGCTCGATTCCGAGATCACGGAGCTGGAAAAGCTGCCAAAACCCGCGTTGACGATTGATAATCTGGCCCGCATCATTGAACTCTGGACAAAGATTCCCGCAAGCAAGATCCGTGCGCAGGAATACGAGCAGCTTTTGAACCTCGACGCAGAACTCAAAAAGCATATTGTTGGGCAGGACGAGGCGATTGCCTCCGTCGTGTCCGCCATCCGCCGCTCCCGCGTCGGCATTCAGGTCAAAAAGCACCCGGTTTCGTTTATCTTCGTCGGCTCGACCGGTGTCGGCAAGACGGAGCTGGTCAAGCGCCTTGCCAGCGAGATGTTTGAATCGGTCGAATCGCTCATCCGGCTCGATATGTCCGAATACATGGAAAAGCACAGCGTTTCGAAGATCATCGGCTCGCCCCCCGGCTATGTCGGCTATGACGAGGCCGGTCAGCTGACCGAAAAGATCCGCCGCCGCCCGTATTCCGTCATCCTGTTTGACGAGCTGGAAAAGGCCCATCCGGACGTGCTGAATATCCTGCTGCAAATTCTCGATGATGGCCGCATCACCGACGCGCAGGGCCGGGTCGTCAACTTTGAGAACACGATCATCATCATGACCTCCAACGCAGGCTCCAACCAGAAGGGCGGCAGCGTCGGCTTTGGCCGCAGTCTGACCGAGCAGTCGAAGGAGAAGGCCATGAAGGCGCTGGGCGAGTTCCTGCGCCCTGAATTCATCAACCGTGTCGACGAGATCGTCTGCTTCAACCAGCTGAGCGAGGACAATTTCCGCGGCATCGCGGACATCATGCTCGCGGAGCTGCAGCAGTCGCTGGAGGGCCGCGGCATTGCATTCACGTGGGACGAGAGCGTCAAGAATTATCTCGTCAAGAAGTCCTACTCCGTGGCCTACGGCGCGCGCAACCTCCGCCGCGCCATCCAGACCGACCTCGAAGACCCCATCGCCGAGCGTATCATCAAAAGCTACGTCGACCCGTTCCGTTCCATCAAAGCGACCTGCGAGGACGGAACGATCAAGCTGGAAACCATATAATCAAAAATGCGCCTGACGGAGCCGCCGGGCGCATTTTTTCGGCTGGCCAGGCAGTACGGATTTGCCCAGAGGCGCCTGTACAGACCGACGAAAAGCCGCCGGCATGGCTGCCGGCGGCTTTCCTTGAGAGAAAAAGAGAAAAGAGAGGAGAAATGGATGAATGTCTATTTAAAAGGCTGCTGTTGGCTCTCCACGAAGATTTCCGTGAAGCAGCTTCCTTATGCTCCAAGGATACCGGATTTTGGCCGGTTTGTGGTGAACAGTTTGTAAACGAAGTATAAAGAAATCCTGAAATTCCGCAGCTGCAACCGGCAGTTGACAGATTTTCCGGCAAACTTGCTGGCGTGCAACCGCATGATCTCGTAGAATAGCGGCATCGATCCCAAATCACAGGAGGAAGAAAACCATGATCTTTGCAGACAAATTGATCGCCCTGCGGAAAAAGGCGGGCTGGTCGCAGGAGGAGCTTGCGCAGCAGCTGAATGTTTCGCGGCAGTCCGTATCCAAATGGGAGGGCGCGCAGTCCGTCCCCGACCTTGATAAGATCGTCCAGCTGAGCCGCATCTTCGGAGTCAGCACAGATTACTTATTAAAGGATGAACTGGAGGAGCAGGAGCCTGCGCCCAGCCTTCCCGAGCAGCCGCAGCGCCGCCGCGTGAGCATGGAGGAGGCCTCGCGTTATCTGGAACTGCGCCGCGCTGCCGCGCCGAGGCTGGCGCTGGCCACGTTTTTGTGCGTGATCTCACCCATTGCGCTGATCCTGCTCGGCGGACTGAGCGAATATACCGCCCACATCACGGAAAATGCAGCGGCTGGTATTGGCCTCAGCGTACTGATCGTTCTGGTCGCCGCCGCGGTCGGAATTTTCCTGACGTGCGGCGCAAAGGCAAAGGCATTCTCGTTTCTGGAAACCGAGCCGTTTGAAACGGAATATGGCGTAAGCGGCATGGTCAGGCAGCGGCAGCAGGACTTCCAGCCCACGGCGAACCGTCTGAACATGATCGGCACGATCCTGTGCATCATGTCCGTCCTGCCGCTGTTTCTGGCGATGTGCCTTTCCGGCTCAGATCTCATGTACATCGGCGCGGTGTGCCTGCTGCTGGGCTTTGTCGCGCTGGCCTGCCTCGCGTTCGTCTATGCCGGGACGCAGACTGCCGCGATGGAAAAGCTGCTGGAAGAGGGCGACTACACCCGCCAGAGAAAGTCCAAAAGCCGCCTGATCGGCACGGTCAGCGTCTGCTACTGGCTGGTCGTGACGGCCATTTTCATGTTCTACACCTTCGGGCCGTATGGCAACGCGCAGGCAAAATACAGCTGGTTCATCTGGGCGATCGCGGGTATCCTGTACGGCGCCGTAATGGCCGTTCTCCGTCTGGTCGGACAGGGCGAAAAAAAGAAATAAAAAGCACTTGACTCTGACACCGTGTCAGGCTGTATGCTGTCGGGGAGCTCAAAAAAATCAGCATGGAGGTACCGTAATGCTGAAAATCGGATTATTTTCAAAACTGTCCAGAGTCAGTATCCGTATGCTGCGCTACTACGACGAGATGGGCCTGCTGCACCCGGCGTATATTGATCCGGAATCGGATTACCGCTATTACCGCGAGGATCAGCTGCCGCAGATCGGCTGGATCACGGCCCTGCGGGGCATGGGCTTTTCCCTCGCCGACGTGTGCCGCATGACCGAGATCGGCCATGACGCGGAAAAGCTCGCACCGTACTTTGAAGCAAGACGGCGCGAGCTGGAAGCCGACGCGGCAAAAACAGCGCGGCAGCTGCTGCTTCTGGAATCAGCCCGAAACCGGCTGGGAAAGGAAGACATCATGCAGTACAATGTGACCATCAAGACCATCCCCGAACGCTATGCGGCCTGCGTCCATACGATCATCCCGCGCTATTCGGAGGAAGGAAGCGTCTGGAAGACGCTCTGCGAGGAGACGGACGGGATGCGGCTCGTCCCGGACGAGCCGTGCTATTGCGCCGTGACGTTCCTCGACGGGGAATACAAGGAGCACGACGTAGAGATCGAAGCGTGGAAGACCGTCAAGGGCAGCTATCCCGATACAGCGCACGTGAAATTCAGAACGCTTCCCGCCGTCACCGTCGCAAGCTGCACGTTCCGCGGCCCGTATGAAAGGATCGGCGAGGTCTACGCGGCCATCGCCGCGTGGATCGCGGATAACGGCTATGAATGCGACGGCCCGATGTTCAACATCTATCACGTCAGCCCGCACGAAACACAGAACCCTGAAGAATTCGTCACCGAAGCCTGCTACCCGGTGCGCAAACAATAAGGCGTTCGCGCGCAGCGCGGAAAAAGCTCCTCGTATCATGGCCTGCATGATAAGGGGAGCTGCCTTTCAGCGGATGCGCACGCGTCCGTTACCGGCTGTGCTCCTCGGCGCAGCAGTCGATGGCGAGGACGGTGCACAGGGCGATCAGCGCGTCCTGCGGGTCGAATACCTCTAACGCGTAACGGTCGCCGAGGGTCAGGAAGGCGCGGGAAATGGCCGCGACGCGGCGGCCGTTTTGCGTGATCTCGTAGTCCAGACTCATAAAGTCGCCCTCAATCTCCCAGCCCAGCTCGTCCAGAGAATAGCTGCGGGAAAAGAACGCAAAATTCCGCGTCAGGTCGTATTCCCGCCCGCCGATGGTCAGCGCATAGGTACACGGCAGCGAAAACGGCACGTGCTGCACGGCGGCGACCTGCCGCCCGGAGGCGTCCTGCACGATCAGCTTTTTGCCGAAATTGAAAAACTCGCGGTCCGCGCTGTAGACAAGGTTCTCGTTTTCGTCCCAGATATCAAAGTGGTCAAACGACAGAAATTCCTCTTTTAAATAAAAAATCATGGTAGTCTCTCCCTTCTGATGGGTTGGACGAATTCTGTGCAAAAGAGTTCCGGCTGGAAATCAGCTTTCATCTATGATATAATAAATAGACTTTCAGCACAAGGAGTTTTTCCCATGACAAACAAAGAGATCGGCGAGCTGCGGCGCCGCATGAAGCCTGACCGCACCAATCTGACCGCTGTTTACGGCTGCTATGTCGCGTCCAGCGGCGAGGTTCTGTCCACGTTCCGGGAGCCGTTCGGCCTGATGACAGAGGAGGACAAGGAAAAATATCTGGCGATCTTCCGCCGCGCGCTGTCCGGCACGCCGGATAAGAACCTGCTCGACCTCTCGTTCACCACAAAGCAGGTCGCCGATTCCGACGAGCACCGGCTGCTCATGCGCCTGCGCGAGACGGCGCTGGACGACGAGGAGGCGCGGCAGAAGCTGTTCCAGACCATCATCGGCGCGGTCAGCTTTGAAGAAAACTTCCTGATCCTGCTGGCGCATGAGCGCTACGACGTGCCGTTCAAGGCGAAAGACGGCGCGAAGCTCGACGACGGCAGCGAGGTCTTCTCCTATTTTGTCTGCGCCGTTTGCCCCGTCAAGCCGGGCAGGGAGCTTCTGAGCTACATTGCCGAGGAAAAGACCTTCCACAACCGCTCGGCAGGCTGGGCCGCCGGTATGCCGGAGGCCGGCTTCCTCTTCCCCGCCTTTGACGGACGGCGGACAAATCTGTATAACTGCCTGTTCTACACGCATTCCTCCGGCGCGGACAATCAGCCGCTCATCGACGCGCTGTTCCATGTCCAGCCGCCGATGCCCGCAGACGAGCAGCGCGACACCTTCAGCGGCGTGCTGCGCAATGCGCTGGACGACGAATGCTCGCTTGCCGTCGTCCAGCAGGTGCGGCAGGAGATCAAGGACCGCATCGACGCGTGGCAGGAGGCAAAAAGCGACGATCCGCTGGTCGTCAGCGGCGACGAGCTGAAGGACGTGCTGGAGAGCTGCGGCGTGTCGGAGGACAAGCGGATGCAGTTCGGCGCGCAGTTCGACGAATCCTTCGGCGGCGGCGCGGTGCTCAACCCCCGGAACCTGATCGACGTGAAAAAGTGCGTTGTCAAGACGCCGGATGTGTCCATCACCGTCAACCCCGAGCGGCCCGATCTCATCGAGACGCGCACGCTCGGCGGCGTCCGGTACATCCTCATCAAGGCCGACGAGGGCGTCGAGCTCAACGGCATCGATCTGGCGGAAGAGGCTGAGTAGGCCCCCGTACGGTTTGGCCTCCCCTTTCAGCAGAGCCTTTGAAAACAGACGAAACCCTCTGCGCAGCATTTAAGCGGCAGAGGGTTTTGCGATATGATATGTACTTATTCCTTGACTGTGCCGTCGGCGTTGAAGACGGGAAGCTTGTTGAGGTAGACGATGTCCTTGCGCGCCTGCGCGTCGCCCTCGGCGAGGACGGCCATGCGGCCCGCGACCGTGCCGCCTGCCTTTTCGACCAGCTCCTCCATCGCACGAAGCGATTCGCCGGTAGAGATCACGTCGTCGACGATCAGCACGCGCTTGCCGCGGATCTTATCGGCCTCTTCGCCGGACAGGTACAGGTCCTGATCGTGCTGGGTCGTGATGGAGCGGACCGTCACGTGCAGCGGGCGGGGCATATAGACCTTTAGGCCCTTGCGGGCGACGAAATATTCCTTCGCGCCGGACTGGCGGGCCATCTCGTGGATGAGGGGGATGCTCTTGGCCTCAGCCGTGAGCAGATAATCATAGTCCTTCGGCGCTCTGGCCAGCAGCTCGCGCGCGCAGGCGACGGTGATCTCCGCGTCGCCGAACATGACGAACGCGCCGATATACAGATCGTCGGATACCTTGCACAGCGGCAGATCCCGGTCAAGACCGGCAATGTTCATTCTATATTTCATGCAGAATCTTCTCCTTCATATCCTTCATGCGTCGGGTCGTTCCCAAAAAAATATTATACCGGCCAAACGCCAGCTTGTCAATTCCTTCTTCCGTCCTGTTTTTTTCGCCATTGGCGAAAACGACACATTTTTTGTGCAGTAGTGTGAATTTTCCGTGAACTTTTTTGTCGGTGTCGACTCTTGTATTTATAGGCGCTTTCCTCTATAATCAATCTGTCAGAAAGTCAGGCGGGCCAAAAAACTTTTGCCCGTCCGCGAGAAAAAGAAAGGATGG
>HF990582.1:27658-38549 GCA_000432135.1 Firmicutes bacterium CAG:124
GTTTCCCTACATGAGCAATTTCTTTAAGGTAAAGGAGCACGGCTCGACCGTGCGCACCGAGATCATGGCCGGTGTGACGACCTTCATGGCAATGGCCTACATTCTGATGGTCAACGCCGGTATGTTCTCCAGCCTCGGCACTGTCAGCTACGGCGCGATCTACATCGCGACCGCCATCTCCGCCGTCATCGGCACCGTTCTCATCGGTCTGCTGTCCAACCTGCCGCTGGCGCAGGCGTCCGGCATGGGCCTGAACGCATTCTTCGTCTACACCGTCTGCTTCACCTTCGGCCTGAGCTACGCAAACGCGCTGGTTCTCGTTCTGGTTGACGGCATCGTCTTCGTCCTGCTGACCGTCACCGGCCTGCGCAAGATGATCTTTGACGCCATCCCGGCCGCTGTCAAGACCGCGATCTCCGCCGGTATCGGCCTGTTCATCGCGTTCATCGGCCTGCAGAACGCCGGTATCGTCGTGGACGACGGCGCAACGCTCGTCAATCTCTCTTCCTTCAACGTCTTCTCCGGCTCCGCGACATGGGCCAACATCTTCCCGATGCTCCTGACCATCATCGCGGTCTTCGCCATCGGCGCAATGTCCAAGAAGAAGGTCAAGGGCGCTGTTCTGTGGGGCATGCTCGGCGGCGCAGTTCTCTACTACGTCATCGGCCTCATCACTGTTCCCGATTTCTATGCGACCGCTGTCGCTCCCAACCTGACCTCCGACTTCTTCAGCGCGTTCAAGGACTTCGGCACGCAGGCGTTCGGCAAGGTCTTCACGGAAGGCTTCAACTTCAGCCCGTACATTGCCGAGCACGGCATGAGCAACTTCATCGTTATGTTCCTCACCACCATGCTTGCATTCTGCATGGTCGATATGTTCGATACCCTTGGCACGCTGTACGGCGCCTGCGCTGCCGGTAATATGCTGACCAAGGACGGCAACGTCCCCAACATGGACAAGGCCATGCTGGCTGACGCCATCGCCACCTGCTGCGGCGCTGTCTGCGGCACCTCCACCGTCACCACGTTCGTCGAGTCCTCTGCCGGTGTTGCCGAGGGCGGCCGCACCGGTCTTGCCTCCATGGCGACTGCTGCTCTGTTCTTCATCGCGATGTTCCTTGCGCCTGTCGCACAGCTCATCCCGACCTACGCCTGCGCTGCGGCTCTGATCTATGTCGGCGTTCTCATGATGGCGAATGTCCGCTCCATCGACTGGGACGATCCCGCCGCTGCGGTTCCCGGCTTCATGACCGTCGCGTTCATGCCGCTGACCTACAACATCTCCTACGGCATCGCATTCGGCCTCATTTCCTATGTCTTCATCAAGATCTTCACCGGCAAGATCAAGGAGATCAATGCTGGCACCTGGGTCATCACGATCCTCTTCGCCCTCATGTTCTTCCTCACCCGCTGATCAAGCTTCCCCACGGGCGCGCCTCACGGCGCGCCCGGTTTTTCTATGCTCGAAAGGGTTTACAAAACGTACATATTTTTTCTCTTGACTTTTTTGGGTCGATTCGCTATGATACTGTTTCACCAGAAAAGAGGAGGCGTTTTTCATGGACAAACAGCCGTATATTGTCGGCGTCGGCGCTGCGAATGCAGACCTCAACGGCGCGTCCCTTGCGCCCATCCATCTGCGTGATTCCAATCCCGGCCACATCAGCCTGTCCGCCGGAGGCGTGACGCGCAACGTGTGTGAAAACCTCGCCCGGCTGGGCGCGGATGTCAAGCTTTTGAGCTGCGTGGGCGATGATACCTTCGGCGCGTTCATCCGCCGCTCCTGTGAAGACGCCGGGATCGACGCGTCCCATCTGTATGAGGCAAGGGACGCAAGCTCCTCCATGTATTTATCCATTCTGGACGCGGATGGCGATATGCTGGTCGGTATGTCCGATATGCGCATTGTCCAGCAGGACATGCCGGAGGATTACCTGCCGTCGAAAAAAGCGCTGATCCAGGGCGCGGATGTTGTCACCTGCGACCCCTGCATGGGTGAAAAAACGCTGCTGCAGCTGCTGGACCTGTGCACGCCGGGGCAGATCATCTGCGTTGACCCTGTTTCGTGCGCGTATGCGCGTGTCGTTGCGCCGTTTATCGGCCGCTTCCACACCGCCAAGCCCAACCGCATGGAGCTTGGAATTCTGGCCGGAATGGAAATTCAGTCCGACAGCGATCTGGAACGCGCGGGCGAGGCCGTTCTGAACAAGGGCCTCCGGCGGCTGTTCGTCAGCCTCGGCGCGGAGGGTTGTTTGTACATGGACGACACCGGCACGGTCCTGCGCCGCAAATTAAGACCGGCAAAAATGGTCAATGCCTCCGGCGCAGGCGATTCGTTTGCCGCCGCCATGCTGTACGCCACACTCCATGGCTTTGGCGTGGAAAAGACGTTGGACTATGCCATGGCCGCCGGGATTGCGGCTGTGTCGCACGAGCGGACGATCAACCCGAACATGAGCATTCCCCTGCTCGAAGAAATTCTGCTGGCGCACCGCATCTGATCTTGTACACCCATCTGAAAGGAGTTATTCATATGAATCTGAAGGATTATCTGTCTGTTACCCCTGAAATTCAGGAGGCCATCGACGCGGGCAAGCCCGTCGTCGCACTGGAATCCACCATTCTGAGCCACGGTATGCCCTATCCGCAGAACGTGGAGTTCGCGCACAAGGTCGAAGAAATCGTCCGCGCAGAGGGCGCTGTCCCCGCGACGACCGCGATCATGGGCGGCAAGCTGAAGGTCGGTCTGAACGCTGAAGAGCTGCTCGTTATGTGCAAGGCTGAGGGCGTCGGCAAGGTCAGCCGCCGCGATGTGGCTGTGTATCTGGCAACCGGCATGACCGGCGCGACCACTGTTGCGACCACCATGATCATCGCCTCCATGGCAGGCATCCGTTTCTTCGCCACCGGCGGCATCGGCGGCGTGCACCGCGGCGCAGAAAAGACGATGGACATCTCCGCCGACCTGCAGGAACTGGCCAACACCCCCGTCTGCGTCGTCTGCGCGGGTGCAAAGAGCATTCTTGATCTCGGCCTGACGCTGGAATATCTCGAGACGCAGGGCGTTCCCGTTCTGGGTCTGCGCACGGACGAGCTGCCCGCGTTCTATTGCCGCACCTCCGGCTTCAAGCTCGACTACAACTGCAAGGATGAGGAAACGGTCGCAAAGATCATGAAGGCCAAGTGGGACATCGGCCTCAAGGGCGGTGCCGTCGTCGGCAACCCGATCCCGGAGCAGTACGCGATGGATCCGAACTACATGAACGGCATCATCGACAAGGCTGTTGCACAGGCAAACGCCGAGCACATCCACGGCAAGGCCATCACGCCGTACCTGCTGGCGCACATCAAGGACATGACCGAGGGCAAGTCCTTCGCCGCCAATCTGGAGCTGGCCTACAACAATGCGCACGCAGCAAGCAAGATCGCTGTCGCCTATTCCAAGCTGTAATTCCCCAATACCACTACGGGCGCGCCAACTGGCGCGCCCGTTTTTTCTATGAAGCTCCGCGCGGCAACGGAAGATGTTTCAGCCCGCAGAAAACAGGAAGCCGCTGCGCAGCGACTGCGCCAGATGGAAGCGGCGCGCTGCTGTTTCACCTTCGAAGCGGATATCGGCGAACGGGCCGTCTATGGATACGATGCGGCCCATGCCGTATTTTTTATGCCGGATGACGCTTCCCGGTATGAATGTCTGCGCGTCCGGCAGCTGCGCTGCTGCAGGTGCGTCCGGCAGCTGGAAGACCTCCGCGCGGCTCCGTTCGAGCAGCATCCGGCCCGCCTGCATAAGGCTGTCGCCGTCCGGAAAGGCAACGAGCAGCTCGTCCTCGCACTGCGCCAGAATGCTCCCCTCGCCGCGCGTTTCGTGGCGGTAGCGCAGGCCGCAGGCGTTTTCCGGCACGATGGCGGCAAAATCGTCCTTCGCGCACACCGGAACGGGCAGATATCCCCGCGCCTCGCGGATGAACGCAGACGGCGCATCCGGGTATTCAAACAGCGTCAGCTCATCCTTCGCACGCGTCATTGCCACGTAAAAGAGTCTGCGGTCCTCCTCATATACCCGGCGCTCATCCTCCGTTCCGTCTGCCGCATCCGGCCGGGACGGAAGCACGCCGTCGTGGACGTCCAGCAGATACACCCGCTCGTATTCCAGCCCCTTGCTCGAATGGATCGTCGAAAGCGTCAGCAGCGCGTCCGGTGCGTCCTCATGCGTGCGGATGGTCTGCCGCAGCGTGTCCATCCGGGCAAGAAACGCCTCCGCCGACGGCTCGCGCGCGGCAAGCATCTGTAGGATGAAATATTTCCCGGGATCGAGCCGCCGTTCGGTCACAAAGCCGCCGTAGCCCAGCGTGCCCCAGATCGTGCGCATCAGCACCTCTCCGGGCAGCGTTTGCAGCTGCTCAAGGCCCGCCTTTACGCGCCGGACGCGTTCGCGGCCCTCGTCCGAAAGCCCGGTCTGCGCAAGCAGACAGTCCAGAATGGGCGCGTGCGTGCGCGCGCTCTGCACGCAGGCGGCCTGCGCCGCCTCCTTGGAGATCAGCGCGCCGAATTTATAATAGATGCGCAGAAAGCGCTCCGCGTCGTCCGGCGCTGCGGCGAAGCGCAGGATGTCCTGCACGTCGCTGACGATGCGGTGGGTAAAGAACGTGTCGTCAAAGCTGCGGCAGCGGTACGGAAGCCCGGCGCGCTCCAGCGCGTCGATGAGCGGAAGGGCACTGTCGTTGTTTCGGTACAGGACGGCAAACGGCGCGCGCCGCTCCCCTGCCAGCGCCAGCAGATAGCGGTACTGCGCCTGCCGGGAGGCTGCGTGCGCAAGGCGCACCCGGCAGCCCTTCGCCCTTGTCGCGCGGATGGTTTTGGGGTAACGATCCCGGTTCCCCCTGATGAATGCGCCCGCCAGCCGCAGAATTTCCGGCGTGGAGCGGTAATTGTCCTCCAGCAGCAGCGTCTTTGCGCCCGGCCAGACCGAAGAAAAGCGCAGCAGTGCCTCCGGATAGGCCGCGCGGAAGCCGTAGATGCTCTGATCCTCGTCGCCGACCATGAAGAGGTTCCCGGTTTTCTTTGCCAGCAGCTCAATGATCGCGTGCTGCACGCGGGACGTGTCCTGCGATTCGTCGACGCAGAGATAGGGGTAGCGCGCCTGAAACTCCGCCAGAATTTCAGGCTGCTTTCTGAGGATCGCCAGCGCGTAGGCCATCTGGTCGTCGTAATCCATCTGCCGCGCCTCGCGCAGCGCAGCGCAGTAGTGCGCGTACAGCTCAGAAAAGCGCGGCAGGCCGAAGTCCTGCGCAGCGATCTCGTCCGCCGACAGCATCATATTTTTACAATAGGTGATCGCCGTGCGCACCTCGCGGATGGTGCTGTCGGTTGGATAGTCCCCGTTCAGCGCCTGATAGATGCGCCCGACCAGCGCGGCAAGCTCGCCGGCGTTTTCCTGCAGCGCAAACGCCGGGCCGCGCTGCCGTCCGCAGGCCTCAATGATCTTGGAAGACAGGCCGTTGATCGTGCGGAACTCCGGCGTCTGCCCGGCAAGCTCCGGGAAGCGCGCGGTAAAGCGCGCGCGAAGCTCCCGCGTGGCGGCGACGGTGTAGGTCACGGCCAGAATATGCGCCGGGTCGATGCCGCGGCACAGCGCCATATACCCCAGCCGCGTCACCAGCACCGTCGTTTTCCCGCTTCCGGGCACGGCCAGCAGCAGGACCGGCCCCTCCGTCTCGCGGACGGCGGCCTTCTGCTGCTCGCTGAACTGCGGCATATAGCGGGCGGTAAATTCCTCCGGCGTCATACGGTAAGCTCCAGCACGACCGGGCAGTGGTCGCTGCCGAACACGTCCGTGCGGATCTCCGATGACAAAACACGCGGCAGCAGGCGCTCGGAGACGATAAAATAGTCGATGCGCCAGCCTGCGTTGTTTTCCCTCGCGTGGAAGCGGTAGCTCCACCACGAGTATACGCCCGCCAGGTTCGGGTGCAGGCGGCGGAACGTATCGGCGAAGCCGGAGGAGAGAAGCTCGGTCATTTTCGCGCGCTCCTCATCAGAAAAGCCTGCGTTCTGCCGGTTCGCCTTTGGGTTTTTGATGTCGATCTCCTCATGCGCGACGTTCAGATCGCCGCAGTAAACGACCGGCTTTTCCGCGTCCAGCCGCAGCAGATACGCGCGCAGCGCGTCTTCCCACTCCATGCGGTATGGAAGGCGCTTGAGGCCGTCCTGCGAATTGGGCGTATAGCAGCAGACAAGATAAAATTCTGGGTATTCCGCAGTGATGAGCCGCCCCTCGTGGTCATGCTCGTCGAGTCCGAGTCCATACCGAACAGAAAGCGGGGCCTGCTTCGTCAGAATCGCCGTGCCGGAATAGCCCTTTTTTTCGGCGGAATAAAAATAGCGGTGATAGCCGTCCAGCTCGAAGACGGCCTGCTCCGGCTGGAGCTTCGTCTCCTGCAGGCAGATCACATCGGCATTTTCCTGCGCACAGTAGTCAAGAAAGCCCTTGCCGAGACACGCCCGCAGGCCGTTGACATTCCAGGATACCAGTTTCATAGATACCTCCAGGTGAAAAAAATCTTCCCGTGGGCGGGAAGAGACAGAGTGCATAAAGACTTTGCGGATTTATAGGGCAGTACGGATTTGCGGCAGTCCTGTAGGGGCCGATGCCCACATCGGCCCGCTGGGAAGTTGCGAATTTTCCACAGATTTCCGTAAAACCGGTACATTCTGCGGGCGGACAGAGTCGTCCGCCCCTACAGGAGAGAGCGGGGGACGTTGTAGGGGCCGACGACTCTGTCGGCCCAAAAAATATAACGAATTCGCCGAGAATTCCCGTAAAACCGGTGCAATCTGCGCGGGCCGATGTAGGCATCGGCCCCTACAATGAAATTTGGTGGTGCACACGGGGTGCATCGGTCTATGCTTTTCGCCCCTGCCTGCTGCAACCCCTCAGGCGCTGCGCGCCAGCTCCCCTTTCAGGGGAGCCGTTATTCTGCTGTTTCCTCCGCAGCCGTTTCCGGCAGCTGCATATCGTCGAAGGCGTTCTGCGCGTCGTCGAAGATCACCTGTACCTCGGCGAACGCGTCCTGCAGGCGGGAAAGGCCGGTAGACAGGTCGGCAGCCAGCGCGGCGATCTCCTCGCCGGAATCCATGTAGCGGGTGCGCGCATCCTCGCAGAGGTTGGACAGCTGCGCGTAGATGCGCCGGGCGCGCACGGCGGCATTGCGCTCGGTCTGCTCGGCGCGGCGGTAAGCGGTCAGCTCCTTTTCGGTGAGCGACGGTTCCTGCACCGGTTCATCCGGCTCATTTTCTGTTTCCGGCTCTTCCGGCTGCGGCACCGGCTCCGACGGCTGCGGGTCGGGGCGCGTCAGCAGTTCCTGTTGCGCCTCTTCGGCCTTTTTCAACTGCTCCGCCAGATCAGAGCCTTCCTGCGCGAGCGCGTTCACCTGCCCGGAAAGCGCGTCGTTGTCCGCCTGTGCCTGCTCCAGACGCTTCTGTAGACCTGCCAGTTCGACCTGAAGGCGCGCATTTTCTGCGGCGAGCTTATCGCGCTCGTCGGTCAGCTTGCGCAGGGCCTTCTGGTGCTCAATGGATGTCGATTCGATATAATTGACAACGTCGGTGCGGTTAAAGCCGCTGACCGCCGTGCGGAACTTTGAAAAATCAGACACCTGTTGTTCCTCCTGATTTCCGATTTTGCCTCAGTATATCACAAAAAACGGCAAAAAACAACCTGTCCGCCGCCGCCTTTGCGGATTTCACGAATTGTTCACAGACAGTGGTTTTTCATTTGTATGATTGCAGATACGGGAAAAGACTGATATAATAGATTTTATCTGAAAGACAGTGAGGAAACGAAGCATGGAATACAACAAGCTGATCGCCGAGCTGCATACCGGCGACGATGTAGAGGGTTTTTATGTTCTGAAGGACGCGTTTTTGAAGACGACGGCGGCGGGAAAGCCGTTTTTGTCCGGCGTTCTGGCCGACCGCTCCGGCGTGATCGATCTGAAGGTCTGGGACTATTCCGGCCCCATCGGCGCGCGGCCGGACGATATCGGCCGCGTCGTCAAGATCCGTGGGCAGGTGTCGGAGTTCAAGGGTGCGCCGCAGCTGACGGCGGGCCGCATCCGCATGGCGGATGGGAACGACCAGTATGATCTTTCCGCCCTTGTGCCGACCGCGCCCATCGACGCGGACGCGCGTGTCGCGGAAATTGAGCGCATGATCGACTCCATGGAGGACAGGGAGTATCAGTCCGTCGCCCGCACGATGCTTGCGCGACATCTGGACGCGTTCCGTTCCATCCCGGCGGCCAAGAGCGTCCACCACAGCTTTCTGTCCGGGCTTCTCATGCACACGTCCAATATGCTGCGGCTGGCGGATTTTCTGGCCGGGCTTTACGGGGAGATCATCGACCGGAGCCTGCTGCTGACGGGAACGCTGCTGCATGATTTTGCAAAGGAAAAGGAATTTACGTTTTCCGGCCTTGGGCTGGTCACGGATTACTCGCTGCCCGGCCAGCTGATCGGCCATCTGGTGATGGGCGCGCAGGAGGTGCAGCAGTGCGCGCAGGAGCTTGGCATTTCCGAGGAAAAGAGCCTACTTTTGCAGCACATGATCCTCTCGCACCACGGCGAGCCGGAATTCGGCGCAGCTGTGCGCCCGATGTGCGCCGAGGCGGAGCTGCTCTCCGAGATCGACCTCATCGACAGCCGCATGGAGATCTACGCCGAGGCGCTGCAGGATCTGCCCGTTGGAAGCTTCTCCAACCGCATTTTCGCGCTGGACAAGAAAATCTACCGTCACGGGTGATGCGGTAAGAACGCCCGGCGGCAGGAGGCGATTGACAAATCGGCGATTTACTGGTATAACCTGAAATACATATTTAAAATTGATATGCCAGACGCAAAAGGAGTCGAGAAGCATGGAGAAAGCAGTCAGATTATTGGCGGCGGCAGGCGTTCTGATGCTGCTGGCGGAGATACTTTTGGGGCTTACGCGGTAATGGATCTGCGCGGGCCTGCTCTGGGTCGGCGCGTTCGGCTGCCTGATCGCGCCGCAGAACTTCAAAAAGCGGAAAAACGAAGAATCGTGAGGGATTTGACATGAACAGTATGCGATCCGAGCTGACGCCCTTTTTGGATGGGGACGAGCGTCTGCGCTCGTTTCCGGCCAAGCATAAAAAGAAGCTGCTGGCCCTCTGGTATCTGGCCGGGAAGGTCGAGGCCGGACGGCAGTATACCGAAGCGGAGCTGAACGAGCTTCTGAATGCATGGACGCTGTTCCACGACCCGGCGACGCTTCGCCGGGAATTGTACAACAAGCGGCTTCTGGAACGGACGCCGGATGGCGGCCGGTATTGGCGGGCTGAGCCGTTTCCGGATCTTGCAGAGTTTATCGCGCGCTATGTTTGAAGAACTTTTATCCCGTCAATACGGGCTTCATGTCCGGCAGGCGCAGCACGCGACCCGGCTGCTGCGGTCAGCATTCTGACGGCCAGAAAAACGGGGCTGCAGCGAAATGAAACACGCTGCAGCCCCGTTGACTATTCGATCAGACAGACGGCATGGGCGGCGATCCCCTCGCCGGAGCCGGTGAAGCCGAGACGCTCCTCCGTCGTTGCCTTGACGCTGATGTTCCCAAGACCGGTATGCAGTGCGCCCGCGATATTCCGGCGCATCTGCTCGATATGCGGCGCGAGCTTTGGCCGCTGGGCGATGATGGTCGCATCGAGGTTGCCGAGGCGGTATCCGGCCCCTTCAAGCCTGCGGCTGACCTCGCGCAGCAGCTCCATGCTGTCCGCGCCGAGATAGCGGTCGTCGTTGTCCGGGAAGAGCTTGCCGATGTCCCCCATCGCTGCCGCGCCGAGCAGCGCGTCCATGACGGCATGGACGAGCACATCCGCGTCGGAATGGCCGTCCAGCCCCTTTTCATACGGGATCGTCACCCCGCCCAAAATCAGCGCCCGGCCGGAAACCAGCCGGTGAACGTCGTAGCCGTGGCCGATCCTCATGCGTTTGCCCTCCGGCGCAGGATCAGCGCGGCCAGCTCCAGATCGAGCGGCGTTGTGATCTTCAGGTTCTCTTCATCGCCGTCGGTCAGCTGCACGGGCATACCGAGCGCCTCGACGGCGCTGCAGTCGTCCGTGAGCGCGATCCCCTGCTCTTTCGCGTTCTGCAGGGCTGCGGCAAGCAGATCGCGGTCAAAGACCTGCGGGGTCTGGACGGCGTAGAGCGTACTGCGGTCTGGCGTTTCATCGACCGCACCGCCGGTCGAGACTTTGATGGTGTCCTTGACGCGCACGGCGGGCGCCGCGGCGGCGAACTTCTTTGCCTTGGAAACAGCGCGGCAAATCACTTCGTCGGTCACAAGCGGGCGTGCGCCGTCGTGGACGGCGACGAGCTGCGCCCGGTCGGACACGGCGGCAAGGCCCGCCATGACGGAATCCGTCCGCGTTTCGCCGCCCGCGACGACCATGCGCATTTTGTCATACGCCTTAAGATAACGGCTGACCTTTTCCAGCAGCTCCTGCTGCGTGACGACGATGATCTCGTCGATCATGGCGCATTTGTCAAACACGTCGACCGTTCGGCAGATGACCGGCAGGTTTTCCAGCACCGTCAGGATTTTATTCGTGCCGCCCATGCGCGAGGATGTGCCTGCGGCGACGATCACGGCGGCGCAGTAGGGCCGCCCGATTTTTTCCTTGATCGCAAGCCCCTTCCGGAGGCCTTCACTCAGCTTCATATCGTTTCTCCTGTTCACAGCGCCCGCACGAGCGTTTTATAGGTCTCGCCGCGCACCATGAAATTCTTGAACTGGTCAAACGCAGCACAGGCCGGGGACAGCGTCACAATATCGCCGGGAACGGTGTGCGTCTTTGCCAGCTGCACCGCCTCCGCAA
>HF990582.1:38565-52606 GCA_000432135.1 Firmicutes bacterium CAG:124
CAGCCACCCCGCCTCCGAAAGCGTCTGCGCGTGCAGAATTTCGGGCTCGCCGGGCCGGTAGTCCGGCGCAGCTTTGACCGCCGCTTCGATCTTCTCCGCCGTTGCGCCGCAGAGGATCAGCAGGCGCACGTGCGCGCAGATCTCCGGCCCCAGCGCGTCGAATGGGATCTTCTTGTCATAGCCGCCCGCGATGAGAACCAGCTTCTGGCGGAACGAATGCAGGCCCGCGATCGTGCGCGACGGGCTGGACGCGATGGAGTCATTATAATATTTCACGCCGTCCAGCTCGCGAACGAACTCAATGCGGTGCTCCACACCCGCGAATGTGCGCGCGATCTCGTCAATATCCTCGTCCTCCGCAAGTCCTTCGACGGCACAAGCGGCGGCCATATAGTTTTCGATGTTGTGGACGCCCGGAATGCGGATGTCGGCGGCGGCCATGATCTTTTTTCCGTTCCGGCAGATCACGCCGTCTTCCAGATACACGCCGTTTTCCGGCCTTGCCAGCCGGGAGAAGAACTCCACGGTTCCCTTCGCGTCGGCGGCGAAGCCGCGCGTGATATCGTTATCGTAGTTCAGGACGACCTTGCCGGTTTCGTTCTGATACTCGAAGACGTTTTTCTTGGCCTGCACATACTCGGCCATGTCCTTGTGCACGTCCAGATGGTTCGGGGCCACGTTCGTCACGACGGCAATGTCGGCTGATTGCTCCATCGTCATGAGCTGGAAGGAGCTGAGCTCGACCACGGCAATGTCCGCCGGCGTCATGTCCGCCGCCTGCGGCAGAAGGGGCGCGCCGATGTTGCCGCCGACCCAGACGCGGTGGCCCGCGTGCTCCAGAATTTTTGCGATCAGGGTCGTGGTGGTCGTTTTGCCGTCGGAGCCGGTCACGGCGATGATGCGGCAGGGGCAGACCTCGAAGAACGCTTCCATTTCACTGGTAAGCTCCGCGCCCTTTTCGCGCAGCCGGCGCAGCGCCGGGATATCCGGGTGCATACCGGGCGTGCGGAAGACGATATCAGCCTGCACATCGTCAAGATAATGCTCTCCGACATGGAGCACGGTGCCCGCCCGCTCCAGCTCCAGAACCTCCGCGTCGAGCTTTTCCCGCGGCGTTTTGTCGCAGGCCAGCACGTGCAGTCCGTGCGCAAGGAGCATCCGGATGAGCGGCCGGTTGCTCACGCCGATGCCGAGCACGGCGATTTTTTTATCAATCAGGGAATCAAAATACTGGTCGACAAGATGATTCATATCCAAAAGCCTCTTTTAAAATTTCCTGCCTGTATTATATCCGCGCGGGAAAGAAATTGCAATCCATTTGACTTTTTCCTGCAAATAAAGTACAATACTTCCGCGACCGGGTCGGACAGTCGCGGGCGCAGCGCCGAAAGGCCGCGCATGAGGAAAGTCCGGGCTCCGCAGGGCAAGGATAACGGGTAACGCCCGCCCAGAGCGATCTGAGGAAAAGTGCAACAGAAATAAACCGCCGGAGGCGGCTCGCGCCGCCTCCGGCAAGGGTGGAAAGGTGCGGTAAGAGCGCACCCAATGGCGTGTGAAAGCGTCCATTGCTGTAAACTCTATCCGGAGCAACACCGCAGAGGGAGCAAGGCCTGCCCGGCTGCTTCCGAGAAGGTGGCTGGAGCGCACCGGCAACGGTGCGCCTAGATAGATGACTGTCGATTACAGAACCCGGCTTACAGACCCGATCGTAAAAAATGCCTCCGCTGAAAAGCGGAGGCGTTTTTTCGGGCTGCCGGCAGGCAGGCGCTTATTTGCCGCTTGCGCCGTAGTTGGACAGGACACGGGCGGAGGGGTCTTTTACATCGCAGCCCTTCCAGGCTTTGTTCGGCATCCAGAAGTCCTTGACCATGTCCGCCTGACCGGGATAGTATTTCTCAAAAATATCGCGGTACAGAAGGCTTTCCTTTGTAAACGGCTTTGCAAACGTGTATTTTTCGCAGCCTCTTCCAAACGCTTCATCGGAATAGAGGCTTTCGGCATACGCCTTCAGATCGTCGACCATGGAGTGGCCCACGGCGTCGGAGAAGGCAGCCTTCTGCCGCCATAGGATATCGTCCGGCAGAATATGATCGTCCGCGAACGCCTTACGCAGGAGGTATTTGCCCATGTCATACGTGTTCAGCTTCAGCTCCGGACGGATGGACATGACGTATTTTACAAAATCCAGATCGCCGAACGGGACTCTGGCTTCGAGCGAGTTGACGGAAATGCAGCGGTCGGCGCGCAGGACATCGTACATATAAAGCTCGTCCACGCGCTTTTTTGCCTCCTGCTGGAAGGCCTCGGCGCTGGGGGCAAAATCGGTGTATTTATAGCCGAACAGCTCGTCGGAAATTTCGCCGGTCATGAGGACGCGCACGTCCGTCTGCTCGTGGATAGCCTTGCAGCACAGGTACATCCCCATGCTGGCGCGTATGGTCGTGATGTCATAGGTTCCGAGCAGAGCGATGACCGTTTCGAGGGAGTCCAGCACCTGCTGCCGCGTCATGGTGACCTCGGTGTGCTCCGCGCCGATGAAATCAGCGGTTTCCTTCGCGTATTTCAGATCGATGGGGTCTAAATCCATGCCGATGGCGAACGTGCGGATCTTCTTGCCGAGGAGCTTGGCCGAGATCGCGCAGACAAGGCTGGAATCGAGGCCGCCGGAGAGCAGGAAGCCGAGCGGCGCGTCCGCGTCGAGCCGCTTTTCCACGGCGGAGATCAGCTTTTCACGGATCTTTTTGGTGACGGTATCGAGATCGTCATCCGAATAACGTGTAACGGTGGTCAGATCAGCGTAGCGGACGAATTTGCCGTCCTTATAATAATGTCCCGGCGGGAACGGGAAGACGTGCGCGCAGAGGCCGACAAGATTTTTCGCTTCGCTGGCGAAGATGATCGAGCCGTCGGCAAGATAGCCGTAGAACAGCGGACGGATGCCGATGGGATCACGCGCGGCGACAAGGGAATCGGAAGCCGAATCATAGATGATCATGGCGAACTCCGCGTCAAGCCCGGCAAACATCTCGGTACCGTATTCCTGCCACAGGGGAAGGATAATTTCGCAGTCGGAATCGGACGCGAAGACATAGCCCTTGGCTTCGAGCGCCTTTTTGACCGGGCGGAAGCCGTACAGCTCGCCGTTGCACACGGCCATATCGCCGCCGCGATGGAACGGCTGCATTCCCTCCGGGTGCAGGCCCATGATGGCCAGCCTGTGGAAGCCCAGCATGCCGCTGCCTGCGGGCTCGAGCCGGGTGTCGTCCGGGCCGCGGGATTTTGTTTTTTCAAAATACGGGAGAATCTGTTCCTTTTTGAGACTGGGGGACGTAAAACCAAAAATTGCGCACATAAAAAGCACCTCCGAATCATTTGCGCAGCATTGCCTAAAATAAATTTTAGGACGAATTGCTGCCGATCCGCGGTGCCACCTAACTTACTGGAATACCCAGTCTCTTTTCCGGGACTCTGACAAGCCCCTGCGCTTTAACGCCGCGCTGCGCGTCTTCCCTACTGCGGTGTTCCGGTTCAGGTCGCTGCTAAGAAGTGTTCGTTCACGAAGGCGCTGGCGCCGGGATCCCAGCATCCCCGGCTCTCTGCGGCCATGTCCCGCGTTACTTTTCTTCCTCATTGCATTTTGCGATATTCTTTTATTGAGTGAAGCTTTAAATGATGGAACAATTCTACACCCGGCATCCCGATTCGTCAAGCGTGCAGGTTTGACAAACTATATGCCCGCCGGATTTTCATTTTTGTACAGTTTGAATTTTCGCAATACGTGCGGCAAATTCCGTGATCCGTGCGTCGATCCCGTCCGCAGTCCGGACGGAGCCGGGGTCGTGCGCCGTCTGCATGAGGCAGAAGTCCGGCGGCAGGATGGCCGTCTTGTTCAGGCACATTGCGCCCAGCAGCTGCCGCGCGACGATATCGCTGCCGGAATAGCCGGAAACGACAATGCCGTACAGATATTTCTGATACAGATCCTGCTTGACGAGCAGATTGGTCAGGCGGTTGAACAGCGCCATGATATTGGCGCTGACCGCGTCGTTATAATTCGGGCACAGGAAGAGCATCGCGTCGCAGGCGCTGATGGCGGGCAGAACCTCGTCGGAGATGCTTCCGCCGTAGAAGCAGCGGCTCTGCGCGGCAAAGTGCAGGCAGGCTTCATACGAACAGCCCCGGCAGTCGTGGATGGAGCCGTTCTGCAGGGAAATGGTCTTTATTTCAAATGCATCCGGCAAACGCGCAAGCACCTGTTCGCCGAGCCAGACCGTATTGGAGCGCTTGTTATCCGACGCGTGGAGCATGAGAAGCTTTGGCCGGGCAAAGCACGGCGGCTCAAACTCCAGAAGCCGCTGTGCCAGCTGGCGCAGCTGGTGCGCATAGGTCTGCTCCCAGCTCAGATGCAGGATCCCCGCCTGAATATGCTGGTTGTAAAGAGAGCCCGTCCCCTCGACGAGCGGCTTGCCGGGAAACGCGCAGCCTGCCTGATTTGCCGCAAGAACCAGCTCCCGCGCGGTCTGCTTCGTATAAAGCTCCCCTGCCCCGTCGACGATCACGCCGCCATAGCTGCCGGACAGACAGTCCGGATGCTTCCGAAGCGTCCGCAGCAGGCGGCAAACCGTCTCATCCGGGCCGTATTCATCCAGCGCGGCGGCAAAAAGCAGGCGGCAGCCCGCCGCCTGTTCGATTCTCTCCGGCGGAAGCTCCTTCACGCGGAGCCCGGACAGCGCCTGCGGCAGCAGGCGCTCCAGCCGCGCACTATGGCCGATGCGCACCAACGTCAGTTCCTGTTCCATGTCAGTATTCGAACGCCTCCAATGCGGTATGCGTCGTTTGTAATTCTTCCAGAAGCGCGGGGGCGATCTTCTCCCGGATGAGGCTGACGCCGAACGGCGTCATGCGGCTGCGGCAGCCGAAATACGCGCCGCCGAGCGGCACCGCACCGAAGTGCTCCTGCCCGCGCACGAGCCGCAGAATACTCACTGCGGCTGAGGACAGTGCGGGGGCCAGATACGGCTTGAAGCCAAGCTCCCGCACGCGCAGATTCGCCGTGCGGGTCTGTTCGGTCAGCCTTGCGGAGAGGGCCGCGTCATAGTCCGGGCCGCAGCTGTTCGCGCAGACGAGTCCCTGCCCGTGCGGGCCGTAGACGCGCAGCTTCTCTTCATTTAATCCCAGTTGCCGCGCGTAATACGCGCAGCGCGCGGCCATCACGCCGAGGCCGAAGCCCTGAATCTGCTCGGGGAGCAGGCCGGAAAAATCATACTCCCCTGCCCCGTTCTGATTGCTTTGCAGAAAAACAGAGCGCGACAGGTGGTCGACCGGGTCGGAGATCTGGCAGAACAGGCCGGTGAAGCCGGTGCTGCGCGCCATGCGGGCATACGCGCCCACCATGGCGCGGTTGGCCTCGTACTGCGCCATACGCACGTCCTTCACCGCCGTATCCAGTCCCGGCACGCCGCGCGAAGCCGTAAACGCAAACAGGTCGCAGGCAAACAGGTCCTTTTCCTCACAGATCACGATCTCCGGCAGCGGCTGGCCGTCCGGCGAAAGCACTTGGTTCAGCTCCAGCTCATACCGGGCGCATTGGGCCTTGTTGGGGTCAAAGATCTGGATCCTGGAAAACTCATGTCCCAGCAGCTTCAGCGCCAGCAGCGCCGTGCCGCCCACGTCGCCAAGGCCGACGAGCGTGAGGACAAGACCGGTTCGCTTCGGCCGCTGCCACGCCTCCAGAACGGCAAATGCATTTTGGAAGCAGACGTTCAGAACGCCCGCCCCATGTGCGCGTACAAAACCGGCCAGCTCACCGGAGGCCGGACTGCACGGCGTCAGGCAGCGGACAGTCTCAGGCTCGGAAAGCTCGGCCAGATCATGGATATAAAATAATCCGCGCGAGCACAGCGGAACGCGCCGCACGAGAAACACCAGCGGCGCAAACGCAGCGCCGCACGGCCGCGCGTCCTGCGGAAAAAGCGTGTTGTCCTCCGCGCAGAGACAGAAGGAATGCCATTGCTTCAGGATCATAAACTCAACTCCTGCTTTGGTGTCGGATAAAAAGCTTGGATGATGCGCGGACGGACTGCGGCGTCCCAAAGCCTTCCCCGCCGGGGAAGGTGGCCCGAAGGGCCGGATGAGGGTCGGGGAGCAGTGCCGAATTGCTGAAACTGCCAGACAAATCGGAAAATCAGACTTGTGGTTTACGGTTCACCGTCCGCCGCAGCCGTTTATTCTTGTCCCGTCCAATACTGCGCACCCCAGTGCTCGAAGTCCCATTTGGGGCTGTAGTCGTTGCATTCGTAATCGACGTAATAAAGCCGGTCGACGGACAGGACGAAATTGGTCGGATAATAATCGATATTCAGATGAACGGGATACAGGCGGGCGCACATGGCCTTCAGCTGCCGGAGGCAGAAGCCGGGGAGCCGGTTTTCCGCGATCAGCTCCGCTGCCGTGGGGCCGGGGATGTATTCCTTGAGAATGCGCTCGTTTTCCGTGTCGACGTCCAGCAGGCGCGGCATGGGGATCCCGGCGGACAGGAGCCGCTCATAATCACGCTGCTCGGCGGCAAGCTTGTCCCCGAACTGATAATACTCGCATGGCTCGTGGTGGATCTGCTTGACGACGTATTCGCCGCGCTCGTCCGCAGCCAGATAGGAATAGCCGCCCTTTCCCTTGCCGAGCAGCCGCCGGATGGAAAGCACTCTGCCGTTTACTGTGATCTGATCTTCCATGTTTCTCGCCTCCATACGCCTCAGCATAGCAGACGCGCGGGGCGTTTGTCCAGCAAAAATCCGCTTCGCCGGAAATACTGGCAGATTGAATAAAATACCGTTTGAATTTCATTCATTTTTCACAAGTTCTTCTTGCATTTTGCTTGGAAGCGTGTATAATGATGTGTGCAAAAAAGTAGAAATGAAGGAATTTGAAATGCGCACGCTGTTATCATTATCTGTTGCGGTTCTTGCGGGTCTGCTGATGACCCGCGTTGCAAAGCCGCTGAAGCTGCCGTCTGTGACGGCGTATCTGGTCGCGGGTGTTCTGATCGGGCCGTACTGCTTGGGTCTGCTCGGCATTGAGGGCCTTGGCTTCCCGACGCAGGAATCCGTAGACAGTCTGTCGCTGATCTCCGAGGTCGCGCTGGGCTTCATCGCATTCTCCATCGGCAGCGAGTTCCGCGTGTCCGAACTGAAGCACACAGGCAAGCAGGCGTTCGTCATCGGCGTTTTACAGGCGCTGGCCGCGACGTTCCTGGTCGATATCGCGCTGATTGTGATCGCACTGCTTACAAACGGCAGGCTGTCCATCGCGCAGGCCATCACGCTCGGCGCCATCGCCACGGCAACGGCCCCTGCCGCAACGCTCATGGTCGTGCGGCAGTACAAGGCAAAGGGCCCGCTGGTCGATCTGCTGCTGCCCATCGTCGCGCTGGACGATGCGGTCGGCCTGATCGTGTTTGCGGTGTCGTTCGGCATCGCAAAGGCGCTCAACACCGGCTCGTTCGATGTGATCTCCATCGTCGTCGATCCGCTGATCGAGATCGTGTGCTCGCTGGCGCTCGGCGCACTTGGCGGCTGGGTGCTCACGCAGCTGGAAAAGCTGTTCAACTCCAACACCAACCGTCTGAACATGACCATCGCATTTGTTTTCCTGACCTCGGCGCTGGCCATGGCGGAATTCAAGATCGGCCCTGTGACCATCGGTTTCTCGTCGCTGCTGACGTGCATGATGCTGGGCACGCTGTTCTGTAACCTCTGCCCGCTGTCGGGTGAGATCATGGAAAAATCCGACCGGTGGACAAGCCCGCTGTTTGCGGCGTTCTTCGTCATCTCCGGCGCGGGGCTGGATCTGGGCGTGTTCAAGGACGGTATGATCGTTCTCATCGGCGTTGTGTATATTCTGACGCGCTCGCTTGGCAAGTATCTCGGCGCGCATTATTCCGCAAAGCTCATGAAATGTGAGCCGCAGATCTGCAAGTATCTCGGCATCACGCTGCTGCCGCAGGCCGGCGTCGCGCTCGGCATGTGCGTGACGGCGCGCCAGCTCGGCGCGGAGGGTGATCTGATCCGCAACATTACGCTGTTCGCCATTCTGATCTACGAGCTGGTCGGCCCGCTGCTGACCAAAATGGCCCTGCAGGCCGCAGGCGAGATCCATCCGATGGACGAAGCCGTCCGCAACCGCCGCCAGCACAAGCTGGAACAGGCCAACGCGGAAAAGAAATAATACGCAGGCACAAAAGCAGCCCCGGCCGCATGGCCGAGGCTGCTTTGCGCAGGTTGCTTATTTAATAACGCCCTTCTGCAAAATCACGTTGGCGTAGATGGCAGTTTCGCCGGACTGGAGGATGCAGTAGGTCTTGCGGGCCTCGTCGTAGAATTCGAAGCGCTCGTAGCTGCCGAAGGCAGCTTCGCCGCGCGCGTCGTATTTGGCGACGATCTTTTTATATTCGTCCCAGATGGGGATCTCCATGCCCCTGTCCTTCTCGGCGACCTGCATGATCATGACAGGGTGCTCGACATACTCGTCAAGCGGGATGACCTGCAAGATCGCGTCGAGCAGCTCGGGCACGCCATGGCCGTCGGCACGGAGGAAGACGCAATTGTTGGGCTTGGCCATGGATGCGCCGGGGAAATTGCCGTCGCCGATGCAGATGCGGTCGCCGTGGCCCATTTCGGCCAATACCTTCAGAAGCTCCGGGGAAAGGATGGGCGGGATGTTTTTCAGCATGGTTCAAATACCTCCTGTTTGATCGGGCCGCCCGTTGACTTCGGGCAGCAAAGACAATAAAATATGCATATGCATTTTTTGATTTTAGGAGACACTGCAATGGATTACGCACAGCAGCTTGCATTTTTCGCAGACATTCTGGAGCAGAAGCGCCTCGTGACCGCGCTGGAGGGCAACGCCTCCATCATAGACCGGGAAACCGGATTGACGTATATCACACCGTCCGGCCGGATGAAGCTGCTGCTTCAGAGGGAGGATATCAGCGTCATGGACGAAAGCGGCGCGCAGATCGGCGGGCGCGGGAAGCGGTCGAGCGAGTATCTGCTGCACGAGGCCGTCTACCGGGCGAGGCCGGATGTGAACGCCGTCGTGCACTGCCACTGCCCGTATCTGACGGCGTATGCGCTGCGGTACCGGGACTTTATCGTCCCGGAGGACTGCTCGCTGCACGTTGTATTTCAGCGGTTCGTGTGCCTGCCCTACGGCAAAAACGGGACGCACGAGATCCACAAGGGCATCGAGGCCGCGCTGGCGCACAGCCCGCTCTGCCTGCTCGGCGGACACGGCGTTGTATGTGTGAGCGCTTCCATGGAAAGCTGCATCGGTCTGCTGGAAGCGGCGGAAGGGCTGGCGAAGACGCTGTGGGTGGCGAAGCAGATTTAAAATTCTCCGCTTAGAAAAACGCTGTCCTGTAGGGGCCAACGACTCTGTCGGCCCCAAAATGTTGCGAATTCGCCGTGGATTACAGAAAAAGCACTGTGTTCTGCGGGCGGACAGAGTCGTCCGCCCCTACAACGAAGTGGTGTCACGCTCTGGTGTGGAACGCCTCCTTGAGGCTGGGATAGAGCATGGCGTAGCGTTTTTTGGTGAGGGCGTAGGCTTCCTGAACCGCCTGGTCGGGTTCAATGTCGCCGCTCATGCGGATGTGGCTGCACGCCTCGGGCAGATTCCCGAACAGGCCGATGGCAACGCCTGCGGCTGCCGCCGCGCCAAGGCTCGTGGCGCTGTCGGAGAACGTCGATACATCGTGGAGCGTCACATTGCACACATCGGCAAGGATCTGCTTCCAGAGCTTCGACTTGGCCCCGCCGCCGATGATGCGCAGCTCCTCGATCTGCTGCTTTTCGCGCATGACGTCCAGGATCTGGCTCAGGCCGCAGGCCGTGCCCTCCAGAACGGCGCGGAGGAAATGCTCCCGCTTGTGCGTGGTGTTCATACCGAAGAAAACGCCCTGCGCCTGCGCGTCGAAGACGGGAGAGCGCTCGCCCTCCAGATACGGCAGGTAGATAAGGCCGCCCGCGCCTGCCGGAGCGGTCGCCGCAGCGGAATCAAACGCACGCGCGGAGGCGACCTCGAACAGGTCCATGGCCCATGAGACAGAGCGTCCGGCGCACTGCTCGGTGCCGAAGACGTTGCAGCCGTGGCCGTCGAGCGCGTAAATATGGAATACGCGGTGCTGCGGGTCGATGAACGGCGCGTCCATCTGACCGGCGATCCATGCGGTGGTTCCGAGGCTGAGATAGAAATCGCCCGGCTTTGCCACGCCTGCGCCGACATTGGCGCAGGCCCCGTCTCCGCCGCCGACGGACACGGGAATTCCCGCACGCAGACCGAGGCAGCCCGCCGCTTCCTCCGACAACCGGCCCGCGATCTCGCAGCTGGTGTGGATCTGCGGGAATTTATCCAGATCGACGCCCACGTTATGGAACATCTCCGTATCGTACTGCCGCGTTTCCAGATTCATGAGCAGCCCGTGGGACGCGTCGGACATATCGGTCGTCTCCATGTGGCCCGTGAGGCGGTAGACAAGATAATCCTTCGACTGCAGGATGCGGTATGTACGGGCGTAGAGCCCCGGCTCGTTCTCCTTCAGCCAGAGCGTCTTGCAGAGGGTGGATGCGGGCGAAAGGACGTTGCCGCAGATCTCATAGAAATAATCCCGGCCAAATCTGGCGCGCAGGGCGTTGGAAATGGCCAGCGCGCGGGTATCGGCGTGGATCATGGCGGGGCGCAGCGTCTGCCCGTCCTTGTCCATGGGCAGGCAGCCGAGCATATGGCCGGAAACGCCGATGGCGTCGACACGCTTGACGTATTCGGGCGCAAGCTCCCGCAGCATCATCATGGCGCGCACGGCGCTCATCCACCAGTCGGCGGCCTCCTGTTCGCAGCCGCCGTTCGGGTAGTGGTGCGTGGGATAGGATGTTGTGACGTTGCGGATAATATTGAGATTTTCATCGACCAGCGAGGCCTTCAGGCCGCTGGTTCCGATATCGAATGCCAGTAGTGTGCTGTGCAAATTGAATCACTCCATGTTCGGGATACCGGATAGGCTCCGGTGGGGAATGCCCTGTTTTATTGTACAATATCCCGCAGGAAAAGCAAAGCACTATTTTACGAAATGACCAAAAAAGACTGATACGAAACGCGTTCCTTACAAGGCGCATCCGTGTTTTTTGCGTTCTGACAGACGCTTCATCCTGCGCAGAACCGGCCCGGCATCGATCCCCCGGCGCTTCATCGCCCGGAATATTTCGGGGAACCGTCACGAAAACAGAAAATGCAACCTGCAGTTTACAGTTAGAACGTGCAAAATGGTGGTATTTCGCAGCATGAATCAGTATCATGAAGGAACACTGGAATTCCAAAACGGAGGGTATCAGCATGACATCAGGCGGTATGCTTGCCATACTTTTCTACGTGGTACTGTATAACCGTATGATGGCGTATGTGGAAAGCCGCGCATACATGGGAACGTCAACACAGATAAAGGGCGCGTTTGTTGTGACGTTCAGAAAGGAAACGGCGTAACCGCAGGTCATATACCCGAAGCCGCCGGTTCCCGGCATCCTTCCGGAACACAGGCTGAAATACGCACCCGGCCAGCAATTGTGCTGACCGGGTGCTTGACGTTGTGTATTGTTATAAGGGTCATTGATATGCGCACAGGAAGCTGTTCGTCATGTCCAAAGCGCCTGCGTATAAATGCCCTCCGTCTTCATCCTCGCCACAGCCTCCCGGACCGAATCCAGATCCTCGCGGTAGGTCACGCCGTACCACGCTTCTTCGCACGGCAGCACCTGCACGCTTGCAGACTTGTCCGCCAATTGTGCGTTCACCACAAACGGCAGGAAATATTCACACTTGAGCGGATTGGCCGGAATGGCGTCGTTCAAAAACGCCCCCATACGGTTCCAGAGCTCATCCAGCACGCGCGCCGAGAATCCCCAGAGGTTCATCGACACAATTGTATCGCCCGCCAGCGGGAAGAACTGTACGCCATCCTCAGTATATTCGGCATCCGCGCCCTTTTTGTAGATCTTCGTGCGCTCTGTCACGCCGGTCAGCATCCCGTTTTCGATCTCACACACGCCGCGGGCCACGGAACCGAACTCCGTCACCGTGTTTTTCAGGCGGTAGCCAACCATGGCGTACTTGCTCGCGTCGGTCTGCGCCTCCAGAAAGCTGTAAATCTCCGAAAAGGCCGTACGGCCATAGAAATCGTCCGCGTTGATGACGGCAAACGGTCCGTTTACCGTACCCCTGCAGCAGGCCAGCGCGTGACCGGTCCCCCACGGCTTCGTCCGTCCTTTCGGAATTTCAATGCCCTCCGGCAGACGGTCAAGGTCCTGATATACATAAGACACATGGAAATACCGCTCCATGCGGTCGCCAATGCACGCCCGGAATTCTGCTTCCATCTCGCGCTTGATGATAAACACAACGTCGCGGAACCCCGCACGCCAGCTATCAAACAGAGAAAAATCGATTATGATATGCCCCTCCGGATCGACCGGTTCAATCTGCTTGAGGCCGCCAAAGCGGCTGCCCATGCCCGCAGCCATGATCACAAGGGCCGGCTTCTGTTTGTCCATTTTCCTGCCTCCTATTTCGGGTTATCTCTATCTTATCCATCCCGTTCCTATAAGGCAATCCTTTTTGTCGTTTTGTGCACTATTTGATAAATTTCATGGAGCATTTGAAAAAGAGGCTGTGGGTTTAAGCAGAATATGTTAAAATGATCGCACTCCTGCGAAACGCTTCTCTGCACCCTGTATGCGCACGCCGCCCGGCTCCGGCATGACCGCACCGCAGGCTGCAGCCCGGATGCTCACAGCGGCGTGTATGATCTGAACACTATGGATCAACTGCCAAATTAGAAAAACAAAATCGCAATCCAGCGTCAGCGATTGCGATTTTGGGAGGAGCTGCGACAAAATGAGTGAGAAGTGACTTTTCATGCGAAGCATAAAAAGTCGCTGCGAACGATATGCAGTCCGCAGCGACGTGTGTTTTCACTACACTATAGATGAACACACATCTTGTCGGAGTGACTCCGATCAACTACAAAATCAAGCACGCTTCTGTAAAAATGTTTTCTCTGCCATATGGATCACGAAGTCGCGTTCGTCCGGATCGGCTTTTGCGAAGTCGATCTGATACCGCTGACAGGTCTTGCGGAAGTAGACAACGTAAGCCAGATCTTCTTTCATTGGAGGTGCGACATAACCGTTCGGCGCAGCAAGCGCGTCCAGCTCCAGATATTTTTCATTCTGCATCTGTCAGACCTCTTTCAGGTATGGAATGCGAAGTCCTGAAGACCAGCAACACTGCACCGATACTGGCGTGCTTTCTCGACCGAGACATCGTCGGATTTCCGCTGGGTGCGCTCTCCATATACTCCATATAAACCAGTACGCCGTCCAGCATATCTCAGTAAGCAGCAAATCCAACCAGTTCCTTGGTCGCTTCCAGAATGAAGACCGAAAGGTTCGCACTTGCATGGCTTTCGATAATGTAATAGCAAGGTGGCTTAACGGCTGCTCCTTCATTTTCTGATTTATTATACCGCAGCTCTCAGAAAAACGCAAAGAAGAGTTTTCATGATCTGCTTCCGTATCCGGTTCGAAGCCGCTACTGAGAATGTCCAGCAGTTCTTTCTTTGACCACTGCCGCTCCCGTGCCTGTTTCAGATACCACTTGCGAGCCTCGCTTGTCAGCTCCGCTTCCATAATGACCACATTCAGCGTCCAGCCGATTTTCATTGCCAGCCGGAGGAGCTTTTGGTCATTTTCATAAGTCTTGTAAAAATCGCGCATCCGGCGCACGTTGCGCGGGGAAAAGCCTGCGCGGTCAGGGAAATTCGCCTGCAAGAATTCTGCGGCTGCGACCGCCGCGCCCTTCTCCGGGCGCTGACTGATGGCCTTGCCGATGGCGTACACTTCGTCCATCTGCGAAAGATTTTGCGTAAGAATTGCAGTCAATTCCCGGTACATCGTGCCGTAATCCACAGGTTTTCTGACGTTCATGGCTTCTC
>HF990583.1:0-4132 GCA_000432135.1 Firmicutes bacterium CAG:124
CACCTCATCTGCGGCATTCTCGCAGGCATCGGCGGGTTTGTGTACTTCCTACACGTCGGCTCCAGCTCCCCGTCGCACGCAAGCGGCGCGGAAATGAACGCCATCGCGTCCTCCATCATCGGCGGCACAATGCTGACCGGCGGCGTCGGCAATATCATCGGCACGCTCTTTGGTGTTTTGTCCCTGAGCACGATCAAGAATATCGTCTCCTCGCTGGGACTTGACGAGGCATGGTGGACAAATATCACGGTTTCTGCTATGATATGTCTGTTCCTTGTGATCCAGAGTCTGGTGCTCTCGCGCAAAAACAAGGACGAATAAGCACCGCAATCTGTAATTTTGATAGGAGAGATACTATGAAACACTATGAATTCTGGTTCATCGTCGGCTCGCAGACGCTCTATGGCGAGGACGTTCTGACCACCGTCGCCAATCGCGCGGAGGAAATGGCGCAGAAGCTGTCCGCCGTGCTGCCGTATCCGCTCAAATACAAGGTCACAGCTAAATCCAGCGCCGAGATCACGCAGGTCGTGAAAGAGGCCAATTATGATGATTCCTGCGCCGGTATCGTCACGTGGTGCCACACGTTCAGCCCGTCGAAGATGTGGATCAACGGTCTGGATCTGCTCCAGAAGCCGTGGCTGCATTTCGCCACGCAGTATAACCGCGAAATTCCCAATGAAGAGATCGACATGGACTTCATGAACCTCAATCAGGCAGCGCACGGCGACCGCGAGCACGGCTTCATCGGCGCGAGACTTCGCAAGCCGCGCAAGATCATCGCCGGGTACTGGCAGGATGAGGACGTGCAGGCGCGCATCGGCAGCTGGATGAAGGCGGCCATCGGCGTGGCCGTCTCGAAGGACATGAAGGTCATGCGTTTCGGCGACAATATGCGCAACGTCGCCGTCACCGAGGGCGATAAGGTAGAGGTACAGAAGAAGCTCGGCTGGGAGGTCAACACCTGGGCCGTCGGCGATCTGGTCAAGGAAATGAACGCTGTCACCGAGGCTGAAATTGACGAACTCATGAGCGTTTACCGCGAAAAGTATGACTTTGCGACCGACGATATCAATGCCATCCGCTATCAGGCACGTGAAGAAATTGCGATGAAGAAGATGATGGACGCGGAGGGCTGCAAGGCGTTCTCGAATACGTTCCAGGATCTCTACGGCATGGAGCAGCTGCCGGGCCTTGCCTCCCAGCACCTCATGGCGCAGGGCTACGGTTACGGCGGCGAGGGCGACTGGAAGGTCGCGGCCATGACCGCCATTCTGAAGGCCATGGGCGAAAACGGCAACGGCGCATCCGCGTTCATGGAGGACTACACCTATCACCTCGTCAAGGGGCAGGAATATTCCCTCGGCGCGCATATGCTCGAGGTCTGCCCGTCCGTTGCATCGGGCCGTCCGCGCATCGAGACGCACTTCCTCGGCATCGGCATGAACGAAAAGGATCCCGCTCGTCTCGTCTTTGAAGGCAAGGCTGGCAAGGGCGTTGTCACGAGCCTCATCGACATGGGCGGCAGACTGCGCCTCATCGTGCAGGATATTGAGGCCGTCAAGCCTATCATGCCCATGCCGAACCTGCCGGTCGCCCGCGTTATGTGGCGCGCGATGCCCGATCTCACCACGGGCGTCGAATGCTGGATCACCGCTGGCGGCGCACACCACACCGTTCTTTCCTACGACGTGACTGCCGAGCAGCTGCGCGACTGGGCGAGAATGATGGAAATCGAATTTGTCCACATCACGAAGGACACCACGGTCGAGGGCTTGGAGCAGGAGCTGTTCCTGAACGACCTTGCGTGGAAGCTGAAAAACTGAATCAGGGCATAAAAACGCCGGAGGCCTCCAAAGGAGCGCCCTCCGGCGTTTTGCATATCGTTACTGAAAGTGCTCCGCGAAAGCGTCCCATTGCTCACGCAGGTGCTCGCGGCTGCGTTTGAGCACGTCGCCGCACAGGCCAAGCGACTGGTAATACTCGTCGGAGAAGCGGCGGCGGGCGGAATGGCCACCGGAGCGGTACTGCTCGATCACGATCTCATAGCGCTGCTGCGCGCGGTGGACAGCGTCGTCCCAGGAAATATAAATTTCCTCCTGCGCCTGCCTGCCCACGCGCTTCAGGACCTCCGGTTCATGGCAGAGCTTTGCGAGCAGCGCTGCCATGGAGTCTGCGTTTTCCTCGATCAGGAAGCCGTTTCTGCCGTCCGTGATATCCTCTGCGGCACAGCTGCCGCGCACCAGCACGCTTGCCAGCTCACAGGCCGCCGCTTCGCGCACAACAAGGCCGTTCGTATCGAACGTCGACGGGAACAGGAACAGATCGCCCCTGCAGTACCACGCGCGGATGACGCTGCGGTCATATTGGGGCGAGGTAAAGAACACGCAGTCCGAAAGCCCAAGCTCGTTTGCGTAGGCGACGACCTCGTCCTTATCCCCGCCGCTGCCAACGAAGACCATGCGGAACGGGTGCCCCGCGTCCTTGAGCTTTTTGAGCGCGTCCAGCGTGATGCGCAGGCCCTTGTACCACATCATGCGGCCCACGAACAGGAAAACCGGCACGCCCTCCGGCAGATCAAAGTCCCGGCAGACCGCGCGCACGTCCTCCTCCGGTACGCGGCCGCGTGCGAAGTCGACGCCGTTCGGCATCACGCGCCAGTCGCCCTGATAGCCGAGCGAGCGCAGGTTCTCCCCTGCCCCATGGCTGACCGTCCAGACCTCGTCGAAGGCGCTGATGTTGTCGACGAGCAGCTTTTTTGCGCCCTCCTGCAAAAGCTTTGCGTGGATGGCGTTGGCAATGTCAATGTCAAACTTGGTGTGGTACGTAAAGACCGCCGGGACGTGGATGCGGGCGCGCAGCTCGCGCGCGAGGACGGCGGAGGTGATCGGGCAGTGGCAGTGGATAAGATCGAACGGGTATTCCATAAGCGTCTGCATGGTCTTCTCCGAGAACGGGAAGCCCGCGTGATAGCCGACGAGCTTCGTCATGTCGATGCTGGGATAGCGCACGACCGGGAATGAGAAGCCGCTGTCATCCGCACCGGGATAGGCTGGCGTTGCGACGACGGCCCTGCTCCCGCTCTCGGTGATCGCGCGGCCATAATTGACGACCGCATTCGCAACACCGTCTGTTACGGGCGGGAAGGAATCGTTGATGAGGCAGATGGTTCTGTTGGACATGAGGTGTCTCCTTTATGTAATGAGCGTGAGTGGTTTTCTATTGCGTTTTTTAACGCATCCTGTAGGGGCCGACGACTCTGTCGGCCCGAAAATGTCGCAAATTCGCCGCAGATTTCCGCGAAAACGCAGTATTTTGCGGGCGGACAGAGTCGTCCGCCCCTACGCTAAAATGGGCAAGAGTCTTCGCATTCGCCGTAAATTCCCCAAAAATCACTGCAGCCCGTCGGGCGGAGCAGCGTCCCGCTCCCGCCAGAATTTGAGAGGAATCGAATTACAACCTGATTATACCCGATTTTCCGCCCAAAGGGAAGTCTAACCGCCGAAAATCACGAGGATCACGCCGTAAAGAACGCTGGCGACTGTGCCGTAGACGATGACGGGGCCGGCGATGATGAACATTTTGGCCGCCATGCCGGTGACGAAGCCCTCGGCCTTGAATTCAATTGCCGGCGAGACGACCGCGTTGGCAAAGCCCGTGATCGGCACGAGTGTTCCCGCGCCCGCGATCTTCGCCAGATCGTCATAGACGCTCAGGGCCGTCAGGACAGCGCTCAAAAACACGAGGCTGACCGAGGTGGCCGCCGCCGCGTCCTGCTCAGAAAGCTCCAGCGCGGTGTAGCCGTTCAGAATCAGCTGGCCGACCACGCAGATCAGGCCGCCGATGAGAAAGCTGTTCAGCAGATCCTTTCCCAGCGGCGATTTTTTAGCCAGCCGCGCCACATAGCGGTTATATTCCTTCGGGGTCATGTTCATACTGCTCCGCTCCCTTGCTTTTTTATCTAGGGTGTATCTGAAAACTCATGATGTGACCGGCAGCGAGGGATTTTTGCGTTGCGCAAGACATTTTTTCGCAGGAATACTGACGTATTTCAAGGAAAAATGACGCGGCGCACCGCAAAAAGGCCCGCTGTCCGGGTGCGTTGGGAGTTTTCAGATACACCCTAGAATAT
>HF990583.1:4177-11229 GCA_000432135.1 Firmicutes bacterium CAG:124
CTAGTATCCGCAGGACAGCCTCTGTTCATGCACAAATTTTGTGTTTGCCGCATATGCTAACGGCTGAAAGCAAAAAGGAGGCGGTATAATGCAGGAATACGGAACCGTGACCGCGCAGATCGTGACATCCGCCGCGCAGATCCCCATTCCGGGCGCGACGCTCACCATCACGCGCGAGCTGCCGGACGGCAGGCAGGAGCTGCTGGCCGTGCGCATGACAAATTATGACGGCTTTACCGAGCCCTTTGACGTTCCCACGCCCCCGGCGTCCGACAGCCAGACGCGGCAGACCGCCGAGATGCCCTACGCCCTTGTCGACCTGCGCGGAGAGCGTGCGGGCTATGACCGCGTGTTCATCCACAACGCGCAGATCTTCCCCGGTATCCAGACGCTACAGCAGATCGTGCTTATCCCGACGCCGACGCTGCCGGACAGCTACGCGCAGACGCAGGAATTCGACATCCCATCGCAGGCGCAGGATCTGTAAAGGAGGGAGCTTTTTGGCGACGATCGCCCCGTACATCCCCGAAAGCATCACCGTTCATCTCGGTTCGCCGGATTCGAACGCGGAAAATGTTACCGTGTCGTTTTCCGACTATGTGAAAAACGTCCTGTCCAGCGAGGTCTACCCGACGTGGGAGCCTGCCGCGCTGCGGGCCAACGCGCTGGCGATCATCTCGTTCGCGCTCAATCGGATCTACACCGAGTATTACCGCAGCCGGGGGTATTCCTTCGATATCACGTCCTCGACGGCCATTGACCAGAAATTTATCAATGGCCGCAACATCTATGAAAATATCTCCGAGCTGGTCGACGAGCTGTTCACGGATTATCTGCGGAAGCAGGGCTTTGTCGAGCCGCTGGCGGCAAAATTCTGCAACGGCGTGACGGTCACGTGTTCGGGCCTGAGCCAGTGGGGGTCGCAGTATCTGGCGCAGGACGGCGCAAACTCCATCGACATTCTGCGCACCTATTACGGGGAGGACGTGGAGTTTGTGACAAACGCGCCCGTGCAGAATTTGCAGGAGTCCTACCCCGGCAGCCCCGTGCGGCGGGGCGATATCGGCGTGAACGTGTCGTTTTTGCAGGTCGCGCTCAACCGCATTTCGCAGAACTACCCCGCCATTCCCAAGGTTCCTGTCGACGCCATCTTCGGCGAGGCAACGGAAAACGCCGTGCGCGCGTTCCAGTCCATTTTTTCTCTGACAGTCGACAGCATTGTGGGCCGCGCGACGTGGTACACAATCGTGATGCTCTATACGGCGGTTCTGAAGCTGGGCGAGCTGCAATCGCTGGGGCAGACGTTCTACGGCTATTCGTGGGAATACCCCGAGCAGATCCTGCCCGGCGAACAGGGCGCGAAGGTGACGCACCTGCAATATATGCTGTCCGTTGTTTCCCAGTTCAATTCCGCCGTGCAGGAGCCGCCGGTCAGCGGTGTGTTTGGCGACACAACCACGCAGGCCGTCACAACGTTCCAGCGTGCCTACGGCCTGCCGGAAACCGGCACAGTCGACCGCGCGACGTGGGACAGCATCTATTCGCAGTTTGCGGGCATCGAGACGACCGTTTTCGAAGACGAAGCGCTCTTCCCGTTCACGCGTCCGCCGATGGCCGTGACGGAGGCTGATTTGCAGGAGCAGCTGATCGCCGCAGCGGCGGCCTTCCCGGAGCTGGACGCGCCGAAAAAGACCGGGAAGCTGGACGCACAGACGAAAAAAAGTCTCGCGGTCTTCCAGCGTCTGACCGGAAGCGCCCCGACCGGCACACTGGACGCGCAGAGCGCGTCCGATCTGGCGGGGATGCAGTTTTTATTGCAGCACGCGCAGTCCACGCGCTTCGTGCAGTTTCCGGGGATAACGCTCAAGTCGGGTATGCAGGACAGGGAGGTGCACAGCGTATGAACACACCCGCCAACTACGTCGGTCAGCCCATCCGGAGCCTTCAAACAATGCTCCGCACCATCGCGCACGTGGACGAGACGCTTTTAAAGCTCGTACCGGACGGCATTTACGGGCCGAACACCGTGCAGGCCGTCCGGGAATTCCAGCGGCAGAACGCTCTGCCCGTCACCGGTGAAACGGACAACGCGACGTGGAACAAACTCGTCGCGGTCTATACCGTCCAAAGCCCGTCCGTCCTGCCCGCCGCGCCGGTCACGGTCCGCTGGACGCCGAACCGCACGCTTGCCGCAGGCAGCCGGAACTCGCACCTGTTTTTGATCCAATCCATGCTTCAGGCGCTTGCGCGCTTTTACGTCAACGCCCCGGTGCTGACCGTGACCGGGGTTCACGACGCGCCCTCGGTCGCGGCGGTCAAATGGCTGCAACGGCTGGCCGCGCTCCCGCAGACCGGCGAGATCGACCAGACGACATGGGCCTATCTCAGCGGCCTTTATACCCTCGCCTCCGGGAATGGCGACGGCGCTGATCTCCATAGCGGTTCGTAATACGCCGTAACATTAGCGTCAGCTGCCAGGCGCACATATGCGCTTGGCAGCTGACGCTAAAAGCTTTTTTTCGTGCATTGCAAAAAGCTGCGGACGCTCAGGCAAGCCTGCTGCCTCCCAGTGAGCGAAAAATGCGCAGCTTGCCTGCGGTGATCAGCAGGACCGGCAGAACATAGGCGATGTACTGCGCCGTGCCGCCGTAGGCGATGAGAAGATTATAGATCGCATGGAGGGTGATGGCCGCGCCCAAAAGGCCGCAGGTTCCGGCGATTTTCAGCCACGTCCGCTGCCACGCATACGTCAGCCCTCCGCCGACGATCAGGCCGCAGAGCACGTGCATGGCCCCCGTCCCGAAGCCCCGGAAAAAGATAAAGGAAAAACGGCCGGCTCCGTTCTGGATCAGATAGCACACATTTTCAAAGGTGGCGAAGGAAAGCGCCGCTGTGATCGCGGCGGGCTTGATTCGCTCCGCCTCCGGCTCGAATACCAGCAGGTAAAACACCAGCGGCAGCAGCTTCATCACCTCCTCCACCACCGGGGCGATCTCCACGGTGGCGGCAAGCGCGTCCGCCTGATACACCGCCGCAAGGAAGGTATTGATGTAGGCCGAGAGCAGACACACCCCCATCCCGGCAACGCCGAACAGGAAGAAGCGCAGCCGCCGCCTGCCCATGCACAAGGCAGCGACCAGCAGCGGCGAGGCCATGCAGATGAAAATGTTTTCAATGCAGGTCATGTGCGCACCGCCTTTCTCGTAGCGGGCAGCAGGCCCAGAATGGCGAGCGTCAGCAGAATATCGCACCAGAAGGCCGGGCTTGCCAGCGAATCGTTCTGCCAGAAGCAGCCGGCCGTCCAAAGGAGATATTCAGACGCAGCAAAGCACAGCACGGCGGTATGAAAGTGCCGCATATCCCGCGCCGCACCGGTCTGACGACGCGCATAAGCGAGGCCCCGTATGGAGCAGAAGGAGAGCGCGATCATCATGCCGCACCAGATCAGGTTGGAGAGGATATCCCCATAGGTGCAGTAAAACACCATCAGCGGCACGCCGACCAGCGGCGCCAGCCATACCACCCGGCAGCGGAAGGCACGTTCGTCCGGGCCAGAGAGCGTTGCCTGCAAAATGCGCAGGAAGATCATGCTGGCCACCCAGCCGAATTCCGACACATAAAACACACGCGGCGTCGCACCAAACAGCAGCAGATACAGCGTCCAGTAAAGCGCGCCCAGCGCGAAGCAGCCGTAGAAGCAGAACAGCAGAAAATACTTCTGCGCTCTGCTTTTCCAATACGCAAAGCCGGCAAGGCACGCCCCGGCGAACGTGACCAGTAATTGCAGCAGATTTTCAATCAGCTCCATGCTGTCCCTCGTCTTTCTCGTCCCGCTCCATCTGCCGCAGACGGAAGCACAGGATGGTCATGCACACACCCAAAAGGAAAGCCAGAAGTCCGACGATAATATACCCCAACGCGTCGCCGCCGCCATACATACTGGCCGCCGTCTCAAAGCCGGTGCAGCTGTCGGGTTGAAGCTGCGCGGTCATGCCGGGCATGGCGATCGAGACGCCAGCGAGCAGCGCAAGGCACGCCGCCGCAGCTGCTGCCATAACGAGCCTGCCGCGCCGGAGCCGTTTCTTCCGCTTTTCTGCGGCAATTCGCCGTTTCACCTCCGCGCACCGTTCCTCATAGCTCCGCATTTGTGATCCCCTCCCGTTCCAGCAGCCTGCGCAGGCTTTTCTTTCCGCGATATACCATGTTTGTGATCTGCTTCACCGTTTTGCCCATGACCTGCGCGGCCTGTGCGTAGCTCATGCCCTCAAAATAGGTGAGATAGAGGGCCTCGCGGTAGTCCGGGTTCATTTCGTCCATGCAGACGTGCAGGATGCGGCTGCGCTCCTCCGTCCGGACGACCTCCTCCGCCAGAAGCCTGCCGTCCGGCTCGTCCGCCAGCTCATCGAGGCTGAACAGGCGCTTCCGCCTGCTTTTGCAGCGCAGCGCCATGTGGCGCGCCGCCTTATACAGATACGCCTTAAAACCTCCATCCCGGATCCTCGGCTTCTTTGTGAAAAGATAGGCGAAAACGTCGAGCATCAGCTCCTCCGCCTCATGGACATCGTGCAGATAGCCGTCAATGTACATCGTCAGAGGGTCGCCGTATTGTTTCATCAGAGCCTCCAGCCCTGTGTCGTCGCCGGACAGATATTGCCGATACAATGCCTCGTCGCCGGACATCCTGCGCCCTCCTCTGCTTTCCATTTATCTGCCATACAGTATATACGAATCCGCGAAGAAACTCAAGGCGGCAGATGAAATGCTCCTGTATTGCCGAAAACAGCGGGAGCAATCACAGACATCCATGATTGCTCCCGCTGAAGCATTGCGTCAGTCTTCAGGGAGTCTATTCTGCCGCCCGCCCTTTGGAAGGCTCAGCGGATGTTCTTGTACATCGGGCCGTAGGCGGCGCAGGCGCGGTAGTCCTGGCCCTCCTTGTCCATGCCGAACGCGTTCCACGCTGCCGGACGGAAGATATCCTGCTCCGGAACATTGTGCATACAAACGGGGATGCGCAGCATCGAGCAGAGCGTGATGAGGTCCGCGCCGACGTGGCCATAGGAGATCGCGCCGTGGTTCGCGCCCCAGTTCTGCATGACGGAGTAAGCGCTCTCAAACGGGCTGCCGGCCTTGCCGTCGCAGCGCGGCGTGAACCAGGTGCACGGCCACGTGGGGTTCGTGCGCTCCATGAGCGTGTCGGTGACCTCCTCGGGCAGATGCACGGTCCAGCCCTCGGCGATCTGCAGCACGGGGCCGAGGCCCTTGACGAGGTTCAGGCGGATCATGGTCGCGGGCATTTCCGCGCGGGTGACAAAGTGGCTGGAGAAGCCGCCGCCGCGGAAGTTGTCGAAGCCGGCCTCGCACCAGACGGTCGCGTCGGTCATCTTCTTGATGTCCTCGTCCGTGACCTCCCACCATTTCTTCATGACGGCATTGCCGTTTTCATCGGTGCACTCGCCGCAGGCGTCGAGGCAGGCTGCGCCGGAGTTCAGCAGATGGATAATGCCGCCGTTCTCCTTCGCCTTGCCTTCGAGATCGTAGCCGGTGACGCGCTTCGTCGCCTCAGGCGACCAGTAGGTGCGCACGTCGGCGAAGATCTGCGCGCGGTTCGTCAGCAGCTCCATGAACAGCATGCCAAGGCCGTTGAGCACGTCGTTTTCCGTTGCGAAGACCATCGGCTCCTTTGGGCCTTCGAAGTCGAAAGACGAGTTGAGGACAGCCTCAGGATAATCGCAGTTGGGCCAATGGTCCGTCCACTGTCTCTGGCCCTGGAAGCCGGCAGCGATGGCGTTATGGCCGACGGATTCTTCAATGAAGCCTGCGGGCAGGTTCTTGTTGCCCTGGATCAGATCCTTGATGATGCAGTACATCTTGATCGTGAATTCCCACTGCTTCTCTTTTTCTTCCTTTGTAAACTTGATGCGGCGCTTTTCGCCGAGGAAGTCGACGTATTCGGGGTTGTCGTCGCGGCCTTCTTTGCAGTGCTCCTTCGTCCAGGCCAGTGCCTTTTCATAGGCCTCATGGTCGTAGATGCCCTCTTCCATGCGGCGGAGGATCTCGACCTCGTCAACGGACTCGACGCGCAGGCCCAGATACTCCTCCATGAAGTTCTGATCCATGATGGAGCCGCCGATGCCCATGGTGACGGAGCCGATCTGCAGATAGCTCTTGCCCCGCATCGTCGCGGCTGCGACAGCGGCACGGCCGAAGCGCAGCAGCTTTTCCTTCACGTCGTCGGGGATTTCCGTGACCTGGTCGCGGTCCTGCACCTCATGGCCGTAGATGCCGAAGGCGGGCAGGCCCTTCTGGGCGTGGGTCGCCAGAACAGAGGCCAGATACACAGCGCCCGGCCGCTCGGTGCCGTTGAAGCCCCAGACGCCCTTGATGGTCATGGGGTCCATATCCATCGTCTCGGAGCCGTAGCACCAGCAGGGGGTAACGGACAGGGTGATGGCGACGCCCTCGCGCTTGAATTTCTCGGCGCAGGCAGCGGATTCCGGCACGCGGCCGATGGAGGTGTCAGCCATGACGACCTTCACAGGCTCGCCGTTGGAATAGTACAGATTTTCCTCAAACAGCTTCTTCGCGGCCTCGGCCATGGCCATGACCTGATCTTCCAGACTCTCGCGCAGCTGCATCGGGCCGCGGCGGCCATCAATGATGGGGCGGATGCCGATTACGGGGTATTCGCCGATATAACGATTCTTAGCCATACAACAAACTCCTTTACGCTTATAGAATGTCATTTCATACGCCCTTCCGGGCGGGACTTACAGGTTGGAAAGCTTCGCCTTGAGGCGCAGCAGCTTTGCGGGCGACGCGTCGCCCGTGAGCCGCGCCAGCAGCAGCTCTGCCGCGCGCAGTCCCATTTCATCCATGGGCTGCTCGACAATTTCAAGCTTGGGCGAAACGATGGAGCACAGGTCGACGTTGTCATAGCCGATGAAATCCACCTCGTCCGGCAGGGCCACGCCGCGCTCATGCGCAGCCATGATCGCGCCGAGCGTCATGTCGTAGTTGGTGACGAATACGGCGGTCGGCGGCTGCGGCAT
>HF990583.1:11248-12366 GCA_000432135.1 Firmicutes bacterium CAG:124
GCGGCTCCGGCATATTGAGAAAGGCGCGAAACAGACGCGAGCCGGATTCGAGATCGTAGTTCCCGGCGGCAATGAGCGCCTCATCGACCGGCAGACGGTAATCCGCCAGCACGCGGCGATAGCCCACGGTGCGCTCCCGCGCGGTGGAAATGGTCTGCGGGCCTGCGATAAGGCCGATGCGGCGGTGTCCGCGGCCGATCAGATGCTCAACGGCCATATAGACCGCGTTCAGATTGTCGACCACGACGGTATCATACTGCGCATTTTCCAGCGACCGGTCGATCAGCACGACAGGGATCGTGCCGACGCGGACGCGAAGCTCTTCAGCGGTCGCGTGCTCCGGGACGTAGACGATGCCGTCGACGTGATAGCGCGCAAGAAACGCAAGCTTGCCAAGCTCCTGCTCCCGGTCAAAATCATAGCTGCATACGAAGCATTCATAGCCGCTGCGCCGCAAAATCAGCTCCAGCGACGCGACCACGCGGCCAAAAAAGGGACTTGAGATCGTCGGCAGCAGCACACCGACTGTCATGGAGCGGTTGGCCTTGAGGCTGCGGGCAAACACGTTGACGGAAAAGCCCAGCTCCGCGACCGCCGCGTCGATCGCAAGGCGGTTCTCCTCGCGGACGTTGCCGCCGTTGAGATATTTGGAAATAGTGGACAGCGAAAGCCCGGTCCGGCGGGCGACGTCCTTGATCGTTGACATTGGCTGCTCCTGTTTGCGCATAACGTTTCGCTTTTTCTTCATTGTACTCTATCCATGCTTTCCGCGTCAAGAAGCAGTTCGCTCAAATTTTCCCGCTGTTTTTGTGGAAAACGCGCAAGCCGCCGCAAGATAGTCCGCTTCTCCCCTGCCACATTTCCCCCGTTCTATCGCGAAACGTTTTGTCTTTCGGCTTTCACAATTTGCGCCGCTCCGGTATCCGGCCGTCAGGGCTAGGATCACCAGCTCATTGTCTTGGATCAGGCAAATCAAACGACAATTCTCCATCCGATAGCGCCATTGTCCGCTGCGTATATCGGTCCAATCGCTTAAATTCTTTTTCAAAATGCTCCGTTGTCTCAACATTCTACCATGTGGGGAAAATCACTATGGATTTTTTCTTAGGTGTCCAACT
>HF990584.1 GCA_000432135.1 Firmicutes bacterium CAG:124
CGCTTCAGCAGCCACGCCATGACGCGCGAGCAGGCGAAGCGCGCCCGCCGGGTCTGGAAACAGACGATAGACCGCCTGCAAAAGACTGTACCGCTGCCGCGCCGCGCGTGGCTGAAATGGATTCGATGCCTGTACTGATAGGGGAGGACAGATATGAAACAAAAAAAGGTTCGGTTGCTCGGGCTGCTGCTTGCAGCCATCATGCTGTTTAGCTGCCTGCCGATGCAGGCACTGGCAGCGGAGGGCGGCTGGTTTTACCTCGCTGCCGACTGGAACGGCACGCTGCTGATCGCGCCGGAGCGCGTCTCCTATACGGCGGATCAGACGATTTTTGAAGCGCTGAACGCCAGCGGCCACAGCTTTGGGCCGGACGAGAACAGCGTGACGCAGATCGATGGCAAAACGGGCAATTTCATCCGCAGTGATGAAACCGGGAGCCACGACCTGACGCGAAACGCCGCGCAGGCCGGGATCCGGTATCTCTGCTTTACAGACAGGCTGACGGCGCA
>HF990585.1:0-30707 GCA_000432135.1 Firmicutes bacterium CAG:124
AAGTGCATTGTTGACTGCAAATCAGTACAGAGAAGTCTTTTACGTCCCCGCTGTCTGTGCGCGCAGTGCAGCGTAGACGCCGACGAGCTGCGTCGCGAGCTTTAACGGGTCTTCAGCCTTTTTGAGCTTGACGGACAGCATCGGCACCTTGCCTGCCGAGAAGAAAATGCGGCCCTTGAACTGCGCCTCGGCGCAGCAGGCGGAGATGGCGGCAAAGTCCATCGTAGAAAGCGACAGGAGAACCGCACCGTCTTTCTGCGTGATCTCCGTGATGCCCGCCGCTGCGGCTCTTGCGCGCAGAAGCGCGATGGCGATGAGGTTCATGACGCCCTTCGGAGGGTCGCCAAAGCGGTCGACGATCTCGTCGAGCAGCTCATCTGCGTCCTCCTGCGTGCGGATGGCCGCCATGCGGCGGTAGAGATCCATGCGCTGCTCGCCGGAGGCGACGTAGTCCTTGTTGATATTTGCCGTGACGGTGAGGTCTGCGGTGCATTCTGGCTCCTTCTGCGCCGCCTCGCCGCGCTCTTCGAGCACGGCGTCCTCAAGCAGCTTCAGGTACATATCGTAGCCGACGGTCATCATATGACCGGACTGTTCCGCGCCCAGCAGATCGCCCGCACCGCGAATTTCAAGGTCGCGCATGGCGATCTTGAAGCCGGAGCCGAACTCCGCGTATTCGCGGATGGTGTCGAGCCGCTTTTCCGCGATCTCGGACAGGACTTTTCCCTTGCGGAACGTGAGGTACGCATACGCATGGCGGCTCGAACGGCCCACGCGGCCGCGGATCTGGTGCAGCTGCGCAAGGCCCAGCCGGTCGGCGTCCTCGATGATGAGCGTGTTGACGTTCGGGATATCAATGCCGGTTTCAATGATGGTCGTGCAGACGAGAATTTGAATTTCGCCGTTTGACATCGACTGCATGACGTCGCCGAGCTGCTCCTCGTTCATCTTGCCGTGGGCGACGGCGACCTCGGCCTCCGGAATGCGCTGCTTGATCTTCGCGGCGCACTGGTCGATGGATTCCACGCGGTTGTGGAGATAATAGACCTGCCCGCCGCGCGCCAGCTCGCGGCGCATGGCCTCGTCGAGAATGCCGTCCTGATGCTCGAGCACGAAGGTCTGCACTGGATAGCGGTCCTGCGGCGGCTGCTCGATGGTAGACATATCGCGCAGACCCGACAGCGCCATATTGAGCGTGCGCGGGATGGGCGTTGCGGATAGGGTTAAGACGTCGACGCCGCGCGAAAGTTCCTTCAATCGCTCCTTATGCGTCACGCCGAAGCGCTGCTCCTCGTCGACGATGAGCAGGCCGAGATCGTGAAAATGAATGTCCTTCTGCAGCAGCTTGTGCGTGCCGACGATCAGATCGATCTTGCCGGACTGCAGATCGAAGAGCGTTTTTTTGATCTGCGCAGGCGTACGGAAGCGGGAAAGCACATCGATGGTGACCGGGAAGGTCGCAAAGCGGCGCATGGCCGTGAGATAGTGCTGCTGGGCCAGAACGGTCGTCGGGACTAAGATCGCGACCTGCTTGCCGTCCAGCATACACTTCATGGCCGCACGCAGCGCGACCTCCGTTTTGCCGAAGCCGACGTCGCCGCAGAGCAGACGGTCCATCGGCGCAGGGGATTCCATGTCGCGCTTGATCTCGTCGATGCAGCGCAGCTGATCGTCCGTTTCGGCGTATTCAAAGCTCTCCTCAAACTCCTGCTGCCACGGCGAATCCGCCGCGAAGGCGAAGCCCGGCAGGCGCTTGCGCTCGGCATAGAGCTTGATGAGGCCCGCAGCCAGATCCTTGGCCGCAGCCTTGGCCTTCGCCTTTGTCTTTTGCCACTGGTCGCCGCCGAGCTTGTTGAGCCGGACGGGCGTATCCTCACCGGCGCCGATATACTTGCTGACCAGATCGAGCTGCGTTGCGGGCACGTACAGGCAGTCCGTGCCCTGATAGGCGATCTTCACATAATCCTTCGTCACGCCGCCGACCTTCAGCTGCTCCATGCCGACGTAGCGGCCGATGCCGTGGTGCTCGTGTACGACGAGATCGCCGGGAGTCAGATCGGTGAACGAATCGAGTTTTTTGCGGTTCGTGGCTTTCTTCGGCGCACGGACGCGCTTACGCTCCTGCCGGACGGCGATCTGTCCCTCTGTTAAGATGGCAAATTTGAGCGTCGGGTATTCAAGCCCCGCCGGGAGCGAGCCGCCCGCAATAAGGATCTGCCCCGGCTGCGGGAGCTTCGTCAGCGGGAAGGACAAAAGCGCGTTCAGGCCGCTTTTGGCAAGCAGCTCCTTTAAAATTTCCCCGCGCCGCTGTCCGCCGCACAGGACGATGGAGCCATACTGGTTCGACGCGTAATTTTTCAGGTCAGCCGCCGCTGTTTCCAGACTTCCGCCATAGCCCGGCAGCTGCCGGGCCGTAAAGGAAAGCAGCTGCTTAGGCGGCAGGGACTCCGGGTACCGCGCGGCAAGGAAGCTGTCGCAGTAGATAACAGCCCGGCCGCGCAGTGACGCGGCCAGATCGTCCATCGTGGCGTAATAATCGCACAGCTCGCCGAAGAGCGTGCCGGAGGCCAGGAACGAATCGAGCAGGAGGCCAAACTCCTCCGCGCGGTCTTTTTCCCCGCGCTGGAGATTGCCGTGGTCGCAGAAGGCGACGATGGCCTCCTGCGGCAGATACGAGGCGGCGGTCGTGAATTCCGGGTAAATCAGCGCCATATACCGGTCGGCGCTGGCGAAAAGCGTCTCGTTTTCAAGCGCCTCGCAGTCCTTCTGCAGTGTTTCGATCAGCGCCTGATTGGGCGTTTTGCGCCGCTGCTGGCGCGCGATGATGGCGCGCAGGTCCTCGCACAGGCCGGATATCCCCTGCGGGTGCAGGTGCGGCTCCGTCTCGGCCACGGGCAGGAGGACAGCCTCGTCAACGTTTTCCGTGCGCCGCTGCGTGATGGGGTCAAAATAGCCCATGGTGTCCAGCTCGTCGCCGAAAAACTCCGCGCGCAGCGGCTTTTCCTGCGCAGGCGAATACACGTCCAGAATGCCGCCGCGCAGCGCGAACTGTCCCACGCCCTCGACCAGACTTGCGCGGGAATAGCCCGCGCGGGTCAGGCGTTCGATCAGCTCCGGCATACTGTATTCCGCACCGACCCGAAGCGTCACGGACGCGGAAAAGAGCGTCTGCCGCGGGAGCGTGCGCAGCAGCAGCGCGTCCAGACTTGCCACCAGCACCGGGACGCGTCCCTGCGCCAGCGCGTACAACAGCCGCAGCCGCTGCTGCTCCCACTGCCGGGACACGCCGATGGCCCCGGCCAGCGTCAGCTCACGCGACGGCAGCACGGGCGGCTCTTCGCCTAAGAATGCCCCCAGCTCGGAAGCCAGCCGCTTCGCGGCCATATCGTCCTGGCACACGGCGACGAGGGGTCTGCCGGACTGCTCGTGCGCGGCGGCAAGCACATGGCTGCGCGGGGCCTGACTCAGTCCCGACACAGCGACGGCCTGCTTCGCCTCCACGGCCTTCAGCAGCTGGTTATAATCGGTGCTCTTTTGCAGAAGCGAAAGCAGAACGTTCATGGGATTCTCCTAAAAACAGTTTTTTGCCCAACAGACAACGCGCATAGGAGAGAGTCTCCTATGCGTAGGGGGTGTGGGTATTGAAAGTGAGATGGGGAGGGAATTTGCACAGCACCCTGTAGGCGCGGATGCCTTAGGGTACGCTCAGAACATCTTCCCGTTATACTCCGCCGCGGCCTTTTCGCAGCCGTTTTTGACGATGCAGAGGGCCGCGTCGCCGGCGTGGGACATAGCCTCCTGATAGTCGGGCCATTCGGTCTTGGAGACGGTAGACAGCACCCAGTCGGCCAGATCGTAATCGGGGTGCGGCTTCGCGCCGACGCCGATCTTGACGCGCGGGAACTGGTCGGAGCCGAGGCAGGAGATGATGGATTTCAGGCCGTTGTGGCCGCCGGCAGAGCCGTTTTTGCGGATGCGGAGCTTGCCGACGGGGAGCGAAATGTCGTCAAAGAGGACGAGCACCCGCTCCGGCGGGATCTTATAAAAGTGCGCGGCGGCTTCGATCGCAATACCGGAGGCGTTCATATAGGTCTGCGGCTTCATGAGAAGCAGCCGCTGGCCGTCGAAGTCCGCCTGCGCGGTGAGGGCCTTGAAGCGCTCCTTGGAAACCTTGACCTGCAGGCGCGCAGCCAGCAGGTCAAGGGACATGAAGCCGGTATTGTGACGGGTCTTCTCATACTCAGGACCCGGATTGCCGAGTCCCGCAATCAGCCAGTCATAGGTTGGCTTTTGAAACAGCATAAAATCAGAACAGAACGGACATGGAGTTTTCTTCGTAGATTCTCTGGATGGCGTCGGCAAAGATCGGGGAAACGTCCAGATACTTGATCTTGCTGCACGCACCCTCAAGCGGCGGGATGGTATTCAGGAAGGTCAGCTCCTTGATGCAGCTGTTGGCAATGCGCTCGTTGGCCGGGCCGGAGAGCACGCCGTGGGTCGCGCAGGCGTAGACCTCGGTCGCGCCGCCGATCTCCACGATGGCCTTGGCCGCGTTGCACAGAGAACCGGCAGTGTCGACCATATCGTCAAAGAGGATGCACTTCTTGTCCTTGACGTCGCCGATGACGTTCATGACCTCACACTGGTTGGCCTTTTCGCGGCGCTTGTCGACGATAGCGAGGTTCATGCCCATCTTGTTGGCAAACGTGCGGCTGCGGGCGACGGAGCCGACGTCCGGAGAGACGACGACCATCTCCTCCGGGTGCTCGAGACGACGACCATCTCCTCCGGATGCTCGAACTTGGACATATAATATTTCACGAAGATGGGATTGGAGAGCAGGTTGTCAACGGGGATGTCAAAGAAGCCCTGGATCTGGGACGCGTGCAGATCCATGGTCAGCACGCGGTCTGCGCCTGCGGCCTCGATCATGTTGGCGACCAGCTTTGCGGAGATGGGGTCGCGGCCCTTGGCCTTGCGATCCTGACGGGCGTAGCCGAAGTACGGGATGACGGCGGTGATGCGGCCGGCCGAGGCACGGCGGCAGGCGTCGATCATGATGAGCAGCTCCATCAGGTTGTTGTTGACCGGCTTGCAGGTCGACTGCACCAGAAATACGTCGCTGCCGCGGACAGATTCATTGATCGTCAGGGAAACCTCGCCGTCGGCAAAGGTCGTTACGGTGCAGTCGCCCAGCGGCAGCCACAGCTTGCGGCAGACGCCCTCGGCAAACGGACGGTTGGCATTGGCACAGAATACCTTGACGTTCTTACCATGAGAAATCATATGAAATTACCCTCTCTCTTGTGTTGTTCGGTCTGTTCCTGTTCTGTGTGTTCTATATCATGGCGGCACCCGCCGCCGGGGATACGAGGCTTATTTTTTCTCCTTCAGCTTGTGCCGGTTGGCCCAGTCGCGCTTGTTCTGCTGGCGGGCGCGGGCGATGGCGAGCGCTGCGGGCGGCACGTCGTCGGTCACGGTGGACCCGGCGGCGATATATGCGCCCTGCCCGATGTGCACGGGCGCGATGAGATTGGCATTGCAGCCGATAAACGCGTCGTCGTCAATGACGGTGCGGGATTTTTTCACGCGGTCATAGTTGACCGTGACCGTGCCGCAGCCGAAGTTGATGTTTTTGCCTACGTCGCTGTCGCCGATGTAGGTCAGGTGGGAGATCTTCGTGCCGTCGCCGATGGTGGAGTTCTTGACCTCCACGAAATCGCCGCAGCGCACGTGCGAGCCGATACGCGAACCCGGACGGACGTAGGCGAAGGGGCCAACGGTCGTGTCCGCGCCGATCTCGGAATCGTAGACCTGCGAGGCGTTGACGCGCGTATTCTCTCCGACCTTCACGTTTTCCAGATAGCTGTTCGGGCCGATCATGCAGCCGTCGGCGATGGACGTCGTACCGCGCAGCACGGTCCCGGGCAGCAGCTCTGCCCCGGCCCCGACGAAGACGGTCGGCTCGACATAGGTGTTGTCATAGTCCCAGATCGACACGCCTGCGGCGGCCAGATCGTACAGAACGCCCCGGCTGAGCACGGGCTTCCACTCGGCCAGCTGCTGCATGGACGAAACGGCGTAAACGCCGTCGCGGTCGGTATAGGGAATACCGTGCTCCTTCATGAAGTCGGTGAAAATAAATGTATCGTCCAGCGCGTCCATCAGCGCCTGACGGCTCACGGAGCTTACGCCGCTTTCGACCGGTGCGCCGGAGAACGCTTCCTCGTCGACGGCGAACGGATCAATGACGGCGGGGCCAGTGACGACGATGACGTCCTCCTCCTGCTCGTCGGCCGTGGACAAAAAGACGTGGAGCTGGTCGGCAGTTTCCTCGAGCTTCGCGCAGCTCAGCTCGCAGCCGTCCGGGAAGCAGTGCTTCGCCTCGGACAGGAACCGCTCGTGGCAGACCAAAAAGAAACGCCCGACCCCGCCCGCGGCCAGAGAACGCGTCAGCCACGACAGCAGCGGCGTCCCCATGATCGCCTGCAGCATCATCGGGCGGGAAAAACCTGTTTTCGCGGTATCGTCAGGCACAAAGACGACGGCAGACAAATCAGACAACAGACCCACGCTCCTTCACCGATAGACATTCTGCCTGTATTATAGCACAATTACAGCGCTGAGCGCTGTATGCACGGCGCAGCCGTGCAAAAAATCGGCATCGCCGATTTTTATTGTCGCTGTAACAGCAACACAAAGACTTTTGCAAAGCAAAAGTCTCGTGCCAATGGCACGTGAGCGCACACAGTGCGCCCTTTGTGGTTATTATAGCAGAGATTATGCTGTTTGTACAGAAAGCCGCGCGGAATTTTCACGGAAAAACAGAGAAAGTTTTCTGGAAAAACGGGCTATTCATTGCACAAATGAACAAACTATGATAGAATACCCACAGATTATCAGAAAAACAAAGAGGAGCAACTATGCTGACACTCAAGAATCTCAGCCTGACAGCGGCTGACGCGCAGGGACGCGCGGACATTGTCAAAAACGTCTCTCTGGACGTAGAAGACGGAAAATTCCTTGTCATTACCGGCCCGAACGGCGGCGGCAAGACGACGCTGGCCAAGCTCATCATGGGCCTTGCGACCCCCACCGGCGGCCAGATTTTTCTGGACGGCGAGGACATCACCGGCCTTTCCATCACCGACCGCGCAAAGCGCGGCATTTCGTATTCCTTTCAGCAGCCGCCCCGGTTCAAGGGCATGAAGGTCTCCGACCTACTCACCATCGCGGCGGGCAAGGCGCTTTCCCATGACGAGGCCTGTTCCTATCTGACGCAGGTGGGTCTGTGCGCGCGCGACTATCTGAACCGCGACGTGGACACGAGCCTGTCCGGCGGCGAGGTCAAGCGCATCGAGATTGCGACCCTGCTGGCCAAAAATTCCCGGCTTATGATCTTTGACGAGCCGGAGGCAGGCATCGATCTGTGGTCGTTTGCCCGGCTGACGGAAACATTCCGCGAGCTGCACGAAAAGGGCGGCCGCACGATCCTCATCATTTCCCATCAGGAGCGCATCATCCGTCTGGCCGACGAGATCATCCTGATCGCGAACGGCGAGATCGCCGGACGCGGCACGGCGGACGAGCTTTATCCGAAGCTGCTGTCGCAGACCGTTGCGGGCTGCAATCTGCTGGAGGTGAACGGAATATGCTGAACGACATTCAGAAAAGCATTCTCAAGACCGTCTCGGATATGACGGGCATCCCGGACGGCGCGGTGAACATCCGTCTCGACGGACAGAAGGCGTTCCGCCAGAATTCCGAGCATATCCAGATCGTCTCCAAGACCGACAAGGACGGCATCGACATCAAAATCGCGCCCTTTACCAAGAGCGAAAACGTGCATATCCCTGTCGTGCTGAGCAGAGCCGGGTTCCACGACATGGTCTATAACGACTTCTTTGTCGGCGAGGGTGCAGACGTGACCATCGTGGCCGGGTGCGGCATCCACAACTGCGGCGACTGCGACTCCGAGCATGACGGCATCCATACCTTCTACATCGGCAAAAACGCGAAGGTTCACTATATCGAAAAGCACTACGGCGAGGGCGAGGGTACGGGCAAGCGCATTCTGAACCCGCAGACCATCGTATATCTCGAAGAGGGCGCGTCCATCGTCATGGACACCAGCCAGATCGGCGGCGTGGACGATACGACGCGCTATACAAAGTGCGAGGCCAACGGCGCGAATTCCGAGGTGCAGATCAACGAAAAGCTCCTGACGGCGGGCGATCAGCACGCTGTCAGCGAAATGGACGTGATCCTGAACGGTGCGGGCGCGCGCACACGCGTTGTCTCCCGGTCTGTCGCGAAGGAGCAGTCCACGCAGGTCTTCTACCCGCGCGTACAGGGCAACGCCCCCTGCTTCGGCCATGTGTCGTGCGACTCGATCATCATGGGCGCGGCAAAGGTGCGCTCCATCCCCGAAATTTCCTGCAACCACGTCGACGCGACGCTTATGCATGAAGCCGCCATCGGCAAGATCGCGGGCGAACAGCTGCTGAAGCTCGAAACGCTCGGCCTGACGCCGGAGGAAGCAGAGGAGAAAATTCTCGAGGGCTTCCTGCGTTGACCTACTTCGGTAAAATCCACAACAAATCTTCGTTAAATCTGTGCAAATTATCTTGCTTTTCCAGATCTTATCCCATATACTGAGCCTGTAAGCGAATGAAAAGAGATACCCCGCCGCAGGAGCGGGAGGAGAGGAGTCAAAGAGATGAATCTGGAAAAATTACGCGCCCGGAAGGGCTTTATCTGCGACATGGACGGCGTGATCTATCTCGGCAGCCAGCTGCTGCCGGGCGTGCGGGAATTTGTAAGCTGGCTGAACGAAAACGACAAGCAGTTTCTGTTCCTGACGAACTCGTCCGAGCGTTCGCCCAAGGAGCTGCGGCAGAAGCTGCAGCGCATGGGACTGGATATCGGCGAGGAGCATTTCTACACCAGCGCGCTGGCGACCGCCGCGTTTCTCAAAAAGCAGGCGCCGGGCTGCACCGCGTTCGTGATCGGCGCGCCGGGGCTTCTGAACGCGCTGTATGACGTGGGCGTCACGATGAACGACGTGGACCCGGATTATGTGATCGTCGGCGAGACGGCAAGCTATAATTACGAGGTCATCACCAAGGCTGTCCGGCTGGTTCTGAACGGTGCGCGGCTGATCGCCACGAATTCCGACCTCACGGGACCGACGGAGTTCGGCATTGCGCCCGCCTGCCGGTCGCTCGTCGCGCCGGTCGAATTGGCGACGGGCCGGAAGGCCTATTTTATGGGCAAGCCGAACCCGCTCATGATGCGCACGGGCCTGCATCTGCTGGGTGTCCACTCCGAAGAGGCCGCCATGGTCGGCGACCGGATGGACACCGACGTCATTGCGGGCATGGAATCCGGCCTTGCTACCGTCCTCGTCCTCTCCGGCTGCACGAGCCGCACCGACGTAAACGGCTATCCCTACCGCCCGACCTACATTCTGAACGGCGTGGGAGAGATCGTAACGGGATAAAAATGACTGCGCCCCGGTTTTCCAAACGGAAAACCGGGGCGTTTTGCCTGCTCTGCGGTGCACTGGCGCGGGAGCGCCCAACGGCTTCCCCTCCGGGGAAGCTGGCTGCGGAGCGAAGCGGAGCAGACTGATGAGGGTGAGCAGCACTTGCACTTTATTTTGCAGTTTCTCAAAATCGCAGCTGCTCCCCAGCCCTCATCCGGCCCTTCGGGCCGCCTTCCCCGGCGGGGAAGGCTTTGGTTTGTACGATCTTTGTACGGCTGTTACAGCTTTTCCAGCACTGCGGCCGGGACGGGGCAGTCGTCTGTGGTCAGGCCGGTCTGGAAGTCGAACTGGGCCGAGATCGACACCTGCGTGTCGACGACACCGACCTGTACGCTGCCGCCGGTCGTGACGCGCAGGGCTGTGATCGCGCCGCCCTGCACATCCAGCTCCAGCGTGCCGGGCAGGTACTGCACGTCCAGCTTCTCCGCCTCCGGCGCGATGGCGCAGGCGGCCTGCTTTGTCTGCTCGGCGCTGAGGCTGAGCGTATAGTGCCAGCCGGTCTCCGTCTGCTCGCTTGCGGCGCTGTCCTCCAGACAGGCGCGGTAGGCCAGATCGATCAGATCCGCGCACTTGACCAGCGTCTGCTCACTCACGGCGGGAGAACCGTCCTTCGAAAGGACTGTTTCGCCGGAGAAATACAGCTCCAGCGCGCCCGTGCGGATGCAGCTGACGGTCTTGCCGTCCTTTACAGTCCGGGTGTAATCCAGCGACGTATCGAAGATCACGGGGCCGCAGTTGGCGCTGAGCCGGACGCGGGCGGCAAGCGGGTCGCGCCTGCCAAGCTCGGAGGCGGCAGACAGCACGCGCAGCAGATCCTCCGTCAGCTCCAGCTTGCCCTGATAGCCGCCGTTCGCGATCGCATCCGTGACCGCCGTGGGGACGGTGTGCGCCGTCTGCGCGTCCTGCTGGACGGTAAGCTCGGCCCAGACGGTCATCGGCTGTGTCTGGCCGCTGTCGTCTTCCGCTTCACAGCTGCCGGAGGCTTCGATGGAGCGGATCTCCCCGTCTTCAACGTGCATACACAGGTCGATACTCTCGACGGCGCTGAGCGAATCCGCAATCGTCGGCGTCAGCAGCGAAAGCGCCTGCTCCGCATCCTTACCGTAGGCGGTCACGGAATAGACCTCTTCACCACTTTCACGGGCGTAGGTCACATCGGTCGCGTTGTAGAGTTCCAGCAGATGCTCGCCGAGCGTGGAATAGTCCGGGAACAGGCCGCTCGTGCGGTAGGCGCTGCCGTTTTCGAGGTAGATCGCGCCGTCATAATAATACAGCTGCACGCCGTTATCCTCGATGCAGAGGATGGTGTTCCCACCGGCCTGCGTGCGGAACAGGCGCACGTCCGTTCGCAGCGTCTCGTCGCCAAGCTCCATCTGCACGGACGCGGTCATGTCCAGCTCCTTCCTGCCGGAGAGGTTTTTCAGCAGCAGAAGCGCGTCCACGCTGCTCTTGAGACTGGCCCGGTAGATGAGGATCCCGGCGGCGATCAAAATCACGGCCACAAGCGCGATGATCCACCAGACGCGGCGCTTTTTCTTCTTTTTCTGCAGCTGCTCCGGTGAGACGGGCGCTTCCTGCGCGTCCGGGTCGATGACGCCGATGACGGCGTCGTTGGCGTTCTGCTCGTCCTGCATGGCCTTGCGCAGCGCCTGCATCTGGCGGCGGCGCTTTTTGCCGGTCTTATGGATCAGATGAATGATCAGCAGCACCAGCAGAGCCGCAAGCCCGGCCAGCACGATCCACACCCACCAGACGGGGAACGTGGACAGCGCCGCAAGCTGCACGGTCTGGCCGGAGGCCTCGAAGGACAGATAGCTGCCGATCTCGGTCGTGGGCACCTTCTGCCAGACGCCGTTTTCGTTTTCCAGATAGATATCCAGCTTGCCGGACTGCCCATCGGGCGCGCGGAAGCGGATGGTGTGCGTGTCCGCGCCGTCGTCCGGCAGGCGGAGCTGCCACTGCTCGACGACGGAGCGCGCCACGTGCGCGGCGGGCGCATGGCCGTCTGCGATATTCTCGCAGTATTTCCGGATGGCCTCCGGGATGCTGGCAGAGATCTCGCCGAAAGCGGCGGGCGTGATGGCCTGCGGCTGCGCCTGCAGGCGGTCGGCGCTCGTATACGCGCCCTCGGCCAGGAAGACGGGCCTGCCGTCGGCACGCTGCGCATCGCTCGGGAGCGCGTCGATGCTGGCGTGGTACTGCGCGGTCACGGTTGTGTCAAACTGAATATTTTCAAGCGTCTGCACGTCCCACTCGCCGTACTGTCCGTCGACGGCGGGGATGTCCGGGTACACGCTGTCCGGCAGGGACTCGCCGTAATTTACTTCTACGGTCTTGAGCACCTCCTCGCCCGCGACGAACTGCACAGTGAAGGTGCGGAACGCATCGGGAAGCGCTTCGTTTTCGAGCAGCGCTTCATACGAGACCGGCTCCGCCTGTCCGGCAGCGCTTGCGCCGTCAAGCCCGGCCAGCGTGTCGGAGACGAAGAGATTATCCGCGAACGCACCTGCGCTGCTGCCGCTGATCGCGCCCGCATACTGGGAATACCCGGTGATGGACACGAGCGACACGCAGCCGGAGACGGTGCTGCCGCTGCCGGTCACGCTGTCCGTCACACCCGTGCCGGTGATGCCGCCGACATAACGTCCGCCGGAAAGCGCACACTTGGCCCAGCAGTTTTCAATCGCCGCGCTGCAAATGCCCGCGACACCGCCGGCATAATCGCCGCTCTGGCTCTCCACGCTGCCGTAGGCCTCGCAGCCGTCGATCAGGCCGAGATCCATCCGGCCGCAGATCGCCGCCGCGCAGTCCTTCTTGGCTGTGACTGCGCCCGTGGAGACGCAGCGCTGCAAAACGGCGCGCAGCTCATACTGCTTGCGCTCGGTCGTGGACAGGCTCTGGCTGACATCGCTTTCAGGGTCAGCGCCGGCCTCCATGCCCATCGCGCCCGCGATGCCGCCGACGTTGCGGTCGGCCTGCACCGCGCCGGTATTTTCACAGCCGCGCAGAGCGCCCATGGTGATGCTCTCCGGATCGGTCTGCGAGCCGTCGGTCACAAGGTCGCGGTTTTCCAGACTGTCCATGGCGTCAAAGACGGTCGTGCTGATCTCATCCAGCTTGTCGCTGATGGCCTGCACGTCTTTTTGCAGCGTCTCGGACAGATTCGCCGCCTGTGAGCCGATGGCGCGCATCTGCGCGCCCATGCCGCTCAGCGCGCTTGCCAGTTCCGGCATGGAAGCGTCTGCATTCATCTGCAGCGACGCGCTGAGCGCGCCGGAGCCGTCTGTGCCGCCGGAGATTGAGAGATCGGACGGGTCGATGTATCCGCCCGCACCGATGCCGATCCCGCCTGCGCCGATGCCAAGGCCTGCGCCGATGCCGGCTGACGCGTCCCCGACGGTGAGGTCTGCCCCGCCGCTCACGCCGCCATTTGCCAGCGCACCCGCATCGATAGTTGCGGTCGCGCGGAGATTATTGGCTGCATTCGAGGCGCTGTCGAGATACGTTCCCATTCCGGCCAGCTGGGAGCCGAGGTCGCTTGCCGCACCGCCTGCGTCAGCGGTTGCCTGATCGGTGAGCGTTTTCAATTCCTTCAACTGGTTCTGCAGCTGCTGCTTTGTGCTCTCGGAGACGGTCACGGCGACATACGGCTCGACCTGACCGGCGATGCCGCCGACGTCCTTGCGGCCGTAGATCGTGCCGGAGTTCGTATTATTGAGCAGATACCCGCTCGTCACGCCCGCAATGCCGCCGACGTTGTAGCCGACGTGCTCATAGCCGACCGTGCCGGTATTTTCGCAGACTGCGATCAGGCCAGTATTCCGGCCCGCAATGCCGCCTGTGGCGGTCGTGGTGAGGAAGGTCTGCGTGGTGGCAAGATTGGCAAGATCAAGCGTGGTGTCGATCTGAACGTCGCTGAGGCTCAGCGCAGAGTCGATGTTGTCAATATTGACGCTGCCTGTATTCGTGCAGTGCCGGATGGTGCCCGCATTCTGGCCCGCGATGCCGCCCGTGGCGGTCGTGCCCTGCACCTTGCCCTCGAACGAGCAGCTGACAATCTGTCCGGAGGCCTGATTGCGGCCCACGATGCCGCCGATCTGCGTGTCGCCCTGCACCATGCCGGTGAATGTGCAGCAGACGATCTTGCCGTAGTTCTCACCCGCAATGCCGCCGCAGGCGATCTTATCGCCGCCCGCAGCTACAGAGCCCGCAACATTCAGGTTTGCCACGCGTCCGCCGGGCAGAATCGTGCCGAACAGTCCGGCCGGGCTGGCATTTTCCGTGAGATTGAAATCGGAGATGGTATGTCCGCGTCCTTCAAACGTGCCGCCGAAGGAGGCTGCAGGCGTAAAGTCCACGCCGGAAAGCGAAATATCCGCGCGCAGGATGAAGGTTTTTCCCTGCGACCAGGTATCGAGCGAACAGCTTTTCGCGAACGCGGCAAACTCTTCAGCAGAGTCCAGATAGACGGTCTGCATACTGCCGGATGCCGCGGCTGCCGGGAGAACGGTCAGGCAAAGCGCCAGCACCAGCAGCACCGCACCCACGCGGGCCCGAAGCGTTCTGTTATTCATGCGCGTCATCCTCCTTTTCCGTCTGCGCCTGCGGCGCGTCCGCGGTTTCCGGCTCTGCCGTGCCGGAGAGCAGGCTGATATTGACGTCCCCCTCCACGACCGCGTGTACAATGCCGCTGATCTGGCCGTGAATTTCGCCGCGCACCATGCCGTCGATGCGCACGCGGCCCGCAGACTGATGCGAGGAGACGGCGGAGGGCATATCGAACGCAGTCTTATCAATGACCTTCTCACCCAGAAGCAGAATCTGCGGCAGAATGAACATGACGATGATGATCGTGAGGATCGTGCCGCGGCCAAGGCTGTCGCCGATACCGGCAATCGCGGCGTTGGAAGTCATCTGTCCAATGAGGATACCGGCGATGGCCATCATAAGGCCCGAGGTGATGATCGTCGGGAAGGACAGGTTCATCGTTTCGATGATCGCGTCCTTTTTGGGCATTTTGTCCTTGAACTCCATGAATCGGCTGGTCGTGACGATTGCATAGTCGATGTTCGCGCCCATCTGGATGGACGAGACGACCAGATAGCTCAGGAAGAACAGGGGGCTATTGGTGATGGTCGGGATGCCGTAGTTGATCCAGATGCTGCCCTGAATGACCACGATCAACAGCACCGGGATACCGGCTGATTTGAACGTGAACAGCAGCACGACCAGAACGATCAGGATGGACAGCACCGACACGACGACGTTGTCGCGCGAGAACGAGGTCTTGAAGTCCTGCTCGGACGAGGAATCGCCCACGACGTATACCTCGCCGTCCGGATAGTATTTGTGCGCGACGACGCGCATCTGGTCGAGGAAGTCATACGTCTCGTCGCCGCCCACGGGCAGGTTCAGATAGACGAGCATACGGGTATAATCGTCGGACTGCAGCTGCTTGCGGGCGTTGGTGATCTGCGAATAGGCGCTTTCCAGCGTCTCGGTCATATCGGCGTCGAGCGTGACGTAGCCGTCCTGCATTTCACCGTAGAGGAAGGTGAACATATCGATGAGCGGCACGGAGTAATTGGGAAGACCGCCGATGATCTTGCCGTAATTGCCACCGTCGGCAGCGTAGGCCGCATAAAGCAGTTCCGCGACCTCATAGTCAAGGTCGGTCAGCTCGGAAAACTGCCGGGGCGTCAGCGCGTCGGTCAGCATATAGCCGCCCATGGCCTCGACGTTGGAAAGGCCTAGCGTGGAGTTGACCTCGTCGTATGTCCCAAGCTCATCCAGCAGCTTCTTTTCCGCCGCGTAATCCCCTGCCGGGACCACAACGGCGACCATATTCGTCGAGCCGAACGTCTCGTCCATCAGATCGTCCGCGATCTGCTGCTCCGAGCGCTTGGTCGTCTCCAGATAGCTGAAGCCGTAGACATACGGGCAGTTATTCGCAAGGAGCATGGCGACGATGATGACCGCCAGAAAAATCGGCGGAATGATCTTCTTTGTCGCATAGGCAAACCTGCCGACGAACGGAATTTTGGGAACGAAATTCTTGTGCCGCGTTGCGTCAATTTTTTTGCCGAAGAGCACCAGAAGGCCCGGCATGAGGAAGAACACCGCGAACAGCGAGAAGAAAATGGACTTGATCAGGCAGATGCCGAGGTCAAAGCCCAGACGGAACTCCATAAAGAGCATCGCGACCAGGCCGCCGATCGTCGTCAGGCTGCTGCCGCAGATCTCCGGCACGGCCTTGCTCAGAGCGACAATGACGGCCTCGCGGGTGGGAAGCTTTTCGTGCTCTTCTTTATAGCGGTTGCAGAAAATGATCGCGTAATCCACAGACAGGGCCAATTGCAGCACGATGGTAACGGAGTTTGACACGAACGAGATCGTGCCAAGCAGGAAGTTCGTGCCCATGTTCAAAAGCGCCGCTGCAATGAACGTGATGAGCAGCACCGGCACCTCCGCATAGGTCTGCGAGGTCAGGATCAGCACGGACACGACGACGATTGCCACGATGATGACGATCACGCCGATCTCCTGCGCCAGCGTCTTGGACGCGGTATCGCCGAAGGTCGCCGAGACGTAGATATCATAGCCGGAAAGCTCATCCTCGACCCGGTTCATGACCGTCTCGCACATCTCGTCCGTCTCGGAATAGTCGAAGGTAATGTTGTAGAGCGCGGAGGCGTTGGTATAGTGCTCCTTCGTGTCGTCAAACGTAACGCTCTGCACGCCGTCGACCGCTTCCAGCCGCTCGGATACGGCCTGCGCCTCGTCATAGGTCACGTTGACAAGCATGACCTTTGCCGTGCCGAAGGTGATGAATTCATCCTCCATCAGATGCAGGCCCTTGTACGTCTCCGAGTCCTTCGGCAGATACGCCGAAAGCTGGTTCTCCACCTGCACCCAGTTCCGTGAAAACACGGAAAACACCAGCCCGATGGCGACGATCAGAAAAATCAGATTCCGCTTGTCAACAATAAAGCTGGCAAGCTTATACATGAAGCCCTCTTCGTTGTTTTTCGGTTCCCGACTCATGATTCACACTCCCGTATTTGGATTCTCCTGAAAATTTAATCCAGTTTAGCACAAAACAGCCGGATCTGGCAATAGGCAAGCAGGAAAAGATGTGTAAAAACCGCACGCACCGGAGCCGCGCAAAAATCCCCCGGCGGCTGCCGGGGGAATCGCTTCTTTTATTTTGCCGTGCCGAGATACGCGGCCTTGACCTCCTCGTTGGCGGCCAGCTCTTCGCCGGGACCCTGCATGAGGATGGAGCCGGTCTGCATGACGTAGGCCCAGTCCGCGATTTTGAGCGCCATGTTCGCGTTCTGCTCGATGAGAAGCACCGTGATGCCCTGGCGGTTGATCTCGCGGATGATCTCGAAAATGCCCCGGACGACGATGGGTGCAAGGCCCAGAGACGGCTCGTCCATCATGATGAGCTTCGGTTTTGCCATGAGCGCGCGGCCCACAGCCAGCATCTGCTGCTCGCCGCCCGAGAGCGTCCCGGCCTGCTGCCACGCACGCTCCTTCAAACGCGGGAAGAGGTCGTAGACCCGGGCCAGATCGTCCGCCAGCGGGTCCTTGCGCAGATATGCGCCGATGCGCAGATTTTCTGCAACAGTCAGGTTCTCGAACACGCGGCGGCCCTCCGGCACGAGCGTAACGCCGCTCGAAACGATCTGGTCGGTCGATTTTCCGACCAGATTCGCGTCGTTCAGGAGAATTTCACCCGATTTCGGCCTGACCAGTCCGGCGACTGCCTTCAGCGTGGTCGATTTGCCCGCGCCGTTCGAGCCGATGAGGGTGACGATCTTGCCCTCTTCGACCTTCAGGTCGATGCCCTTGACAGCCTCAATGCCGCCGTAGGAGACGACCAGATTCTTGATTTCCAGAATATTACGCATCCTCGTCCACCCCCAGATACGCGTCAATGACGCGCGGATCGTTTTGGATCTCCGCCGGAACGCCCGCCGCGATCTGCTTGCCGAAGTCGATGACATAGATGCGGTCGGAGATGTCCATGACAAGATTCATGTGATGCTCGATGAGGAAGATGGTCAGGCCGAACCGGTCGCGGATGCTGCGGATGAAAGCGGTCAGCTCAAGCGTCTCCTGCGGGTTCATGCCAGCCGCAGGCTCGTCGAGCAGCAGCAGCTTCGGACTGGTCGCCAGCGCGCGGGCAATTTCAAGCCTGCGCTGCTTGCCATACGGCAGAGCCGTCGCCAGCTCGTTCTTTACATCGTCAAGGCCGACGATTTTCAGCAGCTCCAGCGCCTTTTCGCGCTGCGCAGCCTCCTCCTTATGGTTGGCGCGGAACGTGGCGGAAAAAACATTGGACGTGCGGCGCACGTGCATGGCCGTCAGGACGTTTTCAAAAACGGTCATGGACTTGAACAGACGAATGTTCTGGAACGTGCGCGCGATGCCGCGCTTTGTGATCTTGTCGGGCGTGTAGGAGACGGTCGGCAGGGACAGATAACGCTCCGACTCCGCTCCCGCATAGCTCTTTTTCATCTTGCCGCGCGGATGGTTGCAGACGATGGGTTCGTCCATGAAGTCCACACGGCCGTTGGTCGGCTCGTAAACGCCGGTGATGCAGTTGAAGGCCGTGGTTTTGCCCGCGCCGTTCGGGCCGATGAGGGCGACGATCTCGCCGGGATAGATATCCATGGACAGGTCGTTGACGGCGACGACGCCGCCAAACTGCATCGTGATATGCTCCACATGAAGGACGGGTGTGCTCATGCCTGTTTTCCTCCCTTCGCGGATTCTTTCCGCAGCCTGTCGGCAAGCCCGGCCAGCGAAAGCTCACGGGTGCCCATGATGCCCTTGCGGAAGAAGAGCACCACGATCATGATGATGACCGAGAACACGACCATCCGGAAGCCCGTGCGCAGCAGCGGGACCTTGAACGCGCCGATATACGTCTCGTTGTCCAAAAACCGCAGCCACCACTCCGAGCACGCGATGAACAGGAACGAGCCGATGCAGCTGCCGGAGATGGAGCCGATGCCGCCGATGACGACGATGAGCAAAATCTCATACGTCATGGCGGATTTGAATGTATTGGCCTGCACCGTGGTCTGATACATGGCCAGCAGCGCGCCGGATATCCCGGCAAAGAACGAGGAAATGGTAAACGCCATGCGTTTATGGTGGGCAAGGTTGATGCCCATGGCCTCGGCGGCGATCTCATCGTCACGGATGGCCTTGAACGCGCGGCCATAGGTCGAGTTGATAAGCAGCACGACGACGGCGATGCAGATGCCGACGATCACAAACGGCATGAACGTATCCGTAAAATACGGGAAGCCGCGCAGGAGCTGCGAGCCGTTGGTGACAGGCGCGAACGCCTCCAGCTGGACAAGGGCGCGGATAATTTCGGCAAAGCCGAGCGTCGCGATGGCCAGATAGTCGCTCTTGAGCTTCAGAACAGGCAGGCCGATCAGATACGCCAGCACCGCCGCCAGCAGTCCCGCCAGCAGCAGCGAAATGAACACGCCGAGAACCGTGCCTGCCGTATTGCCGAGCGCACCTTGCAGCGTCTCGGTCAGGGAGAAGTTGAGCAGCGGGTCATAATACTGATACACGGTCGAGCGGATGCCGCTTGAAATGTTGATGGCGGCAAACGTGTACGCGCCGACGAGCATGAAGCCCGCCTGTCCGAGCGAGAACAGTCCCGTAAAGCCGTTCAGAAGGTTCATGGACACAGCGACGAGGGAATAGATCGCGCCCTTGCGCAGGACGGTCGTGAGCATGATGGGCACGCCCGGAATGCGGTCGAGCAGGAACGCCAGCAGATAGACGAGCGCAAGGCCCGCAATGGTCAGGATCGTCTGTAAGGAGAGGCCCTTTTTCTTTTCCATATGCTCCACCTCAGACTTTCTCGGTCAGCTTCTCACCGAACAGGCCCGTCGGCTTGACGACGAGGATGACGATGAGCAGCGCAAACGTGAACGCATCGGAGAACGCCGTCAGCTTCATGCCCTTGAGGAGGTTCTCGCAGATGCCGATGATGAACGCGCCGATGACCGCGCCGGGGATCGACCCGATGCCGCCAAAGACGGCGGCGACGAACGCCTTCAGGCCCGGCATGGCGCCGGAGGCCGGGGCGATGGTCGTATAATTCGAGAAATACAGGAACGAGGCCACGGCGGCCAGCGCGGAACCGATGATGAACGTAAAGGAAATGACGGAGTTGATCTTGATGCCCATCAGCTGCGCCGTCTCAAAATCCTTGGACGCGGCGCGCATGGCCATGCCGACCTTCGTGCGCTTGATGAGAACCACGAGCGCCACGACCAGCGCCAGCGTCAGGATCGGGGTAATGACGGTCACGCGCTTGGTGGACGCGCCGAGGATCGTGATGGTGTCGGAGATCCACGGCAGCTCGGGATACTGCTTCGGGACGCCGCCGGTGACGTAATACGCGAGGTTCTGCAGCAGATAGCTCACGCCGATGGCGGAGATCATGACGGACATACGCGGGGCCTGCCGCAGCGGCTTATACGCACAGCGCTCCACCGCGAAGCCGAGCGCGACCGTCAGAATCACGACGACGGGCAGCGCAAAATACAGCGGCATCGTCGCCGAAAGATAGACCATGATGAGACCGGCGACCATGAAGATATCGCCGTGTGCAAAGTTGATAAGGCGCAGAATGCCATAGACCATCGTATAGCCGACGGCGATCAGCGCATATTGGCCGCCGGCCGAAATGCCCGACAGGACATAGGGCAGCCATTGCTTGAGAACACCCATGGGGAACCTCCTGATTTTTGTTTATCGCCATGTCCAAACCGCGAACCGCTCACCGAAATGAGCCGGCTTGGACGCAGCGATAAAAGAATGGTTCCATCCGGCAGCGGGTTCGAACGCTGCCGGATGAAAATGCGTACCGGCCGGAGGGATTTCCTCCGGCCGGAAACCATTGTGGTCAGTATTGCGGGACAAATGCTCAGGCGGCAGTCTGAACCTTGTAGAACTGGAAGCCGCCGTCGATGGCCTGCTTGATGTAGGCGGTGCTCTTGACCGCGTCGCCGTTGGCGTCGAAGCTCAGCGCGCCGGTAACGGCATCGATGGACAGACCGGCCAGCGCGTCGCGGATGGCGGTGCCGTCGGTGGACTGGGCCTTTTCGATGGCCGCGACCGCAGCCATATATGCGTCATAGCCGAGGGCGGAGACTGCCGCGACAACGTCGTTGCCGCCGTTGTTGGTGAGGTTCTGGGCATTGCCGTTCAGCCACGCCTTATAGCCGGAGACGAATTCCTTAGCAAGACCGGACTCGTCGTTCTCGTCAAAGAATGTGGAGACGAAAACCTGCATATCGGTGCCGTTCTGCGCGTCGGAGATCGCGGAGTTCTCCCACGTGTCGCCGCCGAGGATGGGGAGGCTGACGCCGAGAGCGGAAGCCTGCTCGATGATCTGCGGGGCATAGGCGATGGCGGACGGCGCGAAGATGACGTCTGCGCCGCCGGAGACGGCGTTATTGAGATACGCGGAGAAGTCCGCCGTGCCCTCGACAAACGTCTCATCGGCTACGATCTCGCCGCCGGCCTCTTCAAAGGCCTTTACAAAGTTCTTGGCCAGGCCGACGGTGTAGTCGTCGCCGAGCATCGACAGGACGTAGGCCTTCTTGGCGCCGAACTCTTCCATGGCGAACGAGGCCATGACGGAGCCCTGGAACGGATCGAGGAAGCAGACGCGGAAATAATAATCGTTGCCGGCGGTGACGGCCGCGTTCGTGCAGGAGCAGCCGATGGCCGGGATCTTGGCGTTTGCGAAGTAGGTACCGGCGGCGATGGAAACGCCGGAGCCATAGGAGCCGAGGACGACGGAGACCTTGTCGGCGACCAGCTGCTGGGCAGCGGAGACGGCCTTGTCGGTCGAGGACTGGTTGTCCTGAATGTCGAGCTCGATCTTGTATTCTTCGCCGTTGATGGTGACGGTCGGCTTGACGGAGTTGGCGTACTGGATGCCCAGAACCTCCTGCTTGCCGCCGGCGCCGTTGTCGCCGGACTGCGGCTCAAACACGCCGATCTTGATGACCTTGGAGCCGCCGCTGGACGCGCAGCCTGCGAACAGGCACATGACCATAACGGCAGCCAGAAGCAGAGCGATGATCTTTTTCATAGAATATTTCCTCCTTCTGTCCATGTACAATAGACAAGTGTTCATGAACTTATAGTCGCCATTATAGCGAAGTGAAGTGTAAAATGCAAGCCCTAATTGCTTGTTTTTTGAAAAAAATTCACGCTGCGCGGACAATTGTCTTCGTCGCTCTGCACAAAAAACGGATAAGCAGCAGCAAAAAGGAAACAAAGCGGATCACTTGACAGCTCCGCTATAATAAAAGTGAAGTGAGCTTGAAGGGAATATTATCATGACAGATCTGAAAAAACGGCTTTTTGCCGGACTGCTGGCGCTGGTTCTGCTGTGCGCGCCGCTCTCCGGCTGCGCGGCGCGGGAGGCGGAGCGCTATGACGTGCTCGCGTCCACCGCACCGGTCCGGGCCATGACGGCGGCACTGCTGGAGGGCACGGGGCTGAATTGCGGGCTGGTCGTGACGGAAAGCGTTTCGTGCCTGCACGACTATACGCTGACCGTCGCGCAGATGGAAAAGATCGGGCAGGCCGACGTAGTCGTTCTGAACGGCCTCGGGCTGGAGGAGTTTATGGAAGACGCGCTCCGCACGGCGAAGCGCACCATTACGGCATCAACCGGCGTTGACACCCTCCCCGGCGAGGACGGCGAGGACCCGCATATCTGGCTCGACCCCGCGAACTGTATTTTAATGTGCAAAAATATCGCCGCCGGGCTTGCGGAATTCTATCCGGACAAACAGCCCCTGATCGAGCAGAACCTGTCCGCCGTCACGGCGGAGTATGAGGCTGCACAGACCTATGGCGAAGAGACGCTGAAGGCCCTTTCCTGCCGGGAGCTTGTGACGTTCCACGACGGCTTTTCCTATTTCGCCCGCGCGTTCGGCCTTGAGGTTGCCGCCGCAATGGAAATTGAGGAGGGCAGCGAACCGTCCGCAAAGGAGATCGAGTCCGTCATCCGGCTGGTAGAGACTGAAGCCATCCCCGCCGTCTTCTGCGAGGAAAACGGCGAACAGCAGACGGCTGAGACTGTCGCGAGGCAGACTGGAGCCGGACTGTACGCGCTCACAATGGGCATGGACGGCGGCGAGGCAGGCTGCACGGACGCGATCTATCACAACATCGACACCATCCGGGAGGCGCTTTCATGATCCCACATCTGCACCCGCACGCAGGCGACTGTGAACACGCCTGCTGTCTGAAAATCGAGCATCTGTCCGTCCATATCGGCGGCGAGACGATCCTGGACAACATCGACCTGCATATGCACTGCGGCCAGATGGTCGCGCTGATCGGTCCGAACGGCGCGGGCAAGTCCACGCTCATCCGCGCCATTCTGGGCCAGCGGGAATATGAAGGGAAGATCACCTTCCACGAGGCCAGCGGCAAGGAGGCGAAGCTGCGCATCGGCTATGTGCCGCAAAGCCCGGCCTTTGACCGCGGCGACCCCGTGAGCGTGATGGACCTTTTCACCTGCTGCATCTTCAAGCGCCCCGCGTTCCTGCGCCCGACAAAAGCCATGCGGGAAAAGGTGCTGGCGTGCCTTGCGAACGTGCACGGCGAAGCGCTCATCGACAAGCGCATCGGCACGCTTTCGGGCGGCGAGCTGCAGCGCGTGCTGCTGGCGCTGGCGCTTGAGCCCATGCCGAATATTCTCATACTCGACGAGCCGCTTTCTGGCGTGGACGTCGAGGGCATGAGCCTGCTCATGGATATGCTCGACGAGATCCGCAAAAAATTTGACCTGTCGATCCTCATGACGACGCACGACTTTACCATGCTGGAGCAGTACTGCGACCAGGTCGTGCTGCTGCAGGGAAAGATCCTCCGGCGCGGGACGCCGCTGGACGTGCTGAACTCGGAGGAATTCGCGCAGGCATTCCACATGGGAGGAGGCGCACAGGCATGAACGTCTGGTACGCGTTTTTGAACGCACTCGGCATCCGGATGTTTGAAATGGACTTCATGAAGAACGCGCTGCTGGCTGTTTTGCTGCTGGGGCCGCTGTTCGGCCTGCTGTCCACGATGATCGTGACGGGAAAAATGAGCTTTTTCTCCGACGCGCTGGGCCATTCCGGCTTTACGGGCATCGCCATCGGCGTACTCTGCGGCGCGGTGCAGCCGATCTATTTCGCGGTCGGGCTGTCGGTTCTGTTCGCGCTGCTGTTTTCCTTCGTCCGCAGCCGGACGAGCCAGTCGGCGGACACCATCATCGGCGTCTTTTCCTCCACCGCCGTCGCGCTTGGCATTTTCATCGTGACGCTCGGCGGGCGGAGCTTTACGAAATTCAACCGGTATCTCATCGGCGATATCCTCTCCGTCTCCCCGCAGGAGATCGGCCTGCTGGCGCTGGTTCTGCTGGCGGTCGTGCTGCTGTGGGTGTTCGGGTCGAACCGTCTGGTGCTGACGGCGGTGCATCCGCAGCTGGCCTCCTCGCGCGGCGTGGCGACGAAGCGCAATGAAACGCTCTTTACCGTCGCCATCGCTATCGTCGTAACGCTGGCCATGAGCTGGGTGGGCCTGATGGTCATCAATTCCCTGCTCGTCCTGCCGGCGGCAGCCTCGCGCAATCTGGCGCGGAACCTGCGGCAGTACCATCTGCTGTCCGTCCTGTCCGCGCTTGTGTGCGGGCTTTTGGGTCTGTGCGCGGCATATTGGCTCGGCTGCTCGGCGGGTGCGACGATCGCGCTGCTGCTGGCAGTGTATTTCGCCGTGTCCTTCGCCCTGCGAAACCGCGCTGCCTAAGAAAGCGACAAAATTTTGCCGGGATCCCATGCGGATTCCGGCTTTTCTGCCACTTGTATGCAGGAAAAAAGTGTGATAAACTTTGATTGAAAACGGAAAGCTCGGCTCTGCATACCGGGCATATCTCCGTATAGAATAAAAGAGGATTTTTCATGAAGATCGCAGACATCCACGCACATATTTTCCCGGAAAAGCTGGCCGAAAAGGCATCGCATTCCATCGGCAGCTTCTACGGCGTTTCCATCGAGCGGGAGGCCGATATGCCGCGCCTGTGCGCGGAGGATAAGCTTGCGGGCATCACCCGCTGCGTCGTCTCCAACTCCGCAACGAATGCCAGTCAGGTCCAAAACGCCAACACATTTCTGGCCGAGGCCGTCCGCGGACACGACGGCTATCTCGCCTTCGGCACGATCTATCCCGGCATGGACGGATTTGAGGAGGAGCTTGACCGTATGCTGGAGCTCGGCCTGCGCGGGATCAAGATCCACCCGGATTTTCAGAAGCTCGCCATCGACGACGAACGCGGCATCGAAACCTATAAGGCCATCGCCCGGCGTGATCTTCCGGTGCTGTTTCATATGGGCGACGACCGGTACGATTTCTCTTCCCCGGAACGGCTGACAAATCTGCTGCGGCGCGTGCCGGAGCTGCGGGCCGTGGCCGCGCACTTCGGCGGCTGGCGCAGCTGGACGCGGTCGCTGGCGCAGCTGCAGCCGGAAAGCGTCCTGTACGACACATCCTCCACGCTCGGCATGATCGACCGGGAGCTTGTTCTGCGCTTCATTGACAAAATCGGCCCCGACCGGCTGATTTTCGGCACGGACTTCCCCATGTGGAGCCCGAAGGAGGAGCTGGAGCGGTTTCTTTCCCTCGGTCTGGACGAGGCCGAGCAGCAGAAGATCCTGTACGGAAATTTCATGAACCTGCTGCATTTAAAGGACGGGGCATAGACCGGCCGGCACGCAGCAGTTCGATCAGCTAAAAAACTTACAGCAGCCCCGGATACTTCAGTATCCGGGGCTGCTCAGTCACTCTGCCGTATTTAAACCTTTGCCAGACGGTATGTGCTCTGCAGCATGAACAGGCTGTACAGGAGCATGACGGCGAAGACGGCGTAGGCCGGTGCATAGCCGCCCGCAAGATCGGCGATCGCGCCGGGCAGGAAGGACAGCACAATGCCGCCGAGGCCGTAAGCCCCCTGAAACAGCCGGAGCGTCTTCTCATAGCGCTCCGGCGTGCTCAGATCGCCCGCCCAGATCGAAACGCCAACGGTAATGAGCGACCCGCCGAAGCCCAGAAAGACCGCAGAGGCCAGCATCAGCGCCTCACTTTTCAGCGGCGCCAGCACGCACAGCGTGCAGCCGAGGATAAAGCTGCCGAACAGCAGATAATTTGCCCGGTAGCTGCCCAGCTTGTCGCACAGCGCGCCGCAAACGCACTTGCCTGCCATCAGCGCCAGTCCGCACAGCGAGAACGCCGCCGCGGTGCGCATGGCGTCCATGCCCTCTGACATATAAAGCGTCATCAGATGGGTAAAGCCGGTCGCACCGATGCCGCTGACCAGCAAAACGGCCAGCAGAAGCAGCGTCCAGCGCAGCCGGGACGGGTGCAGGCCGTGCAGCGCACGCTCCTGCGTGCTCTCCGGGGCGGCCTTGCCCCATGGCTCAAGGCCGAGCGCGGCGGGGTCACTGCGAATGAGGAAAAAGACGAGCACAGCCGCTGCCGCGCAGAACGCGGCTGTCCACAAAAACGCGCGGTCAACGCCGCCGGACTCCGCAATGGCGGTGAACAGCGGGGAAAACACGACGGTCGCCAGTCCGGTTCCGGCAGAGCAGATCCCGATGGCCAGCCCGGAATGCGCCCGGAACCAGCGGCGCATCAGGATCGACGCCGGTACCATCGAGCCGAGCGCATAGCTGACGCCCGCGACGGCTCCGGCAAAATAATAGGCCGCGAGACTTTTTGCTGCGGCAAACAGCAGGAAGCTGACGCAGGCCAGCATCGCCGCCAGCGCGCAGCCGGTGCGATAGCCGAGCCTCCGGTAATACCGGCCGATGGCGAACGTGCCGAGCAGATACGCCGCCGAGCGGATCGTCGTAATGAGCGAGGTCTGCGTGTTGGTAAAGCCGTTCTGGGCCAGGACGTACGGCTGCGCCGCCGAAAAGACGTTGAAGGCCAGCCCGCACGTCACAAACAGCATCAGCGTACAGCCCGCGCAGGACAGCAGTGCCCTTCTGAGGTTTTTTTCCATTTCTCTTTCTCTCCCGTTAAAATAAGCGCGCCTTGCGGCGCGCTTATTCTGGTTTTTCAGTCTTCTTCCTTTGCCGTGCAGCGGATATGCAGCTCGTCGAGCTGCTTCTGGGTGACCTCGCTGGGTGCGCCCATCAGGATATCCTGTGCGTTCTTGTTCATCGGGAACGGAATGATCTCGCGGATGCAGTCCTCGCCTGCCAGCAGCATGACCATACGGTCGATGCCCGGAGCGATACCGGCATGGGGAGGTGCGCCGTAGCAGAAGGCGTTGTACATGGCGGGGAACTTCTTCTTTACATCATCCTCGCCGAGGCGGACGAGCTGGAAGGCCTTGATCATGATCTCGGGATCATGGTTCCGGACTGCGCCGGAGGACAGCTCGATGCCATTGCAGACGAGGTCATACTGCTGCGCCGTGATGGTCAGCGGGTCAATTTCGCCCCGGATGGCCTTGTCCAGCGTGGCTGCGCCGCCGCCCGGCATGGAGAACGGGTTGTGGCAGAATTCCAGTTCTCCGGACTCGTCGCCGATCTCGTACATCGGGAAGTCGACGATCCAGCAGAATTCGTAGCGCTCCTTGTCCATATGCCCCTCGACATTCGCGCCGAAGGTCTTGATGAGAACGCCGGTGAGCTTCGTAGCAGAAGCGCCCGCCGCAACAACGACCAGCGTGTTGGCGGTCAGGCCGAGACGCTCGATGAGCGCATCCTTGCAGCCCTGCACGAACTTCGCGACGCCGCCTGCAAGCTCGCCGTTCTCGTCCATCTTGAACCAGTAGCCCTTGACGCCCGCCTGCACCTCGCAGTCGGTCAGGAGCTTTTCGATCTGTTTCCGCGTCAGATGGCAGTTCGAGATGGGCACGGCCTTGACGGTCTGGCCCTTGAACGGCTCAAATTCAGACTCCGTGAACAGGTCGGAGATATTTATGCACGTCAGATCGATGCGCAGATCCGGCTTGTCGGAGCCGTAGGTCTCCAGCGCGTCCTTGTACGCGATGCGGCGGAACGGTGCGCTGGACGCGATGTTATACTTGCCGTATTTGGCGAAGATCGGCGGCAGCACGTCCTCAATGATGGCAAACACGTCGTCCTGCGCGGCAAAGGCCATTTCCATATCGAGCTGATAGAACTCGCCGGGGCTGCGGTCGCCGCGTGCGTCCTCGTCGCGGAAGCAGGGAGCGATCTGGAAATAGCGGTCAAAGCCGGAGGTCATGAGCAGCTGCTTGAACTGCTGCGGGGCCTGCGGCAGGGCGTAGAACTTGCCGGGATGCTTTCTGGCGGGAACAAGGTAGTCGCGCGCGCCCTCCGGGCTGGAGGCCGTGAGGATGGGGGTCGTGATCTCAAGGAAATCATGGTCCATCATAGCCTTGCGGATGGCGGCGATGACATTGCAGCGCAGGATGATGTTGCTCTTGACAGCGGGGTTGCGCAGGTCGAGATAGCGGTACTTCAGGCGCTGCGTCTCGTCGGCGTCGCGGCTGCGGTTGATCTCGAACGGCAGCTCGTTGTACTGGCAGCGGCCCAGCAGCTCGATCTTCTCCGGCACGACCTCGATGTCGCCGGTGGGCTGCTTGGGGTTTTTGCTTGCGCGTTCCCGCACGGTGCCGGTCACGGAGATGGTCGACTCCTTGTTGATGCCCTTGACGATGTTCATGATCTCTTCCGTCTCGACAACGATCTGCGTCGTGCCGTAGAAATCACGCAGGACGATAAAGGCAAAGTTATTGCCGACCACGCGGACATTTTCCATCCAGCCGACGAGCGTGACGCGCTCGCCCGCGTTTTCGATGCGAAGCTGGCCGCAGGTATGGGTTCTTGACTGCATCATAGTGGTTTCCTTCTTTCTTTATGGGAAAATTTTTTACTTTAAAATCGTGCCCTGGCCGCGAAGCTCGATATCGGCCAGAATGCGGGCAGCTGCGTCCTGCGCCGGGACGGTGACCTGGTCGCCGGTGCGAAGATCCTTCAGTGAGACGGTTCCGGCCGCGATCTCGTCCTCGCCGAGGAAGACGACATAGGGGATGTGCAGCTTGTCCGCGTACTGGATCTTGGCCTTGAATTTCTTCTGCTCAGCGTAGAGCTGGACGCGGATATTCTGCGCGCGAAGCTCGGTCGCAAGCCGGACGGCGGCCTCCAGATCGTCGGTCATGGGAACGATCATCACGTCAGCCGGGGCCATGACGCGCTCCTCGTTCAGCATTCTCTGCTCGTTCAGCACGTAGAACAGGCGCGTCAGACCGATAGAGATGCCGACGCCGGGCAGCGGACGGTCGGTATAATACTCCGCAAGATTGTCGTACCGGCCGCCGGAGCAGACCGAGCCGATCTCGGGATGGTCAAGAAGCGTTGTCTCGTAGACAGTGCCGGTGTAGTAATCCAGCCCGCGCGCAATGGTGAGGTCGACGGCGAAATTCTCCTCCGGCACGCCGAACGCGCCGAGCAGCTTCGTCACGGACGAAAGCTCGTCCAGGCCCTGATCGAAGACCTCGTTTCTGCTGCGGTACTGCTCCAGCGCGGACAGGACCTCGCCATTTGTGCCGCGGATGGCGATGAAGGTCAGGATCTCATCGGCCTTTGCCTCCTCCACGCCGCACTCCTCGACCAGCAGGACGCGAACCTTGTCGGAGCCGATCTTGTCGAGCTTGTCGACGGTGCGCATAATATCGCCGGACTGCTCGGACAGGCCAAGCATGGCGTAGAAGCCGTTCAAAATCTTGCGGTTATTCACGCGGATCTGGAACCGGCGCAGGCCGAGCGTCGAGAACGTCTTATAGATGATGGACGGGATCTCAGCCTCGTTCGTGATGGAGAGCTTGCCGTCGCCGATGATGTCGATGTCGGCCTGATAGAACTCGCGGAAGCGGCCGCGCTGCGCGCGTTCGCCGCGGTAGACCTTGCCGATCTGGTAGCGGCGGAAGGGGAAGGCCAGCTCGCCGTAGTGCAGCGCGACGTATTTTGCCAGCGGGACGGTCAGATCGAAGCGCAGCGCCAGATCGCTGTCTCCCTTCTGGAAGCGATAGATCTGCTTTTCCGTCTCGCCGCCGCCCTTGGCCAGCAGCACGTCGGCAGCTTCGATCGCGGGGGTATCCAGCGGCGTGAAGCCATAGAGGCTGTAGGTGTTCCGCAGAACCTCCATGATCGCCTCCATCTGCAGCTGCGGCTGCGGCAGCAGCTCCATAAACCCGGAGAGCGTATGCGGTTTGATTTGTGACATGGTTTTGTTCCTCTCTATGTGATGCGTTTTTGGTTTTGGATGGGATCATTGCGGTAAATCAGCTATGTGGTCATAAATTGCAGGGAAGTATGGATTTGCTGGAATCTTGTAGGGGCCGATGCCCACATCGGCCCGCTGGGCAGCTGCGAATTTGCCGAAGATTTCCGAAAAAACAGTCCATCCTGCCGGGGCGATGTGTACCGGCAAGCGGCAGACCCACATCCGTAACGCTCCTTCGTCGCGAACGGCTGTGACCGGCATCGCCCCCTACAACCGGTGCGTGCAAATTTGCTTTGCATATCCATAAAAATATACTCCCGTCCCGGCGTTTTGGGACGAGAGCATACCTGCTTCGTGGTGCCACCCAAATTCGGAAGCGGTTGGACACTTCCCTCTTGCGCAAGGGATGCGGGCTGCGCGGGCCCGGCGATTTCGGCGCGGTGCGCCTTATACGCTTGCTCGGCGGATGTCCTTCCCGGTGCTGCTGCAAGGGCCTTTCAGCGTCATGGCCCTCTCTCTGGGCAGGCAGAAAGCCGGTACTGCTTCCGCGTCGTCGCAAAAATCAAAATTATCGGATCGTTTTCTTGTTCTTCATCATCATGCGCCAATCCAGATCGCCGCGCTGCAATCCGAGGATCAGCATTTCTGCCGAGGCCAGATTTGTCGCGCACGGGAAGTTGGACGAATCGCACAGGCGAAGCGTGCGCATGATGCGCTGATCCTCCCAGGGATCGGTGTCGTTGGGGTCGGAAAACATGATGACAAGGTCGATCTCGTTATACGCGATGCGCGCGTCGATCTGCTGGTGGCCACCCTGACTCTTGGACAGGAAGAG
>HF990585.1:30762-32672 GCA_000432135.1 Firmicutes bacterium CAG:124
CCAGGCGTCCCGTCGCAGCCGTAGCCGACAGCGAGTGCTTGGACAGAATGCTTTTATACGCGGTGCAGAACTGCACCATGAGTTCCTTCTTTTTATCGTGTGCCATAAGGGTGATGTTCATACGCTCAGCTCCTTTATGTACGCATTATCGGGTAATTTTCATCAACGGAACGCGCTGTCCGCACAGCCGCTTTGCGATATGCAGGCAGGCCAGCGCCGCGCCGTGGTAGGTATATTGTACGAGCGGCTTTCCCTCTGCCGCAGCCAGCGTGACAGATGCATCGTCCGGCACCACGCCGAGCAGCGGCAGTCCCACGCCGTCCATCACATCGTCGACCGTCGAGCGCATACAGGCAAACAGCTTCGGGACAGCCCGGTTGACCACAAGCCGTGCCGGGATCTGCCGCTCCTGCAGCAGAAGCTCCGCTGTGTGCGCGGCGTCCCGCTGCGACGCAGGGCCGGGCAGCGTGACGAGCATTGCCTCGTCCGCACAGCGCACCGCCATCCGGAACAGCCGTCCGACGCCCGCCGGCGCATCCAGCAGGATCCAGTCGAAGCCGTCCCGTGCCTGCGTGATGAGTCGTTCGAACGCTTCTGTGTCGACCGCCTCAGCGCTCTCGGTCACAGGGGCCGTGAGCATGGAGAGATTTCCGATCGTAGGGTGCTGTGACGCCTGCTGAAGGGAGTATTCCCCACGCATGACGGACGTAAACGGCAGAACCGCCATATCGGCCATGCCGAGCGCGATATCGAGGTTACGCAGGCCGACGTCGAGATCGACGCACAGCACCCGCTGTCCCTCCATCGCCAGACACGACGCGACGCCCGCACAGAGCGAGGTCTTGCCCGTGCCGCCCTTGCCGGAGATGACTGCCAAAACCTGTGCCAAGCCGTGTCCCTCCTGCGTGCTGATACTTATTGCATATTATAAACGACGCTGACCGGAAATTCAATGGGAAAAGTGCAGCCAAACGGTTTTTTCTTTCTGTTTGGCATGGAAACTGCCGGTTCTGCCTGCCGGTCTGCGTGCATATACTGTAATGGGGGCGAAGCATATGAAATACCGCAGTATGGAAAACCGGTTCTGCATGAGTCTGGTAGCATTTGCCGTGATCGTGCGGCTGCTTCTGGCGACAGGCGTGTCCGCAGCGCTGGATTCGGCAGTCGGGCTTGCGCCGAAGCTCGAAGTACCGGACGATCCGGATGTCTTTCTTCTGGAAATTCTCGAGCCGGAGACTGCACCGTCTGAGCCGCCTGTGCAGCCGGAGATCGCTGCTGCATCGGAAGCGCCCGCAAAGCAGGAGACGGAGGCGGAGCCAGTCGACCCGCCGCTTGTGTTTTCTGCGGACGAGGCGGACGCGATCGGCATCGTCGGCGCCTGCAGCTATCAGCCGGACAAGCAGGCGCTGCTGACCCGTCCGTCCGCACTGTCGCTTTCGGATGACGGCCCGGCAGTCCTGATCGTACATACGCACTCCAGCGAGGCGTATACCATGGAGGCGGGCTTTGAATATCCGGAATCGGATGCGCTGCGGACGCTGGATGAGCGGTATTCCGTGATCCGCGTGGGCGATGAAATTGCGGATATTCTGACGGAGGCGGGCATTTCTGTCCTGCACGACACGCAGCCGAACGATTATCCGAATTACAACGGCGCCTACGAGCGTATGCGGCAGACCATCGAGGGCTATCTGGCAGAATATCCGTCCATTCAGATGGTGCTGGATATCCATCGCGACGCGGCTGAGGACGCAGACGGGAACCCGGTCGCGCTGACAGCGGAAGCAGACGGCGAAGCCTGTGCAGAGCTGATGCTCGTAGTCGGCACGGACGAGGGCGGCTTATCGCACCCGGACTGGCAGGAAAATCTCGCAAATGCGCTGAAAATCCAGACACTTCTGAACCGCTCG
>HF990585.1:32692-54456 GCA_000432135.1 Firmicutes bacterium CAG:124
TCTGAACCGCTCGGCACCCGGCCTGTGCCGGAACCTCAATCTGCGCACCGAGCGCTTCAACCAGCACGAAACGCCGGGTTCCCTTCTTGTCGAGGTCGGCGCAAGTGGCAATACGCTGGCCGAAGCGCTGCGCTCCGCCCGCATTCTGGGACAGGCACTCGCGGTCTTTCTTCGCGGGCAGATGCACGATGACACGGACTGACGGACACCCCGGTATGGGCGTGCATTGCAAATACCCCCGGTATGCCAGACGCATACCAGGGGTATTGTACATATTGGGATCAGCTCAATGGAAGAAGAGGAAGTAGCAGCCAAACGCAATGACGAACAGGATCAGGATCGCGACCGGCAGGATCACCAGCATGGCGGACAGGATCATCGCAAAAAGATCCTTTTTGCTGACGGCGTCCTTATCCTCCTCTGTCGGCTTTTTCAGCTCCGCCGCTTCGTTCCGCTCCTTCTGGTAGCGCATCGCGCGGTCTATTCTCTTCTGGAACAGCATCGGCTTACTCCTTCGCCTCAAGCTTGTGATGGCAAGCGACGAAGTGGTTCGGGCGAACCTCTTCCCACTCCGGAACGACCTGCGTGCAGATCTCCGTGCAGTATTTGCAGCGCGTATGGAACTTGCAGCCCTTCGGCGGGTTCACCGGGCTGGGGATGTCGCCCTCAAGGATCGACAGCTCCTTCGCGCCGACGGTATCCGTGGTCGGGATCGCGTTCAGCAGCGCCTCGGTGTACGGATGGATGGGGTGATGGAAGATCTCGTCAGCCGCTGCCAGCTCGACCATCGTGCCGAGGTACATGACGCCGACACGGTCGGAAATGTACTTGACGACAGACAGGTCGTGCGTGATGAACATATAGGTCAGATTCTGCTGTTCCTTCAGATCGAGCAGCAGGTTGATGATCTGCGCCTGAATGGACACGTCCAGCGCGGAGACAGCCTCGTCGCAGACGACGAACTTCGGCTTCGTGGCGAGCGCGCGGGCGATGCCGATACGCTGCCGCTGGCCGCCGGAGAACTGGTGCGGGAAGCGGTGCAGGAAGTAGGGCGCAAGGCCGCAGTCGTCCATGATCTTGAGGACCATTTCCTGCATACGGGCGTCCTTTTTCTTGATCATGTTGTGCGCCTGCATACCCTCGCTGATGATCTGGCCGACGCTCATGCGCGGGTTCAGCGAGGAATACGGGTCCTGGAAGATCAGCTGCATATCGCGGCGCAGGCGGCGCATTTCGTTGTACTCCAGTCGGGCAAGGTCGATGCCGTCGTCGCGGTAGGCCTCGTACTTCTGGAACTCAGGGTCGTTTGCATACGGGACGCGCAGCGCCTCGATCTCCTTGCGGCCCGCGTCAAGCTGCGCACGCAGAGCGGCGATCTGGTCGTCGCACTGCTTCAGCTTTTCCTGCGCTTTCTGCAGCTGGTCGTCCTTGCCGGACTTGCCCGCTTCCTCGGCAGTCTTCTTCGCGTATTCCGCGTCGTCCACGTCGACCAGCAGCTCCTGCCGCTTTTCCTCCATGCTGGACAGCTTGCGCGCAATGGCGTAATCCTTGGAATAGGCCGCGATGACAGGATCGAGATCATCGACCACGAGGAAGCCGCCGACGATCTTTGTGATATCCAGCAGCGCGTCCTCCGCCAGCTTGCGGGCGGTATCGAGCTCGCCGTGCTTGGCGTACTGCTCCTTCTCGGAGAGCTTGGCGTAATCGGCCTCGAGCTTGTCGCGCTTCTGCTCCAGCTCGCGGAGCTTGGTGCGGCGGGCTTTGAGGTTTTTAACGGTATCGATGACATACTTCGGCGCCAGATCGTCAAGGGAGCGGCCGTAGTACATGGTGCGGCCATAGGTCTGGTGATACAGCTGGAGGATGGTGCGGCCAAGCGTAGACTTGCCGCAGCCGGACTCGCCGACGAGGCCGAACGTCTCGCCCTCGTAGATATCCAGCGTGATGCCGTCGTTGGCCTTGACAAAGCGGCCGCCCTTCAGGGGGAAATACTGCTTCAGGTTGCTGATGCGAAGCAGAACCTTCTTGTCATTATTTTGCATGTCTGTCCTCCTTCTTCGCGTAGAAGCAGCGAACCTGCTGGGTGTCGGAGACGTGGATCAGCTCCGGCTCCTCCTCCAGACAGCGCTCGGTCGCGTACTTGCAGCGCGGGGCGAACTTGCAGCCCTTGGGCAGATCCAGCGGGTGCGGGACCGCGCCGGGGATCGCTTCAAGCCGTTCGTCGCTGGGGGTATCCAGACGCGGGATGGAGAGCATCAGGCCCTCGGTATAGGGATGGGAATACTCGTTCTTGTGGAAGATCGTCCCGGCGGGTGCGTATTCGACGACCTGGCCGCAGTACATGACCGCGACGTTGTCGGCCATCTGGTTGATGACGCCGAGATCGTGCGTGATGAACAGAACGGCGGTGCCGTTTTTCTCACGCAGCTCGTTCATGAGCTTCAGGATCTGCGCCTGAATGGTCACGTCGAGCGCCGTGGTCGGCTCGTCCGCGATCAGCAGCTTCGGACGGCAGGCCAGCGCCATGGCGATCATGACACGCTGCCGCATACCGCCGGAGAGCTGGTGCGGATACTGCTTGGCGACGACCTCGGGGTTCGGGATCTTGACGTCGGACAGCAGCTCGACCGCTTTCGCGGCAGCCTGCTTTTTGTTCATGCCCTGATGGATCATGAGCGGCTCGGAGATCTGACGGCTGACGGTGAAGACCGGGTTCAGGCTCGTCATCGGCTCCTGGAAGATCACGGAGATCTCGTTGCCGCGGATCTTGTACATTTCGTTCATGGACAGCTTGGTCAGATCCTGACCGTTGAAGAGGATCTCGCCGGAGTCAATATAGCCGTTGCCGTCGAGCAGACGGAGAATGCTCATGGCCGAGACGCTCTTGCCGGAACCGGATTCGCCGACGACGCCGAGCACCTTGCCCGCGTCCAGCGAATAGCTGACGCCGTTGACCGCCTTGACCGTGCCGCGCTTGGTTGCGAAGAAAGTCTTCAGGTTTTTTAATTCAAGTAATGCCACAACAACCCCTCCTTATCGCTCAGCGGACTTGGGATCGACTGCATCACGCAGCGTATCACCGACGAGGTTGATGCAGATCGTGCAGATGCCGAAGATCGCGGCCGGGAATACCCAGCGCCACCAGTACTGCTGGATGACGATGGAGTCGTTTGCGCCGTTGAGCATGTTGCCCCAGGTCGGCGTCGGAGGTGAAATGCCGAAGCCCAAGAAAGACAGCGAAGACTCTGTCAGCATGCAGGTCGCAAAGCTCAGCGTCGCGTTGACCAGAATGAGGCTCATGACATTGGGGATGATGTGATGGAAGATGATCGACTTTTCGCGCACGCCGAGAGCCTTGGCAGCGGTAACATACTCCTGCTCGCGCTGCGAGAGGATCTGCGCACGGATCAGATGACAGATGCCCGGCCACGACAGGACGCCAAGCACGACCATGATGAGGTACATGCGTTGCTCAACCGAAATGCGGGTGCCGATGATCGCAGACAGAATCATGGAGAACGGCAGGAACGGCAGACCGCCGACAACCTCGGAAATTCGCATGATGATGTTATCGACCCAGCCGCCGAAATAGCCGGCCAGACCGCCGAGGATAATGCCGATGATCAGCTCGATGATAACCGAGATCGCGCCGACCGTCATGGTGACGCGGCCGCCGTTGATGATCCGGTTGAAAACATCGCGGCCAAGCTCGTCTGTGCCGCACAGATAGCCTTTCAGACCCCAGGTCTCAACGTCGCCGTCGACCGTAACCGCATAGTTCTGATAGAAGCCGGCATAGACCGTCACGATTTCCTTTTCGTTGAACGAAGCCGGAACAGAGGCCTGCCCATGGGTGTTGTCGCCCCAGGAGATGACCTCACCGTCATCCATCAGCGCCGTGAAGTGATACCGGCCGCCGTACAGCTCGACGGGCTTGCTCTCAAACGCGGGGACGTTGTTTTCGCCGTTGGTACAGGTGCCCCAGACGACGACTGTGCCGTCTTCCTTGACTGCAGCGACAGCATTGCTGGAGGCCGCAATATCGACGACACCGGAGTCGAGCCCATCCGGAATGCGGACAAGCGCGTTATCCTTTTGGAAGCCGCCGTAGACGGCTGCTCCGTCCTTGGTCAGGGCAATATAGCTTCTGGCCGTCAGGGCGACCTTTTCAATGTTGCCCTGGTATTCTTTTTTGATCTTGATATCCGCCTGGTTTCCGTTGCCCCAGAGGAACAGTTCACCGTCTTCGGTGACAGCCGCGGAGAACTGGTTGCTGGCTTCGATCTGCTTGATGCCAAGGTTCTTGCCATAGGCGGCAGCCATCTGGATCTTGTCCGGAATGCTGTCCTGCCCAAGGCGTTTGTTGCCCCAGACATAGATCGCGCCGTTTTCGTCGAGCGCGACAATATGGTCGTAGCCGGCCGCGACGTTGACGATCTTGGCCTCACGCACCTCGTCGGGGATGTTCTTCAGATCGATGGTATCGGTGATCTTGGTGTAGCCCCAGATATAGACGTTGCCGTCGGTATCCGCGCCGACGCCGTAGGTCGTGCCGGGAGAGATGTCGGCGACCTTGTGCTTCATGCCGTCGGGAATGGTCATAAGGTTCATTCCGGGCGGGACATTGAGCTGCGTATTGTCCTGATAGGAAAGGTCAAGCGTATAGAACTTCGGTCCGATCATGACCAGCAGGAAGATCAGGATAAAGATGATCAGGCCGAACATACCGAGCTTGTTGTGCAGGAAGTTTTTGAGGATCAGGCGTCCCGGACTCTGGAGCTGCTCCTCGGTCATGAAGTCGGTGACCTTATTGCGGTTGCCGAAGAGTCTTGTAAAGAGGGTCGATTTTTTCTTTTTATCCATGCTGTAATCCTCCCCCTTACTTATTGACGCGCACGCGCGGGTCGACAATGCCGTAGCTGAGGTCGGTAATGAGCTGGCCGACAAGCGCGATCAAAACATAGAACATCTGGATGGCGAGGGCAAGCTCAAAGTCGTTGTTGAGCAGTCCCTGATAGTAGAGCTGGCCCATGCCGTTGAGCGCGAACATCTTCTCGATGATGAGAGAGCCCGAGAAGATGCTGATGAACCAGCCGATCAGAACCGTGATGACCGGCAGCAGCGCATTGCGCCAGGCGTGGGAATAGATGACGACCTTTTCGCGCAGACCCTTGGCGCGGGCCGTGCGGATATAGTCCATGCTGAGCGCCTCGATCATGGCGGCGCGGACGTAACGGGTCATGCCGCCGAGCGAGCCGACCGTCATGACGAGCACCGGCAGGGTCATATAATAGATCTTGTCCAGCACGGCGCGGAAGCCGGTATAGTTGCTGCCCGGCGTCTGCATGCCGAAGACCGGCAGCCAGCGGAGTGTGACCGCGAACAGCCAGATGAAGATCAGCGCGATGATATAGACCGGGATGGAATAGCCGACGATAGACAGGACCTGTACGGCGCTGTCCGTCTTGCTGCGCTTGTGGACTGCGCAGTAGATGCCAAGCGGGATCGTAATGGCAAGCGCGACGATCGTGGAGAAAATGTTGATGTAAATGGTATTGAGCATTCTCGACGGCAGGACCTCGGACACGTCGCACTTATAGATCTGCGAATAGCCGAAGTTGCCCTGGAGCATGCCGTTGAATTTTCCGCTCACATCCGGATAGAAGCCGATCCAGCGTAGATAACGGACGATCAGCGGGGAGTCCAGACCCATCTGCTGCCGCAGCGCCTGATAACGCTGCTCATATTCAGCGGGCTTGAGGGTCGTTTTCAGCGGCTCGAGCTGGGCTCTGGCCGGGTCGGTGGGGATCAGGTTGTAGATGGAATACATCAGAAGCGAAACAAGCAGGAACACGATCACCATGTAAACCAGTCGCTTGAGTACGTATTTGGTCATCCGCATACCCTCCTTTTTCTCGTATTTGCTTCAAAAAGAAGCGCGGGAGTCTCTATATCAAACCGTTTCGGTTGTTTTCGTGCTTAAATGCGGTACGTTAAATAAGAAAAGAATCGTTAAAGATACCGGAAGTGACGGGGCGGTGATTGGCCGCCCCGTCGCTGGGATAAATGGGGAAGTTCGGATTATTCTGCGCCCTCGATGGAAGCGTAGACAATGGCCTTCTGGAAGTCCCACAGGCTGGACTCGTTGTAGTTCTTCAGCCAGGACGGGAAGAAGGTGTGGTAGTCGTTGCAGTACAGCGGCAGCTCAACAGCCAGCTCGTTGAAGCGGATGATGAACTTCTGGAAGTAATCCAGGAAAGCGGCGTCGTCGCCAGGAGCCGCCTTGTAAACCATGTCCATGGTGTCGTCGTCGAGTTCTTTGTCGAAGATGTAGTTCTGGTTGTAGCCCATCTTGACATACTCGGACTCGGGATCGGAAGCGAAGTTGAAGGCATAGTCGTAGACATCAGGGAAGCCGGTGGCCAGGTTGTACATACCGTAGGTACGCACGCCGTACTGATCGCCGACGGAGGTGTCACGGTACATCCAGTTCAGCAGCTCGGAGAAGGTCATGACGTTCTGCTCGATGACCATGCCGGCATCAGCAGTCTGCTTGCCGTTGGTGAGCATCGTGGCCAGAAGGTCGGAGACGGAGTTGCCTTCGGAGGAAGCCCACATGATGTGCAGCGGCATCAGGATGCGGCCGTCATCCAGGGTCACGTTCAGAGCGAAATCGCCAGCTTCTTCAGCGGTGACTTCCTTGTAGCGAACGCCGGTGCCGGAGTATTCGGTGCCGTCAGCGTTCAGCGTCCAGCCGTCAGCCTCGAGGACTTCGACAGCCTTTGCCGGGTCGTATGCGTAGTTGTTGAGCTTCTCGTTGAAGACTTCTTCGGATTCCTGATACATCCACTGTGCGGTGGAGTACGGACCGTTGACGACAGAGCCGTAGCCGCCGGTGAAGGTGGTGCAGAACTCTTCGCGGTCAAGCAGGTAAGCGATGGCCTGACGGACAGCAGCAAACTGCGTGGGGCCAAAGTCGCACTGGAACATCAGCTTGCCGTAGCCGTTACGGGTGTAGTGGCAGTAGCTGTAGTCGCCGGTGTCGACCATGTCAAGAGCAGCGTTGATCTTGTCGCCCTCAGACAGCTGGGACAGGAAGTTGATCTCGCCGGTCTTGAAGGCGTCCATCATGGTGTCGTCTTCAGCCTTGACGATAACGATCGTCTGAATGGAGGGCTTTACGCCTTCAAAGTTGCCGTTGTAGTTGGGGTTGATCTCAAGGGTAGCGGTCAGAGCGCCGGTATCGAGGCTCTTGATCATGTACGGGCCAGCGACAACACGGCCTTCGTAGACGTAACGGGAAGCGTTGACGCCGTCAGCGGTCAGCTCGCCGCCGTCGAGGTATGCGCCGTTGCCGTCGTCCTTGACGGTCAGGCCCTCACCGCCGTACAGCGGCAGGTACAGAGGCGCCAGGGAGGCATAGCTCAGAGCATAGTAGTAGTTGGCATAGTCGGGCGTGATGGAGATGGAGTAGGTATAGGGATCCAGCAGGCGGACACCGGCCAGCTCCTTGGTCTCGCCAGCCTGATAAGCCTTCGCGCCGACAACGGAGTCAGCAGAAACGGTCGCGCCAGCTTCCTTGGTGGCCGGAGCGTAGTAAACGAGGGCATAAGCGGCATAGTCAGCAGCGGTGATGGGCTCGCCGTTGTTGTAGGTCAGGCCTTCGTTGATCTTGACGGTGAAGGTGATGGAGCCGTCGTCGTTCGCAGTCTGATCGATGGAAGCGGCGGTGGTAGCGTTCATGACCATCTGACCGAACTGATCGAAAATGACGGTGTCATAGTCGTTGATCAGGTCGCGGATCATCTTGTCGGTGGCATTGTTGGTCCACCATGCGTTGCCGAGGTCACCGGAAATTTCGGTGGTGCTGCCGTAGATGACCTTGTTCTCACGGGTCTCGACGGGAGTCGCATCTTCAGCCGGGGTGTTGTCTTCGGCGGGAGTGTTGGTGTCTTCAGCGGGGGTGTTGGTGTCGCTGGGAGTGGTCTCAGCGGGCTTTTCGGCGTTGTTTGCGCAGCCGGCGAACATGGCAGCAACCATGACGACGACGAGAAGCAGCGCGAAGAGCTTCTTCAGATTCTTTTTCATCTTAATCCTCCTGTTTTAATTTTATAATTTACTGTGTTTGATCCACAGAAAATTATCGCTGGTTTTGATATCCGTCCGCCGCGCACGGCCATCTGACCGCGTGACGAATACTATGAGATATCTGTAAGTTATTATAGCATATTCACCGTCCAGAATCAACTAAAATGATTTTTTTCCACCTGAAAAATTGTCTTTTCCCGTACATTTCCCGACAGCGCCCGGTTCGCTTCCCGTGCCGTATCTTTTTCCTGCGCGCGTTCCGATTTCGTCCAAAAACGGCGATCTTTCCGTGTCTTTTTGAACAAAAATCAGCATTTTTCACAGTTTTTACCGCTTGTTTTTGTGCGTTCATCCAGTCCTCCTCGCCAGTGCGCACAGAATTTCCTCTGTATTCTGTACAAAACAGCAGAAAATCCGCCTGCCATTTTTATTTGTGCACCACGCTAAAGCCCCGCATTTTTCCATGCGCAGGCGCAGCAAAAGGGCTCCCCTTTGCGTGCAAAGAGGAGCCTTAGGCGAATTCGTACTGCTTCGCAGATTTTGAATGCAAAGCTGATTTACCGCAGCCATTCAAAGACAGCCGCTGTCAAGCTCGATGTCCCGTAACAGGCAGCTCCTGACAGATCCGATCAGAACGCCCAGGTTCCGTTGCGGAAGATAGCAACCGTCTTTCCGTCCTCGCAGACCGCGTCGATGGAAAGATCTGCCGAGCCGATCATGAAATCCTCGTGGATCATGGAATCGTTCACGCCGAGCTTGCGGCATTCGTCCAGCGTCTTGTTCTGGAAGTCCCTGATGGTGTCCGCAAAGCCCATGCCGAGCGCCAGATGGCAGCAGGCGTTCTCATCGAACAGCGTGTTGTAGAACAGCAGGCCCGTCTGGTTGATGGGCGAATCGAACGGCACGAGCGCGCATTCGCCGAGATACCGGCTGCCCTCGTCCATTTCGATGAGCTTCGTCAGAAGCTCGTTGTTTTCCTCGGCGTGCCATTCGACGGCCTTGCCCTCATGGAAGCGGATCCAGAAGCCGCTTATCAGCTGGCCCTGATAGCTCAGCGGCTTCGTCGCGTAGACGATGCCCTCGGCCACGCCGCGCATCGGGGAGATGAAGCATTCCTCGGTGGGGATGTTGGGGTTGAAGAAAATGCCCTGCAGGCTCGTCTCTCCGCCGCCGCAGAACTGCGCCTCGGGAATCATGCCGACGGTGAAGTCGGTGCCGTTGGAGGATTTGTAGCGCAGCTCGCGGATATGCAGATTGTTGAGATATTCGCAGCGGTCGTGCAGATCCCGGTTGTGGTCTTCCCACGCCTTGATGGGATCGTCGGTCACGCGGGAGGTCTTCAGAATGGCCTCCCACAGCTTTTCCACGGCCTGCGACGCGCGCAGCTCCGGGAAGAGCTTCTTGGCCCACTTTTCACCCGGCACAGCGGCGATGCACCACTGATATTTGTTCTCGATCTGGTCGCGGTAGCCCTTGATGATGGGGTACTTGGCCTGCTGGGACTTTGCCATCTTCTCCTGGTTCACGCCGCGCAGGCCGTCGGGGTCCTCGCTGATGAGATAAATGCGGCAGGGAATGGTGTCGACATAGTGCTGCCAGCGGGCCTCTTCATAGTTGTCGAGCGTGGACAGAGTCTTGACGGAGCGGTAGCGCACGTGCAGCTTCGTAAGCGGCTGATAGCTCCAGTCGACAACGACCTTCTTCGCCTTCAGCTTATAGCACTCGTCGACCACCATCGCGACGAATTCCGGCTGGTCAAGCTCGGCCGTGATAAAGACCTCCTGTCCCTTCTGGACATTCGCTCCGGCCTTGGCGATCAGCTTTGCGTATTCCCGCAGGACTGTTTTTTTCATAAAAAAGCCTCCATTGCTTTATTTTTTCTATAGTTTAGCACAATTTCCCCGTATTGAAAAGGGCCGCGCGAAAATTCGCCCTTGCGGGCCTGCGCCGGGCGCGGTATACTGAAAGAAAACGACACATGGAGGGTTCTTTCATGCTTACCGAACAGCTTTTCGACTTTCTTGCCGCCAGCCCCAGCTGCTACCACGCCGTGCAGGCACTCGCGGAGCGGCTGGAAAGAAGCGGCTATGCGCAGCTGCGGGAGCAGGACGCGTGGACGCTGACGCCGGGCGGGAAATACTTCGTCACGCGCAACGGCTCGTCGCTCCTGTCCTTCCGCATCCCGCAAAGTGCGCCCGCGGGCTTCCTGATGGCCGCCGCGCATACCGACTCCCCTACCTTCAAGATCAAGCACAACCCGGAGAAAAAGTCCGGCCCGTATGTGCAGCTGTCGACGGAGAAATACGGCGGTATGCTCATGGGCACATGGTTCGACCGGCCGCTTTCCGTCGCAGGCCGCGTCGTGACGGCGAAGGACGGAAAGCTGGAGACAAAGCTGGTCGATGTAGACCGCGGTCTGGCTGTGATCCCCTCCGTCGCCATCCACATGAACCGCGCCGCAAACGACGGCTTTAAGCTCATGGCAAATGTCGACACGCTCCCGCTCTACGGGATGCAGGAGGCCTCCGGCAGCTTCCGCAGCGTCGTGGCCAAGGCTGCGGGCGTGCAGGAGGACGAGGTGCTCGGAGAAGACCTGAGTCTGTATGTGCGCACACGCGGCACTTGCCTCGGCGCGAAAAACGAGTTTATTCTCGCTCCCCGGTTGGACGATCTCGGCTGCGTGTTCGGTCTGCTCGAGGGCTTTCTGGCCGCGAAGGCCTCTGGCAGCGTGCCGGTCTTCTGCGCGTTCGACAATGAGGAGGTCGGCAGCCAGACAAAGCAGGGCGCGGCGTCGAGCCTGCTTTCCGATACGCTCCGGCGCATCGCGCTTGCGCTGGGGCTGAATGAGGAAGGGTATCTGCGCATGCTTGCGCAGAGCTTCCTTGTCTCGGCGGACAACGCCCACGGCGTCCACCCGAACCATCCGGAATACGCCGACATGACCAACACGCCGCGTCTGAACGGCGGCGTCGTCATCAAGTTCAACGCCAACCAGCGCTACACGACCGACGGCGTCTCCTGCGCGCTGTTCACGGCAGTCTGCCGCGAGGCGGGCGCGCCCGTGCAGGTCTACGCGAACCGCTCCGATATGCCGGGCGGCTCGACCCTCGGCTCCATCGCCACAACGAAGGTCTCCGTTCCAAGCGTAGACATCGGCCTTGCACAGCTGGCCATGCACTCCTGCGTGGAAACGGCAGGCGCGGAGGATCTCGACGCGCTGGTTAAAGCCATGACGTGCTATTACGGCAAGACACTGAAACGGGACGGGGAGCAGATCACGTTCTGAGTGTATCCAAAGCCCCCTTGGGCACAAGAGGAGCCTTAAACGTACACACCATACATAAAAATAAAGGAAATAAAAAGGAGGCAGATCCATCATGGGCATGATCCTGACGGACGAACAGCAGGCCATTCTGGACGGTGCCAAGGGTGAAACCATGGCGAAGGTCATGAAAACGCTTGTCATGTTCGGCGAAGCATTCCACGCGGAGAAAATGGTTCCGGTCACGAGCCGGTACAACCATCTTGTCACATCCTTCGGCCTCGGCGTTCTGCAGCCGGTGTACGATCTCATGCAGCAGCTGATCGACGCGGGCGCCGTCTCCGGCCAGAAATTCTCGGCAGACCCCCGCCCGCTCGACCCCAATGTCCCGGCAAATCTCCTGCAGCAGCTCGTGTTCAAGAAGTTCATGTACAACAAGCAGGACTTTTATGAGGGCCAGCTGGAAAAGCTGGGGCTTCTGAACAAGGACGCGTTCACCTGCACCTGTTACATGTCCGAGGTCGGCAACAAGCCCGAACAGGGCGAGGTGCTCTCATGGTCGGAATCCTCCGCCGTCGTGTACGCGAACTCCGTGCTCGGCGCACGCTGCAACCGCAACTCCGGCATCATGGACATCATGGGCTCCATCGTGGGCTATGTGCCGTATTTCGGACTGCTGACCGACGAGGGCCGCAAAGCGACCTGGATCGTGAAGATCGAGACAAGCAAAAAGCCCGAGGCACAGCTGCTTGGCTCGGCCATCGGCATGAAGGTCATGGAGGATGTGCCGTATGTGGTCGGCCTCGACAAATGGCTCGGCACGGAGCTGGACGACGCGGCCTGCACCTATCTCAAGGACTTCGGCGCGGCCACCGCATCCAACGGCGCAGTGGGCCTTTATCACATTGCGAACCTCACGCCCGAGGCGAAGGCGCAGGGCGAGGCGCTGATCGCCGAAAACGCGAAGGTCTATGTGATCGACGACGCGGAGCTTCAGCGCGTCAAGGACGGCTATCCCGTCGTCTGGAAGAACAGGGACGCGAAGCCGAAGCTCTGCTTCATGGGCTGCCCGCATATGTCGCTTGAGCAGCTGAAGACATGGACCGACCGCGTGGAGCAGGCGCTTGCAGAGGCAGGCCGCAGCAAGGTCTGCATCCCGACGGTCTTTACCGCCGCGCCTGCCGTTTTGAAGGAGTTTGAGAAAACGCCGTATGCCGCCCGGCTCAAAAAGACCGGCGTGATCACATCCTATATCTGTCCGCTCATGTACATGAACAATCCGCTCTGCGGCAAGATGCCGGTCATCACCTCCTCCAACAAGCTGCGCACATATACGACCGCACGCTATTACACCGATGATGAGATCCTTGTCCAGATCACGAAAGGAGGCGCACGCGCATGAAGACCTTCCAGGGCCGCGTCGTTACGCCCGGCTGCGCGCAGGCAGAGGCGCTTGTGACGCACGGCGGGCTGAATACGCTCGCTTCGTTCCAGAAATCGCTCCAATTCGGCGATAAGACCGCCAAATGCGGCGACCAGAATAACCCTGATCTCTACGGCAAGCCTATGGCGGGCAAGGCGCTCTGCCTGCCGCAGACCATCGGCTCGACCACGGGCGGACTGGTGCTCTACTGCGCCTGCGCCATGGACCGGCAGCCGGCGTGTATGCTGTTTGCCAACCCCATCGATTCTCTGGCAGCCGCCGGCGCGATCCTCGCCGACGTGTGGCTCCAGCCGGGCAAAATGCCGGTCGTCGACTCGCTGGGCGAGGAATTCCTGTCCTATGTCAAGGACGGCATGACCGTCACCATCGGCCCGAACGGCACTGTAACCGTTGAATAAACGCACCGAACGCCGTCCCCGGCGGGGAAGCCTTGGGCGCTCCCGCGCCGGTGCATCAATCAGGTCTTCATGAAAAAGAGGTCCCGCTGCCTGCGGGGCCTCTTTTCCTGGTTCTCAATCGATCTTACCGGTTCGGGACGATCACGGCCAGGAAGCGCGTGACGGAACCGGTGTGGTTGCGGATGGAATGGGTGTGGCCGTCGGCACAGAACTCCGCGTCGCCGACGTGCAGCTCGCGGCTCTCGCCGTCCTCGGTGACGGTCGCCGCGCCCTCAAGGATGCAATACGCCTCGCCGTTCGTCTCATGCGGATGGACGCCGACGGATTCGCCGGGCCGGAGCGTGATGACAGCCATCATCTCCGCGCGGTTTCCAAGCTGCTCGGCAGAGAACAGATAGCGGAAGCTGGGGCTGCCGTCGCCGCCGCGGATGTTGTGCTTGACCGCGGTCTGCATTTCGTCCTTCATCTGAAACATGACAAATTCCTCCTGTTACTTGTGATATTTGCTGCCCGCCTGAATGGCCTCGGCGCGGTAGAGCTGCTCAAGGGCCATAACGCGGGCCAGATGGTGCGGAAAGGTCATTTTGCTCATGGAAAGCTGCAGATCGGCAAGCTTTTTCAGTTCCGGCGCGATGCCGAACGACGAGCCGATCAGAAAGCAGGCGCTGGACCGCCCGCCGCTTTTCGCCTGCCGCAGCGTATCTGCCAGCTGCTCAGAGGACAGCAGCTTCCCCTCCGGCGTCAGGACGCAGAAAAAGCAGCCCTTCGGGAGCTTCGCGCGGATAAGCTCCGCTTCTTTTTGCAGACCCTGCGCGATCTGCGTGTCGTTCGGGTCCTCCGGCAGACGGCACTCCGGCAGCTCGATGAGCTGGAAATCGCAATAGGCCCGCAGGCGCTTGGCGTATTCCGCCGCGGCCTCGGTATAGAAGCGCTCCTTCAGCTTTCCCATACAGATGAGCGTGATGGAAAACATAAAAACCTCCGCAAATCCAAAAAGCCTGTCCGCGTCGGACAGGCTTCTGGATGAAAAACTTAGTCTGCTACGTAGGGCAGCAGGGCGATCTGACGGGCGCGCTTGATGGCGACCGTGAGCTGACGCTGATGAGCGGCGCAGGTACCGGTTGTACGGCGGGGCAGGATCTTGCCGCGCTCGGACAGGTAACGGCGGAGCTTGACAGTGTCTTTGAAATCGATGTGCGTCACCTTATCAACGCAGAAGGAGCAAACCTTCTTGCGCTTGCGAGGATGAACACGATCATTAGCCATTGCCATAGTGAATCCTCCTATCTTTGGTCTTGTGGAAAAATGTTAGAACGGGAGATCGGGATCGTCGTCAGAGAGCATGGAGAAATCAGACGGAGCGGCAGACACATTCTGCGGCGCCTGATACGCCGGCTGCTGCTGCGGAACCTGATTGAAGCTCTGCGCGTAGCCCTGCGACTGGTTGAACGAGCCGCCGTCGGCATTGTCGCGCTTGCTGTCGCCGAAGTAGACGTTGTCGGCAACGACCTCCGCCGAGCGGCGCTTGTTGCCTTCCTTGTCCTGCCAGTTGCGGATCTGCAGCCGGCCCGTCACGACAGCCATACGGCCCTTGGCAAAATACTTGCTGACGAACTCAGCGGTATTGCGCCATGCGACGATATCCACGAAATCTGTTTCCTTTTCCGCGCCCTGTGCCGCGTAATCGCGGTCAACAGCGAGGGTAAAGGATGCGACCGCGACGCCGCTGCCGGTCCGGCGCAGCTCAGGGTCGCGAGTCAGTCGGCCCATGAGAACGATGTGGTTCAGCATGTGAGCGCCTCCTTACTCTTCAACAGCGACGATGATGGAACGCAGAATGCCGTCGGTGATCTTGAAGACACGATCAAGCTCAGCCGGCATTTCGGGCGTTACTTCGCAGGTCATGTAGACGTAGTAGCCCTCAACCAGATCGTTGATCGGGTACGCAAGACGGCGCTTGCCCCACTCGTCAACACTGGTCAGAGTGCCGTGAGCCTCCACGATACCCTTGAATTTTTCCACGAGAGCCGCGATACCCTCTTCACCCTGCGCGGGGTCGATGATATAGAGGACCTCATACTTTGCGGAAAGTTTTGCCATGATGTTGCACCTCCTTCTGGACTTATGGCCGCAGGTCCCGCCTGCGGCAAGGATCGTCTGCGCTTCGCAGACCGATTTATTATAGCCGGAAAACCCGGAAAAGTCAACTGGAAATCCTGAAAAAATGCAGAAACTGCGAAAAAACAGGGCAGCGCTTCGGCTGCCCTGTCTGGCTGCATTATTTTGCAGTCTTCTCCTTGAGGGCCTTGCCGGCCTTGAAGACGGGGATGGTGGTCGCCGGGATCTCGATGGCTTCCTTCGTCTTGGGGTTGCGGCCCATGCGCGCCTCGCGCTTCTTCGTCTCAAAGCCGCCGAAGCCGACGAGCTGGACCTTGTCGCCCTGGCTCAGCGCTTCCGTGATGGTGTCGAACGTGGTGGTGACAGCCTTCTCGGCGTCCTTCTTGGACATCCCGCACTTCTTTGCGACTTCCGCGATCAATTCGGTCTTATTCATGTGTAGATCCTCTTTTCCTAAAGTATGAATTTATTGTTCACCGCCCGTTACGTTTTTGCGCGTCCCAACTGGCAAGCAGCTCCTCGCGGGACAGCTCCTCCAGAGTGCGTCCCGAAGCAAGTATGCTCTGCTCCATAGCGGTAAATCGTTTGATAAATTTCTCACAGGCGCTGTGCAGCGCCTGCTCGGGGTCCTTGTCCAGCGTGGAGGCGACGCGGACGGCGGCAAAGAGCAGATCGCCCAGCTCCTCATCGATGTTCGTATCGTCCTGCACGGCCTCGCGCAGCTCCTGCGCTTCCTCTGCTAGTTTGTCCAGCGCCTGTCCGGCGGATTTCCAGCAAAAGCCGGTTTTCGCAGCTTTTTTCTGAATTTTCTCCGCCCGCCATGTCGCCGGGAGCGATCTGGCGACGCCCTGCATGGCCTCGCCGGTCGTTTTCTGGCCCTTTTCCTGCTGTTTCAGCTCGTCCCAGCTGGCGTTTTTGCCGCCGAACAGGAACGGGTGACGGAAGATGAGCTTTCTGCATTCCGCGTCGGCAATGTTGTCGATGGTCATGCGGCCGCGGTCGGCCTCGATATCCGCGTGGAACAGCACCTGCAGCAGCACGTCGCCCAGCTCCTCGCGGAGCATGGCCGCGTCGTCGCAGTCCAGCGCCTCGCAGGCCTCGTAGGCCTCCTCAAGAAAATTACGGCGGATGGACAGGTGCGTCTGCGCCGCATCCCACGGGCAGCCGCCCGGCGCGCGCAGCGCGTGTACCAGCCGGATCAGGTCGTCCAGCGCATAGCGCGGTTTGCTAGTAAAATTTATCATACTTTCGTCTCTTTCGCAAGTGGGAGGTTCATGTTTTTTGTTTGATATGCAGGATTTTTGCAATTTTTTCGCCCTTCGGCAGCAGCATACAGTCCTCGTACGTGATGCACCGCAGAACCACGACGAAAATCACGTACACAACGACCGCCGCGATCAGCGCGCCGAGGCAGACGACGGTATTCGAATCCGTGAAGCTCCGCAGCAGCGCAGCGGCAAAGAACGTCGCCGCGCCCATGATCCCGGCGGCTGCCGCCGGGCGGATCACATTGCGGAAAATAGCCGGGCGCGTCGTGACGGACCGGCGCATGGCAATGAGGTCGAGCACGGTGATGGTCACATAGCAGACGATGGTGCCGATGGCCGCGCCGATGATATTGAGAGACGGAATCGCCACAAGGATATAGTTGACGACGACCTTCACAACACCGCCGATGAGCATATTGACGACCGGCGTCGTCACGTCGCCGTGCGCCTGCATGATGGCATTGAACAGCAGAACCGTACTGTTGAAGATCACGGCAATGCCGAGATAGGCCAGAATCGGCGCTGCGGTCGCGACGCTCTCGGGGCCGTAGTTGCGCGCAAGCAGACGGATGATCGGCTCCGACAGCACGGCCAGCCCCACCGCGCACGGCATGGCAATGAGGCTCATGGTGCGCACGGCAGATTCTTCCGTGTGCCGCGCGCCCGCTGTGTTGCCTTTGGTCAGCGCAGCCGTCACGGTCGGGATGATCGAGATCGTGATGGGCGTAATGAGCGAGCACGGCAGATTGAAGATCGTCTGGCAGAAATTATAGATGCCCTTGGCCGTATCCGCCGCATCGGACGACCACGCAAGCGCGCCGGTGAGCCGGCGCATATAGATCATCGTGTCGAACAGATTGATGATCTGCAGGCCCGCCGAGCCCAGCGTGATGGGGATGGCGATGACGAGCAGCTCCTTCATGGTCTGGCGGGTGGACTTGGCCTCTCCCCCGCCCTGCCGCAGGATCTGGTTGGACTTGCCGAACTGAATGCGCAGATACACGACCGCCACGATGCAGCCCGCCGTCACGCCGAAGATGCCGCCCGCAGCCGCATAGATGAGACTGCCGGTCTTCTTGAGCATCAGGTACGCGCCGCCGAGGCCGAAGACCACGCGGATCATGGCCTCATAGACCTGACTGACGGAGGTCGGGGTCATGTTGCTCTGGCCCTGGAAGAAGCCCCGGTGGGCCGAGACGATGCAGATGAGCAGCACGCACGGCGACAGCGCCGCGATGGCCGCCCACGAATTTTCATTCGTCGTGACCATGACGGACAGCGGCTTGCAGAACACGAGCATCACGAGCGTTCCGATCACGCCGATGGTCAGGAAGACCTTCATGGAGACGGAGTAGATCTTGCGGATCTGCGCGTAATTCTCCAGCGCCTGCGCCTGCGAGATCATCCGGCTGACGGCGACGGGCAAGCCCGTCGTGGAGATCATCAGCAGAACGTTGTACACGTCATAGGCCGTGTTGAAATAGCCGAAGCCCCGCTCCTGCAGAATGTTTTGCAGGGGGACCTTATAGATGAAGCCGAGCAGTTTGACAATGATGGTCGCGGCGGTCAAGACCAGTTTGACAATGAGGGCCGCGGCGGTCAAGACCGCCACGCCCTGCAAAAAACTCTGCTTTCTGGATGCCTTTTCGCCGCTCATGCCTGCGCCTCCGGTTCATCAGAGAAGACTCTGGGGATCGCGTAGTCGTGCAGCTCCTTCAGCGCGCCCGCGATATCCAGCGTGGGATACTTGCCGTCCGCGTACAGGATTTTGCCGCGCACCATCGTCAGCGCAACGTCGTGGCCGGAGGCCGCGTAGACCAGATGGGACAGTACATTGTGGCACGGGATCAGATGCGGCTGGTTGAAGTCCAGCAGAATGAGGTCGGCGTCCATGCCAAGCTCGATGACGCCGCATTCGGCGCTTCTGCCCTGCGCTCTCGCGCCGCAGACCGTCGCCATCATCAGCGCAGCCTCCGCCGGAAGCGCCTTCGGGTCGCCGGTCTTGCCCTTGGCCATGAGCGCAGCGGCCTTGATCTCCTCAAAAAGATCCAGATTGTTGTTGGACGCGACCGAGTCCGTGCCGAGGCACACGTTCATCCCAGCCTTCACCATGCCGAGCACGTCCGCGCAGCCGGAGGCCAGCTTCAGATTGCTGACCGGGCAGTGTGCCGCGGACACATGGCGCTTGGCCAGCAGCTGCATATCCTCCTGCGTCACATGGACGCAGTGCGCCGCGACCACGGGCACGTCGAACACATGATGGCAGTCGAGCACCTGCGCGGGCGTGAGGCCGTACTTCTCCACGCACGCGTCGTGTTCTTTTTTTGTCTCGGACAGGTGCACCTGTAACTGCAGGCCGTTGTTGACGGCGTACTCCGCCAGCGCGTCCCAGAGCTGATACGTCGAGGTATACTCGGCGTGGATGGACGCTTCGATCTTGATGCGGCCATTGTCATAGTTGTGCCACTTGTCCTTGAGTGCAACAAGCTCCTGGCAGGCCGGGAAGGTATCGAAGCAGAAATCATCCCCAAGGAACATGGACGTGCCGCGGGAGATATTGGCCTTGATGCCGGATTCGGCTACAGCTTGGCAGATCTCGTCGCAGAAGTAATACATATCCGACACGCTCGTCGTGCCGAAGCGCAGCGCCTCGGCAAGGGCAAGCGTTGTCGCCGCCTTGACGGCGCGGCCGTCGAGCCTGTCCTCGCGCGGGAAAATATAGTGCTGGAGCCAGTCCTGCAAATTCAGATCATCGGCATAGCCGCGCAGCAGGTACATGGGCAAATGCGTGTGGCAGTTGATGAGGCCCGGCATCAAGACCATGCCGGTCGCGTCAATGATCTTCTTCGGCTTCTCCTCAGGCGGCTTTTTCGCCATATAGGCGATCTTGCCGTCGGTGACGCCGACAAACGCATCCTGCCAGAGCGTCATCTGCTCGTTCATCGTAACGACGTTGACATGAGAAAACAAGGTGTCCATGGAAGCCCTCCTTATGGGTTCTGTTCACGCAGCCCGCGCAGGATCGAGAAAATCTCGTCCTTCTGCTGCAGGATCGTGTCGATGCGGGAGATATAGTCCTGCGGAATTTTCGGATTGTGGTAGCGGGCAAGCTTTTCCTCCGGGAGATTGATCTTGTTCATCCCGCCGCCGCCGAGAGAGAGGATGGTATGCAGCTCCTCCATCATATATATGTTGTAAAGTCCGGTATAGCCCGGCCTGCACCAGCCGGTGTTTTCAAAGCTGCCGGACATATATTTCTGCCGGTAAAGATAATACGGCTCATAGCCGCTCTGCCGCAGCGCATCCTCCGCACCCGTGAGCATGGCGGCGACCGCCTCCTGCGGCGGAAGCTCCATGCGCGAGCCGAACAGCGCCGCGCCCTTTTTCAGAGCCAGCGTGTGCACTGTAATATTGCTGGGGTTTAAATCCAGCACCTGCCGGATGGAATCGGCAAAGCTTGCCGCATCGTCTGCCGGAAGTCCTGCGATCAGATCCATGTTGATATCGTCAAACCCGGCCTGCACCGCCTGCTCATACGCTTCGACGGTCTGCCGCGCCGTGTGCCTGCGGCCCACGGCCTCGAGCACTTTATCAGACATGGTCTGCGGATTGATAGAAATGCGCGTCGCGCCGCCGTCCTTGATGACGCAGAGCTTTTGGGGATCCAGCGTGTCCGGCCTTCCGCCCTCGACGGTAAATTCCAAGCAGCGGGACAGATCAAAATTCCGGTTGATCGCGTCCAGCAGCCGCGCCATCTGTGTGCTCGAAAGCGTCGTCGGCGTGCCGCCGCCCATGTAGAGCGTGCGGATGTGGAAGCCCGAATTTTTTAACAGTGCGCCGGTATGCGCGATCTCGCGCAGCAGCGCGTCCAGATACGCAGGTAAAAACGCCCCGAAGCGCTCGATGGACTGGCTCACGAACGAGCAGTACGCGCAGCGCGTCGGGCAGAACGGAATCCCAATATACACGGAAAGATCGTCCGCGTCAAGCAGTTTTGCTGCTTCGACCGTATGCCGGGAGGCGTCAACGCAGAGCTGCGCCCGTTCCGGCGAGACAAAATAGACCTCGCGCAGCAGCCGTTCCGCGTCCTTTTCGCTGCCGCCATTCATCAGGCATTTCGTCGACAGTTTTGTCGGCCTGACGCCGGAGAGCGCGCCCCAAGGCGGCGCAGCCGGAAGCACCTGCAAAGCAGCCAGATAATAGCTGCGCTGTAAAATGCGCCGCGTTGCACGCACATCGGCCCTGTCCAGCAGCACACGGTTTACGGCAAAGCCGGTCTTCCCCTGATACGTGACCTTCGCCGTGGCCGTCAGATAGCGCTTCCCCCGCGAGAGAGACGAGACGGTCCCGTCGCCGGTAAACGGCTCGGTGCAGAACTCGCTCGGCTCCTGCGCAAACAGCTGCAGCTGCAGCTGCTCGACCGGATAGCGCTCGGTATGGTTTTTCAGATACAGCTTCATTCGATCCCATGCCCCCGCAGATACGGATTGGTGCGCAGCTCCTCTTCGATGGTGCTGGACGGCCCGTGGCCGGGCAGCACGCGCGTCTCAGGCGGCAGCATGGACAGCCGCTTCAAAGACGCGGCCATGTCCCGGCTGCTTCCGCCGAGGAAGTCTGTCCGGCCATAGGAGCCTGCGAAGAGCGTATCGCCGGAAAAGAGCACGGTTTCGCACAGCAGGCACACGGAGCCCGGCGTATGGCCGGGCGTAGAGAGCACCTGAAAGGTCAGACCGCCTGCCGCGACGGTATCGCCGTCCTGATACGTATCCGTATAGGTCAGCAAATCGTGGCACATATGGCTGGGGTCGTCCTTGTCAGCCTCGCCGATATACACGCGGGCGTTCGTCGCCGCGCGCAGGTTTTTAAGCGCGCCGATATGGTCAAAATGCGCGTGTGTCAGCAAAATCGCCTCCAGCGTCAGCCCCTGCTCCTCCAGCGCGGCCAGCAGCCGTTTGGAGTTCGCGGCGGGGTCAATAATGACAGCACGGCGGCTTTCTTCCGCGCGCACCAGATAGCAGTTGGTGGCCAGCGGCCCCAGCGTAAGCGTCTGAATGTTCATAGCTTCTCCTTATTTCAGATCGTCCGTGTCGACGATCAGCGTCACAGGCCCGTCGTTTTCCGACACGACCTGCATATAGGCTCCGAATTCGCCGTGCTGCGGCGGGAAGCCGAGGCGTTCGCACTCG
>HF990586.1 GCA_000432135.1 Firmicutes bacterium CAG:124
GCTCTTTTTGCTTTCTGGATTTTTCTAGTCTGATTCCAAAACCGTTTTCTACCGCTGCGCACAGTAGGGCTTCCACGATATGCAGAAACCGCGCTGGCGCTGCCAGCGCGGTCACTTTAATTTTCCCGGGTTTCGAGCATTGCCCATGCGATCACGAAAAACGGCGTTGACAGGCACATGGAGATCCCGAAGAACGCCTGCACGCAGTACCCGAGCACTGCGCTGCCACAGATGAGAGCTGCGGGCCGTTCCCCTGCCCTGCGTACAAAGCGGACAGCGGAGCAGCCAAGCGCGCCCAGCCAGCAGAGCAGGGCGAAAAGGCCTTGATTTGCAAGGATGTTCAGATACTCGTTGTGCGCCGTATCGATCCCAGTACGGCGTACAATGTGTCCGGCTTCGTCGTACCGCTCAAAATACGCCGTAATACGGCGGGACAGCGTATCCGGGCCGCCGCCGAACAGCGGTCGCTCCTTTGCTGCCTGCCAGACGTTTTTCCAGATATAGATCCGGCCGGAGCCAAAATCGTCCTCCGCGCGGCCATGCAGAAGCGCGTGCGCTTCACCGAGCACTCCGGGCAGTCCCGGAAGCAGGAATACCGCGAGGAACGCCGCAAGCAGGACACCTCCAATGATGATTGTCGCTGCGCGGCGCTTTTTTTCGTCCAGCGCCAGCGGAAGCGGCAGAACAAGGCCGGCTGCAGTACCGAGCAGTCCGGCGGAGACATTCATCCTGACGCTGACAGTCACGCACAGCGTCAGCGGCACAAGCAGCCAGCAGCGGCGGAGCTTCCACGCGCCATAGAAAAATGCGGGTACGGCCACGCACATCACAGCCGCCAGCAGGTCTGTATTGCCGATAGTACCGAGATATGCGCCGCTGTAGGCGGTTCCGGCATCGGAATAGGCCAGCCCCTTCGGGTACAGGCCAAGCGGGTTTCCGCCCGCCAGCTGCCAGAGCGCCAGTAGGCAGCATAGGCTCATGGCCGCGCCGAAGACGTCAAGCAACCATGCTTTCGGGCGCGCAAGCCGCCCCAGCAGCAGGAAGACCGCGCCATACAGCGCAAGCGTCAAAAGTCCCTCGCGCCGTGAAAGACCAAGCCACGCGTCAGCGCGCCACGGTGAAAGGAACGTCGAGAGCAGGCTGCACAGCACGTAACCCAGCATCAGCCATTCAGCCGGGCGGACGGCACGCAGCAGCTTGCAGCAGCAGACCGTTCTGATCTGCCGCAGTGCAGACAGCGCCGCAGCGGCGCAATAGACGATCGTCAGAAGCAAAAACAGCCGGTATTTGGCCTCCAGAATCTTGGTGTAGCCGTCCGGTCCCGTCCAGAGGAGAAATGCGCTCAGCATCAGCGCAAGGTACACATCGGAGACGGTTTCCGCCGTCCGCGCGCTGCGGTTCATCTGCGTTCCAGCGCGGCCTGCAGTGCGCCGCAGAGCGGAAGGCCGGCGGACGCGTCTGAAAGAAGAAAGACTTTGG
>HF990587.1 GCA_000432135.1 Firmicutes bacterium CAG:124
TGACATTTCAACATCCATGTGGTATAGTCCGAAAGTTGAGATTTCAACAAAAGCATTCGTGAGGGAGGAGCGCAGCCATGCAGGAGCGATTTGAGACGTTTACGGTTTTGATCAACCGGATCAGCCGCGACATACGGAGGATAAAAAATCAGGAGATGGCCGCCTATCATCTGCGAAGTGCCCATGTGTCCTGTCTGTACTACATATATTCTCTGGATGGCGTGACTGCGGCGGAGCTGTGCGAGCACTGCGAGGAGGACAAGGCGACCATTTCCCGTGCGTTGGAGCATCTTGAAAGTAACGGATTTATCGTCCGGAATTCTGAACGGGCCAAACGGTACAGAAGCCCTTTGCGCTTGACTGAAAAAGGTCAGGAGGCCGGCAAACGGATCGCGGAGAAAATCAGCGCCGTCCTTGATACGGTCAGCCGTACCCTTACGGAGGACGAACGAGCGACATTTTACCGCAGCCTTTCTGCCATCAGCAGAAGTCTTGAGGCCATCGCTCAAAATAGTGAAGAATAGGAGATTGACGAAATTGAAAACAAGGATTATTGTTGATTCCACTGCGGACTTAGTTCCTGAGATCAAAGCACGGGTATCTACGGTACCCCTCACCGTTCATTTCGGGCAGGAGGAATACATTGATGGCGTGACCATCGACAACAAAACATTTTATGAAAAGCTCATCGAAAGCGATGTGCTGCCCACCACCAGTCAGGCAACGCCGGACGCCTTTATAAAGGAATTTGAAAAGGCAAGGCAGTCGGGCGAATCAGCCGTTGTTATTACCCTTGCATCCAAATTTTCCGGCACATATCAAAGCGCCATGATCGCGGCGGCGGATTATGAAAACATTTATGTTGTAGATGGTACCAGCGCAGCGATGGGAACAGGGATTCTGGTGGAGCTTGCGTTCCGCCTTTTGGATGCAGGAATGACCGCAGAGGAAACTGCGCAGGTACTGGAGGAAGAGAAGAAAAAAATCGTTGTTGTGGCGCTGGTAGATACCCTCGAATACCTCAAGCGGGGCGGCCGCATTTCAAAGACAGCCGCATTCGCCGGAGGGGTACTGAATATCAAGCCCGTGCTTTCCGTTATTGACGGCGAGATTCACCTGCTGGGAAAAGCACGCGGCTCCAAAATGGGGAACAATCTGCTCGTTCAGGAGATCGACAAGGCCGGCGGCATTGATTTCAGCAGGCCGGTTCTGCTGGGCTACAGTGGAATTTCTGACGCACTGCTACTAAAATATATCGAAGACAGCCGTCACATCTGGGAGGGAAAACTGAAAGAAATTCGCTATACGACCGTAGGAAGTGTGATCGGAACCCATGCGGGCCCCGGTGCTGTTGTGGTAGCGTTTTTCAAGAATCAATAAAAAGCAGATCACACCGCGCATCGGAGATATTCCGCTG
>HF990588.1 GCA_000432135.1 Firmicutes bacterium CAG:124
GCTCCGGTCTTTTTCATTATGCGGTGCTCTGCTGTTACGCGAACTTCCGCACGTCCTATCAGCGCTACGACGGCATCAGTTACATCGTGCATCCCGGTCAATGGATCTGCCCGCTGCGGGAACTGCGGACGTGGTTCCGTGCGCGCACAAACCGTCAACTTCTTCGGCAGCTTGATTTGCTCCAGCGACACCACTTCATCGAATACGACCTGCTCGGTCGCGGACAGCTTGTACAGTACAGCATTCTCGACTGGCCGCGCTATAACACCGTGCTGGATTATAGCTGCCCGTGCCAGAAGGATTCAGGCTTTTTCTTTCTGCCCATGAGCGCGGCGTCCCGGCTGCTCAGTCTTGGAAAATGCTCCGAAATGGACGCTCTGCTCGATCTCTGGATGAACGCGATCTACAATGACCATCAAGTTGCCGGTTCTGAAGCCGGTCCTGTAGTCTATCTGCGAAACGGCACCGGCAGCCCGCTCGTTTCCTATGCCGAACTTGGCAAGCGCTGGGGCGTGTCCAAGGCGACGGCTGGGCGTATCCTCAGCAAATTCGCACAGCTGGAATACATCAAGACATTTTCATTCCCCGGCCGCAGCGGAACGGCGATCTATTTGCAGAACTATCTGTCCACCATGTTTCAGATTTCCGATGTCATGGTAGACAAAGAAGAAGTTGCGATGGCGCTGAATCTCTGCATCCGCGTACAGGACTGCGCGCAGGATATGTCCGCGTACAGGGCTGCGCGCAGGATATGGCTCAGCCGGGCTGCGCATCAGATTGCTCGATCAGCGTTTCAAAATCGCACACGGAGATTCTGATTACCGAAGTCCTGAAACTCTTGAAAACACAGGGCGTTTGCTGTACAACCTGCCCTCGGTTCCAGTATAGGTTATATCCCTTATCCGATTGCGTCGGAGTCTTATGGGAACACGAAACAGAGGATCTTCGGCTGGGGTTGATGCTCTCCTGCGGCAGCACGCAGACACGGTATTTTGAACTTACTATCCGTCAGAAAGGAGCAACCGACAATGGCGAAGAATAAGCTGCCCACGGCAGACGTGACCGAAGATCCGCACTATCACGATACCTGGACACTGCTGCGGAAGTACCGTGACGTGGTATGGAGTCTGGAGGTTTCCGTGCGGCAGGTTCGGAATCGGTTCCAGATCGACTATGGCAAGACGATTGAGGATTTTCTGGAATCCGTCTATCTGGCCGGCGCGGATCTCTCCGGCACGGAGCTGGAACATCAGGCGAAGTGTATCGAGCAGAGCCATAAAATGCTCTGCCTTGTGGACAGCGCCGTGGACCTCATGCGCGCCAAGCACAAGAACGGCGAGGAATTTTACTGGCTGCTCTATTATGCCTACCTCTCCCCGCAGGAGCTTCAGA
>HF990589.1 GCA_000432135.1 Firmicutes bacterium CAG:124
TTGCCATTTCATCTATAGTGTTCGGCAATCATGGTGCGCGAGGCGGGACTTGAACCCGCACGTCCGGAGTGGACACTAGAACCTGAATCTAGCGAGTCTGCCAATTCCACCACTCGCGCGTTTGCAGTCTTTCAACTGCTCGGATATATTACCACAGATATTCCTGCTTGTCAAGCGGAAGGTGCAGAAAAGTTGCGAGAAACATACCGGCGAATCGCCGGTATGACAGGGCGGCGCAGGGGTGTTTAAAAAATCATGCAGATCCCTGCGATCACGGCGCAGAGGGGGATATAGAGCAGGAAGTGCAGGATGTGCGTCCTTTTATTGTAGCCGAACATATGCGGCCCTACGATGCCCTTCAGCTCGGGATAAAAATGCGGGAAGAAGTTTGAATGGCAGAGCAGGAACCAGTCGAAAAAGAGAATATCGTAGAGCTCCATGCAATAGAGCATGATAAGATACCGGCCAAAGAAGCGGAAAAATCCAAAGCCGTTTCGGACTCCGTCCCACGCGGCAAGAACGGCTGCGGCCAGAAACAGCAGGACCGCGATCCCCTCTATGATCCAGCCGACGATGTGCGCCCCGCGGACCCGCTCTTTTTTGTCCGGGATCGCGTTCAGATTCTCCTTCGGTGCGGAGGAAAAGAACCGCTTATCCTGAATAAAGCCGACGCCGCCGTACAAAACGAGAAAATATGCGGCCATCAGCAGAATCGCCGCAAGGATTGCCACCAGTATTCTGATCCCGTCCTTCTGAACGTTTTGTTTATACTACCACAGAACTGGCCTGCGCGCAAAAAACAAAGGGCTGCGGCTGCGGCGGCACCGCACAGCTGGCGGGCAAGCACGTGGTCAGTGGGAAGATGATCGCCGTAGAGCTTGCGGGACTCGCACCCCGGCCAAAGCAGCCGCCACACGGAATTCTGGACGCCCGAACCGCTTGAAGCAGCGGAAAATTGATAAAAGAAAAACCTTGAAAACAGATGTTTTCAAGGTTTTTCTGGCGCGGAAGGAGAGATTTGAACTCTCGCGCGCTTTTTAGACGCCTACTCCCTTAGCAGGGGAGCCCCTTCGGCCACTTGGGTACTTCCGCAGGTCGGTTGAGCCGATATGAAGGAAAGAAAATGGCGGAGAGAGTGGGATTCGAACCCACGGCACATTGCTGTGTCACTGGTTTTCAAGACCAGCTCCTTAAACCGCTCGGACATCTCTCCGAATGCCGGCCTCCAAAGCCGTGAATCATCTTATCATATCCAGGCGGGTTTGTCAATTCCTTTTGCAGAAACCGATGAATATTTTAGGAAGAAACCTTGATGTTCCCATGGGAAAGTGCTATACTAATTCAATAAAATAATGCAACTGGAAGGTGTTCCTGTATGACAAAAATTGATATTTATTCTGGCTTTCTCGGCGCTGGCAAGACGACGCTCATCAAAAAGATGATCAAGGAAGCCTATCACGGCCAGAAGCTCGTCCTCATCGAGAATGAATTCGGCGAGATCGGCATTGACGGCGGCTTTCTGCAGGAGGCGGGCATCCAGATCACGGAGATGAACTCCGGCTGCATCTGCTGCTCGCTGGTGGGCGATTTCGGCCGCGCGCTCAAGAAGGTCATTGCGGAGTATGCGCCCGACCGCATCTTGATCGAGCCGTCCGGCGTCGGCAAGCTGTCCGACGTCATCGGCGCCGTGCGCAAGGTCACGTCCGACGACGTGCAGCTCGGCAATTTCGTGACCGTGGCGGACGCGACGAAGTGCAAGATGTATATGAAGAACTTCGGCGAGTTCTACAATAACCAGATCGAGACGGCCAACACCATCATCCTCAGCCGCACCGACGGCATGACGGAGGAAAAGCTCGACCAGTGCGTCAACATGATCCGCGAACACAACAAGGACGCCGTGATCGTTACGACCCCGTGGCCGGAGCTGACCGGCGAGCAGCTGATGGAGGCCATGGAGCAGCGCAGCACCATCGCCATCGAGCTTGCAAAGCTCGAAGAAGAGGCGCACCACCATCATCATGACCATGACGAGGACGACGAGTGCGACGACCCGGACTGCGCCTGCCACCATCATCACCACGACGAGGATGACGACGACGAGCACGAGCACCATCACCATCATCACCATGATGACGACGATGACGATGAATGCGATGACCCGGACTGCGCCTGCCACCACCATCACGATGACGACGATGACGACGAGTATGAGCACCACCATCACCACCACGGCCATGACGCCGACGAGGTCTTCATCAGCTGGGGCGAGGAAACGCACAAGAAATTCACAAAGGCCGAGATCGAGCGCATCCTGAAGGCGCTTGAGGACACGGATGCCTACGGCATTGTTCTGCGCGCAAAGGGCTATGTAGCAAACGCGGAGGGCGAAAAGTGGATCCACTTCGACTATGTCCCTGGTGAGCCGGATATCCGCGACGGCGGCGCGATGGTCACGGGCCGCATCTGCGTGATCGGCTCGAAGCTGAACGAAGAGGCTGTTGCGAAGCTCTTCGGCGTGGAAAAGCAGTAAGGAGTTTTCTCTATGGCTATGCCTGATATCCCCATGTACGTCTTTACCGGCTTTCTGGAGTCCGGCAAGACGAAGTTCATTCAGGAAACGCTCGAGGATGAGCGCTTCAACACCGGCGAGCGGACGCTTCTGCTGGTTTTCGAGGAGGGCGAGGAGGAATACGACGTCTCGGCCTACCCGCACAAGGAGGTCTACGAGCAGGTTCTGGACTACGAAGACCTCAGCCCGGAGCTGCTGACCGGCCTGCAGAAGAAATACCGGGCCGAGCGTGTGGTCGTGGAGCTCAACGGGATGCATCTTGCTGCGGATTTCTACCTCAAGACCCCCGACCACTGGAAGATCGCGCAGGAGGTCATGTTTGCCGACGCGACGACCTTCCTCAGCTACAACGCCAATATGCGCCAGCTCGTCGTGGACAAGCTGGCAGGCGCGGAGATGCTGGTTCTTAACCGCATGGCCCCCGGCACGGACGTCATGCCGTACCACAAGATCGCCCGCGCCGTGAACCGGAAGATCGACATTCTCTATGAATACACCGACGGCTCGACGCACTATGACGATATCGAAGACCCGCTGCCGTTCGACCTGAACGCGCCTGTGGTCGAGATCAGGGACGAGGATTATGCCCTGTTCTACCGCGATATCACCGAGGAGCCAAAGAAGTACGCGGGCAAGACCGTGAAATTCAAGGGGCAGGTCGCGCGCCTGCGCCGGGAAAAAGAGGGGATGTTTGCTCCCGGCCGGTTCGTCATGACCTGCTGCGAGGCGGATATCACGTTCATGGGCCTGCCGTGCAAATTCGCGGCGGCCTCCGGCCTTGCGGCCAGAAGCTGGGTCTGGGTGACAGCGACCGTCGAGGTCAAGTTCCACACGCTTTACAAGGGCGTCGGCCCCATCCTGACAGCTGTGAACGTGCAGCCCGCCGAGCCTGCCGAGCAGAACGTCGCAACGTTCTGATACGATTCATATTCGATCCTTTGTGTACCAAAGCAGCCGGCAGAGACTTGTCTGCCGGCTGCTTTCTGTTTTGGCAGAATGGCTCTTGCCGGAAGGCTGGAAATCAGGTATAATACAGAAAAAGACGCCCCGCCGGGAGGCGGGGGAACGGAGGCGTTTGCATATGCAGACAAGCTATCGCTTTTCCACGCCGGGCCGCACGGAGATCAGCGGCAACCATACCGACCATCAGCACGGCTGCGTGCTGGCTGCGGCTGTCGATCTGGAAACGACGGCGGAGGTCACGCTGCGGCCCGATTCCATCATCTGCGTTGCGTCCGAGGGCTATGCCCCGGTCGAGATCGATCTGAATGATCTGTCCGTCCACGCGGAAGAAAAAAATACGACCGCCGCGCTCGTGCGCGGCGTTGCTGCGGCGTTCGCGCAGCGCGGCTGTAAGCTGCACGGCTTTGACGCGGCTGTCCGCTCGACCGTCCTGCCCGGCTCCGGTCTGTCGTCCTCCGCCGCATTCGAGGTTCTGATCGGCACGATCTGCAACGAGCTGTTTTTCGATAAAAAATGCTCCGCCATCGAGATCGCGCAGATCGGCCAGTATGCCGAGAACGTCTATTTCGGCAAGCCCTGCGGCCTCATGGATCAGATGGCCTCCAGCGTCGGCGGGCTGGTCTTCATCGATTTTGCCGACCCGGCGCACCCCGCCGTCCGGCAGGCGGCGTTCGATTTTGCGCACTGCGGCTACACGCTCTGCACGCTCGATTCCGGTGCGGATCACGCAGATCTGACGGACGAATACGCCGCCATCCCCGAGGAAATGCGCCGCGTAGCCCGCGTGTTCGGCAAGGACGTGCTGCGCGAGGTGGACGAGGCGGAATTCTACGCAAAGCTCAAGGCGGCCCGCGAGGCGGCGGGCGACCGCGCCGTTTTGCGCGCGATGCATTTCTTTGACGAAAACCGCCGGGTGCAGCAGCAGGTGCAGGCGCTGGAACGGGACGATTTTGAGGGCTTCCTTGCGGGCGTGCGCGATTCCGGGCGCTCGTCGTGGATGCTGCTGCAGAACGTGGTTCCTGCCGGGAGCCGGGAGCACCAGCAGATGGCCCTTGCGCTGGCTGCCTGTGAAAAGCAGCTTGCCGGGCGCGGCGCCTGCCGCATTCACGGCGGCGGCTTTGCCGGGACGCTGCTGGCGTTCGTGCCGAATGAAGCGCTTGCGTCCTTCCGCGCCAATATGGAGGCCGTGCTCGGCGAGGGCCGCTGCCACGTGCTCTCGATCCGGCAGGCGGGCGGCGTCCGGCTGGCATGAGACGGGCTGACCGCGCGGTCACGGACCGCGAACGGATCCTGCAGGTGATCGAGTCCTGCACCTGCTGCCGCGTCGGTTTTTCCTGCCCGGAGGGCGCGTACATCGTGCCGCTGAATTTCGCCTTTGTCCCCGGCACGCCTGACCGGTTTTATTTCCACGGCGCGCACGAGGGGCGCAAGGCAGAGCTCATCCGCACTGCGCCGCGCGTCGGCTTTGAGCTGGACTGCGCGCACGCGCTCGCAGCCGGACAGACCGGCTGCTCGTATTCCTATCGCTATCAGAGCGTGATCGGAACGGGCGTGATCTGCGAGGTGCAGGAGCCGGAGGAAAAGAAGCGGGCGCTGTCGGCAATTATGGCGCACTATGAAAAGAGCCGGCTGTTTGCCTTTACAGACGAGCAGGCGCAGCGCGCGGCCGTGTTCCGGCTGGACGTCGCGCAGCTGACCTGCAAGGAGCATTTGTAAGAAAGAAGGAAGACACATGAACGAATTTGAACTGCAGCACCTGCCGGAGGCGTACCGCCCCTTGTCGCCGTGGAGCTATTTTGGCCTCGGCATTCTCTACGCCCTGCCGCTCCTGGGCTGGATCTTTCTGATCGTCCACGCCATCGGCAGCGCGAACATCAACCGCCGCAATTATGCCCGCAGCTATTTCTGCGTCTACGTGCTGGCGATCATTCTGGGTGTCCTGCTGACGATCACCGGCGTACTGTCCGGCCTGACCCAATCCCTGAACGGTACGTTCGCATAAGTCCATAAATCAAAAAACGTGGCTGTCTCAATGATGTTTCGATCATTTGAGACAGCCCTGTTTCTTGTGGCGTGGGGATTATGACAGGCTCTTACCGCATACGGTGCAGAATACGGCGTCGGACAGCTTGACGGGCGCGCCGCAGTGCGGGCAGTATCTGTTAGTCCGCTGCGGCTGGGCTGGCAGCTCAGGCACCAGAGAGAACACAACGGGCTTTCCCTGCGGAGCGGACTGCGTCACAGGTTCGGCAGGCTCGGGCTGCGCAGGACGCGTGGGCGGCACAGGCGAAGACGGCTGCGGAGCGCTTGCCGTACTTTTGCACATCACTTATTATAGCAGTGGGGTCATATACAACGGAAGAAATACGATGCTGTCTTCCTCTTTGAAATCGCCGGCATGCAAAACATAAGGGATATGAAGCTGATCGGCATATTTCGTCTTGAATTTTTTCAGAGATATTTTTGTCTAATGCTTATTACAGAAGCGGAGTCATATACAACGGAAGAAATACGATGCCGTCTTCCTCTTTGAAATCGCCGGTATGCAAAACATAAGGAATATGAAGCTGCTCGGCATATTTCGTCTTGAATTTTTTCAGAGAGGACAGCGTAAATCTAGTTTTTTGATTTTCATATTTCTACGTAAATCGAGAGAATTGGGCATTTTCTGAAAAAGCTATTCAGGAAAAAAGATGGTGCGGTACAGACTGGTAAGAATCATAGTCGTTTTGGCATATATCTCTCGACGAATGTTGACGAATCTGGTATAATTCATGCAGAGAAACCAAACAGCATACAACAGATACGGGAGGCGCGATAAAATGAGCAGAGACTCAGAAAAGGTTTTGAAAGAATTGCAGAAATTCCTGGACGCTCACGCAGAGGACACGGAGAACGAAGCCGACGTGGATGCCCTGGCGGAGCGGTTCTTTGCAGAATACAATCTAAAATGCAAAGAGCAGAAAGAATCTGCGCCTGAAACAGCGGACGATTATCTGGATCTCGCCGAACAGGTCACGTCGAAGAAAAAAAGAGTGGAATATCTGCACAAGGCGCTGGAGCTGGAGCCGGACAATCTGGATGCAAGACTCCAATTGATCCTGCGTACAGCGGAGCAGCCGGACGAGCGGCGGCTTGCCCTGCAGGAGCTGCTCGACGCAGCGGACAAGCAGATGGAAAAGTCCGGCGCGTTCAAGGAGTACGCCGGTGAGTTTTGGACAGCGTTTGAAACCAGACCATATATGCGCGTGCGCTATACATACTTTGACGTTTTAATTTCCTGCGGCATGATGCGCCGGGCGATCGACGAAGGGCAGCGCCTGTTGGAATTGTGCGAGAACGATAATCTCGGCGTCCGCTATCAGCTGATGCATTTGTATGCCTATATGGAAGACGAGATGCACGCGCTGGCGCTCCATAAGCAGTTCGATTCCTATGAGGAAACGCAGATGCTCCTGCCGCTGGCAGTTTTGTATTACAAGCTGAATCAGTTCGATAAGGCAGAGGACTACATCAAGCGCCTTGCGAAAGCGAACAAGGATACGAAGAAGTTCCTGCGGGCGGCGGCGCGTGACCAGCTGGACGATTATATTGGCGAGATGAGCCCCTATGGATACCGGCCGTTTACGATGGAAGAGCTGCTGGACGAACTGATGCACACCAGTTATCTGTTCAACTCTGTACCATACTTCTTCGCATGGGCAAGTAAAGTCCTTGCTGCGAAAACAAGTGCAAAAATGAGCGCAGGAAAGCCGAAACTCCTGCACTGAACCGGCAATATGAATGATGCAGAAAAGGCACGACATTGCGTCGTGCCTTTTGCGTTATCTGCAATTATACGAGGTATTCAGAAGCGCCGTTGTCCTTGCATTGACACCCATCAGCTCCCGCTGTGTCTGCCGGTTCGCCTGACACATGGGCATCAGAAAATTTACAGCCTTTCGGATCTGCTGAAGGTCAGAGAAAGTAAGGGCATTCTGGTGCAGATGCTCCAAAACACGGCTACCTTTGAGCGGGTCTTATCCAACAGGAAAGCCAACGGTTTAAGTGACAAAACCTTACAAACCTGCAACAACCGCTGAATCAAGGCAAAGCGAACGGGCTTGCCGCCTGTGATTCACAGACAGCAAGCCCGTTCGGCTGCTTGAACACTAGCTTTTTGGGATCACTTCAAAATTGTCCTGCCGGGGAAATTTTGTTCAGCCGGCGTCCTCTGAGACGCTGGGGGTTTCGTAGGTTTCGATGCGGCGGATATGCGCGCCGAGCGCGGTGAGCTTGCCGACGATGTCCTCGTAGCCGCGCTCGATGAAGTGCGCATCCTCGATGAGCGTCATGCCCTCGGCGCACATGGCAGCGATGACCATCGCAGCGCCCGCGCGCAGGTCGCAGGCGCGGACCTCGCAGCCGCGCAGCGTCTGCACGCCGTCGATGATAGCGGTCTTGCCCTCGACCTGGATATTTGCGCCCATGCGGCCAAGCTCGGCCGTGTAGCGGAAGCGGTTGTCATAGACGCCCTCGGTCACGAGGCTGGTGCCGACGGCGGTGGCCAGACAGACGGTGATCTGCGGCTGCATATCGGTCGGGAAGCCGGGGTACGGCATGGTCTTGACGTTCGCGCGGTGCAGGCGGTAGGCGGATTCGACGCGGATGGCATCGTCATACTCCGTGATGTCCGCGCCGATCTCGCGCAGCTTTGCAGTGATGCAGTCGAGATGCTTCGGAATGACATTCTCGATCAGCACGTCGCCGCCGACTGCGGCGGCAGCGGCCATATACGTGCCCGCCTCGATCTGGTCGGGGATGATGGAATAGCAGCCGCCGTGCAGCGCCTTGACGCCGCGCACCTTGATGACGTCGGTGCCCGCGCCGGAGATCTGCGCGCCCATGGCGTTCAGGAAGTTCGCGAGGTCGACGATGTGCGGCTCCTTGGCGCAGTTTTCGATGATCGTCATGCCGCTGCACAAAACTGCCGCAAGCAGGATGTTCATCGTCGCGCCGACGGAGACGATATCAAGATAGACGTGGCCGCCGCGCAGCCCGCCCTTCGGGGCGTCGGCGCAGACATAGCCGCCGGCCTGCTCGACCATGGCGCCCATGGCCTCGAAGCCCTTGATGTGCTGGTCGATGGGGCGGACGCCGAAGTTGCAGCCGCCCGGCATGGCAACATGGGCATGACCAAAGCGGCCAAGCTCTGCGCCGATGAGATAATACGACGCGCGGATACGGCGGACAAGCTCGATGGGCGCGGTCGCGTTGCGGGCGCGGGTGCAGTCGATCTCGAGCGTGTTGCGGCCGTAGCGCCGGATCTCCGCGCCCATATCGCGCAGGATCTCCAGCAGCAGACGAACGTCTGAAATATCCGGTACGTTTTCGATCCGGCAGGGGCCGCTGACGAGCAGCGTGGCCGGCAGGATCGCGACCGCCGCGTTCTTGGCCCCGGAAATGGTCACGGAGCCGGAAAGCTTTGTGCCGCCTTGAACGATGTATTTGATCAAAATGTAATCCCTCTTTGGTAGCGTCAGTTGACACTAAGAGTGTTTGCGGAAATGCGTTATGTTAACAAAGCCAAATTCGGCCGCTATTAGAATAGCACACCACGGCAGGAATGTAAAGGAAAATGACAATGCAGCAGCAGGAAATCTTCAGATTTTCTTCATAATTCGACAGGCGCAGACGGTGGACGCTATGTTTCCGCCGTGATTTCGCGCGTAATGCCGTTGATAAAAAAGCTTCCCGCGTCCGTTTCGACCAGCCAGACCGGCACGAAGCGGATGCCCGTACCGGCCTGATCGGACGGCAGATACGCCTGCGTAAGACCCGTCACCGCGCTTCCGACCCAGCCGAGCGCGTCACGCCGGGCCAGCAGCTGCGCCAGCGCGTCAGCGGCGGGGGTGGCCTCCTGCTCCGGCCCGCGCGGGCGGCGGAGATGGCCTCCTGCTCCGACACGCGCGTAATGGAGCTTCCGCCGGTATAAAACGTGCCCTCGACCGCCGTGAGGCAATCGTCCGTGTAGCTCAGCGCCAGCTGGCTGCCGAGCACCGGCACGCCGAGCAACGTCTGCGAGGTGCGGATCTGCACGGCACCCGTCTCCGTCTGCTCCCGCGTGAGGGTCTGATATTGAAAATCCATGGCGCGCAGCAGCTTTTCTGCGGCCTTTTCAGAACTCCGCACCCGGCTGCCGCCGGTCATCACGGCGGAGAAGCCGCCCGTGCGCGTGATATGGAGCGTCCCAAGCTCGGATTCGTAGGTGCTCTCAAAGCCGGATTCGCCTGCGGGCGCGGCCTTCGCGCCGAGCAGCGCCTGCGCGGCGGTCTGCGCGCCGTCCTCAGAAAGCTCGACACTGTAGAGCACGGGACTGCGCGGAAGCTCGTCGAGCAAAACGGAAAGGCCGTAGCTCTCGTAAAGTGTCTTCAGCTCCTGCAGCATCTGCCGCTGCTCATGCGTCTGCGCAAGTCGGTTCGGAACGACGATGCACAGAAGCCCCAGCGCACAGAGCGTCAGAATGAGAAGGATCAGATTTTTCATGCGCGAAGCGCTCATGGCGGCTCCTCCTGATGGAAAATTTGGGTCAGTGGTGCGATGGATACGGCGGAAAGCAGCTGTTCTAAAGAGGTCTTCGGCGAATCTGTATGGATTTACCCACTTGTTTGTAGGGGCCGATGCCCACATCGGCCCGCTGGGAAATTGCGAATTCGCCTAAGATTCCCGCAGAAACGGTGCGTTCTGCCGGGTCGATGTGGGCATCGACCCCTACGATTAACAGCGAAAAGCCTGCGGATTCGCATCGGACTATCGCTTTTCGCAATTACCTGCTGCGACCTCTCAGGCGCTCCCGCGCCAGTGCATCGTGGGCAGGTACATATCAAGCTTACTCCGTCTCCCAACCGGCGGTGAGTTCACCGCCGGTGCCTTCGGCGTACAGAAGGCGGAGCGTGCCGCCCTTCGGCAGGCAGGCGGCTGCCTGCGCGGCGGGCAGGAGCGCTGCGGGCGTTGACGAGGCCGTGTAGCTGCGGTACAGGACGGAGGCGTTCGTGATCTGCGTGCCGTCGAAGCGGAGCTCGATCGCGCCGCGCGGTGCGATCTCGATGCCGGACAGATAATAGCCGAAGGTGCACACGGCGCTCTGGCCGTCGGCCCGATAGCTTTGCAGATAGACCCGCGCCTCGCCGTAGCTGTCACCGGTCAGGCGGCTGAGGAGGCTGCGCGCAGCCTCGATGCGGTCAAGCGCGCCTGCCGACGCGCTCTGGAAGCGGCCGTCCGGCTGGAGGATCTGCAGTTCAATTCTGCCCTGCGCGCTCACGCGCAGGCGCAGGCCGGTTTCGGTAAAGGACGTCGTGCCGTCGTTTCCGACGAAGCGTGCGTCGCCGTAAGGGTTGATGCCGATCTGGGTTGCGAGGGCGGAAATAAATCGCGCGTCGCACGGGTTCGTGCCGAGGCCGGTGCAGACGGCGGCGCTTGACGCGCTGATGAGCGAGAGCGGATCGAGCGCGCTGTAGGGCGCGTCGTCCGATTCAAACGCGAAGAAGCTGCCGTCCGGGACGGCGGCGGAAAGCTCGGCCGCAAGCGTCTCGGCGGAAAGCGCCGTCTGCGCGCGATAGCAGCCGTCGCCCAGCAGATACAGCTGAACCGTCTCTCCGTCCAGCGCCAGCACGTACCACTGCGCGTCCGCGCCCTCCGGCGCGCGCACGTTCAGCCATGCGCCAAGCACGGCGGGGGAAATTTGTCCCGGGAAGCAGAAGGCCGTGCCGGGCTTCCGCAAAGCGGCATAAAACGCCGATTCGGCGCACGCCTGCGGCGTTTCGGCGCTCTCGAGCGCCTGCGCAAGCAGCCCTCCGTACTGACCGTAAAGCGTGTCAAGAGCGGCAAAGTCATACTGTGCGCTCTGCCTGCCTGCCTCAGTGCTCAGCGTGACGGCGACGGGCTGCGCCGCGCCGATGAATGCGCTGCCGGTGGCAGGCGCGGTATAGGTCAGCTCCGCTTCATTGAGGCCGAACAGCCCCGCAAACGGGCGCAGCGCGCTTGCCAGCCATTTGGTCTGCGTGAGCGTCTTTGTCGGCAGGCACATGATCGCAAGCGTCACGTTGACCAGCACGAGAAACACGATCAGAATGTCCTTTCCGATCTCCAGCAGCCTCCGGCCATGGCCATGTCTTCGTTTCTGCTTCATGCCTGCGCCTCCGCGGCGGGCATGGTGATGAGGACCGAGGTACCCTTGCCGTATTCGGACGAAATTTCAATGCTGCCCTTGTGCTGGTTCAAAATCTCCTGCGCGATGGAAAGGCCGAGGCCCGTGCCGCCGGACTCGCGCGAACGCGCCTTGTCCACACGGTAGAACCGGTCAAACAGGCGCGGCAGATCCTTTTCGGGGATGCCGATGCCGTTGTCGGCCACGCGGACAAAGACGTTTTTGCCGCTCGTGCCGACGGTCATGTCGATTTTGCCGCCGTCGGGCGTATACTTGACAGCGTTGGAGACGATGTTGGTAATGACCTGCTCGATGCGCTCCCGGTCGCCGTTGACGTCGGGAATGTCCCCCTCGCAGGTGAGCGTCATAGTGTGGTGGTGGTTCTGCTCGGCGTTGAGCTTTGCCGCGTCATACACATTCTGCACGGCTTTTAAGAACGGGAAGCGGGAGATATTCATCTCCATCTTGCCGTAATCGATCTTGCTGAGCGTGAGCAGATCCTGCACGATGCGGGTCATGCGGTCGGCCTCGCTGATGATGACGTTCATGAAATTCGAGCGCAGCTCCGGCGGCAGCTCGTCGCCGGTGTCGACGATCGTTTCGGCGTAGGATTTGATATTGGTCAGCGGCGTTCGCAGCTCGTGCGAGACGTTGGCGACGAATTCGCGCTTGAGCTGCTCGCTCCTGCGCTGCTCGGTGACATCGTGGATGACGACGAGCACACCGCCCTGCGCGTGGTCGGACGAGAACGGGGCCATGAACAGCTCCAGCTCCCGTTCGCCGACGGTCTTCTGCGCCTCGATATACTGCGGTCTGCGCAGGGTCAGGAGCGTGTCAAGCTCGGCTTCCTTCGAGAAAATTTCGTCGAAGGTCGTCTGGCTTGACAGGTTCTGCGCGAGCATCTGCGTGGCGGCGGGGTTATAGTGGATGACGCTGCCCGCCGTATTGAACGCGACGACGCCGTCGGTCATGTGCAGAAACAGCGTGGAAAGCTTGTTGCGCTCGTTCTCCGCCTCGGAGATCGTGTCCTGCAGAACCTTTGCCATGTGGTTGAAGTTCCGGGTCAGATCGCCGATCTCGTCGCGGCTGTCGACCGTGACGCGGTTTGCAAAGTCCCCTGCCGCGACGCGTTTCGTCCCGACGGTCAGCGCGCGGATAGGCGTAATCAGAATCTGCGACAGCAGGAACGACAAGATCACGCAGATCACCAGACCCAGCGCCAGCGCGCGCAGGATGATGATCAGCAGCTCGCTCGTCAGCGCGTCGACCGTGGCGCGGTTGTCGCGGATGTAGGCGATATACTGCGCGCCGTCCGACTCGACGGGGACGGCCAGATCCATATAATCGTTTGTGACCGAGCTGCTCTGCCCGACCTCGCCGTTCATGGCGGACAGAATGTTCTGCGTCATCACGACCGTGGTGCGCTGGTTCGAGCTGTCGAGCACGGAGCCGGTCTGGTCAAGAATGTAGACGTTGCGGCCCGTGATATCGATGCCAAGCCCGGCCTGCGCCATGAGAAGCTCCTTCATCTGCGCGGGGGCGTTGTCCTCCGCCGAGAGCCTTTGCAGCTGGGCGATGAATTCCGGGGTAAACGTGCCCTCCATCTGCTCATAGAACTGGGACACATAGAAATTGCCGACGCCGCTCATCAAAAACGCGCCTGTCGTCAGCATCAGGGCCAGGATCAGGATCACCATGATCATGACCATCTTCATGCGCAGGGACCGCATGGCCGCCCCTCCTTTCTCGCGCGGGAAGCTGCGTTATCCCGCGAAATAATAGCCGACGCCGCGCCGGGTCAGGATATACTGGGGCTTGCCGGGGTCGTCCTCGATCTTTTCACGAAGCCGCCGCACCGTCACATCGACCGTGCGCATATCCCCGTAATAGTCATAATTCCATACCCGCTGCATGAGATCTTCCCGGGAGAAGACCTTTCCGCGTTCGCGGATAAGATAGGAGAGAAGGTCGTATTCCTTCTGCGTCAGCTCGACCGGCGTGCCGTTTTTCGTCACCTGATAGGTTTCGGGGTTCAGGCACAGGCCATTTGCCTCAACGGTATTTGCCGTGCCGGAGGCCTGCGCGGAAGCGTATTCCATGCTGCGGCGGCGGGTGTTTGCCTTGTATTCCATGCTGCGGCGGCGGATGTTCGCCTTGACGCGAGCCATCAGCTCCTTCATGGAGAAGGGCTTGGTCATATAGTCGTCCGCGCCGGTCTCGAGTCCGAAGACCTTGTCCATTTCCTCCTCACGGGCCGTGAGCATGATGATGGGCGTGGTGCGGTTTTCCGCGCGGAGCGTCTTGCAGATATCAAAGCCGTTCATTTTCGGCAGCATGACATCCAGTAAGATCAGATCCGGGTCCTCCGTCTGCGCAAGCTGCAGGCCCGTCTGGCCGTCGAGCGCCTCGAGCGTTTCATAGCCCTCGCGCTTGAGATTGAATTTCAGGATCTCCACGATCGCGCGTTCATCCTCTACGATCAGGACTGTCTTTGCCATAGTGCATCCTCCTGTTTTTAAACCGGGCGGCGAAGCGCCTTCGGATAGTGATTTTTGAGCTGGCTTCCGTCGCCCTTTGCCCAACCGAGCGAAAGCCCGTCCGCCTGCACGAGCGTCCAGCCGCGCTTGTCGGACGGCAGCACGTCGCCGGACAGATACCGGGCAAGCAGCGGGTCGGATTCTTCAAGCGAGACGCTGCTTTCCAGCGTTTCCAGCCACAGCGCCCACGCGTGCGCGGGCGCAATGCGGTTTTTCAGGACTGCGCCAAGCTCCAGCCCCGCGCGCAGCACCCGCAGCCCCTTTACCTCCGGCAGCGCCTGCGGGACGAGATAGCACACGTCCCCGAACCGCAGAAGCTTCCCCTCCGGCAAGGCCGCGCCGGTCCGGGCGCAAAAGTCCGTCAGCTCCTGCGGGCACCTGGCCGCAGGCTCCGGCGGAAGCACTGCGGGCGCTTCGTCCCCCGCCCGGCGGAGGACGGCGGCATAGTGCCCCTCGCCCAAAAGCTTATGCGGCCAGAGGCGGAACGTTTTTTCCAATCCCGGCGCGGGATTCGCCACCCAATCGGGTCTGCCGGGAGAAAAGAACGGCACGTCCGGCTTTTCTACAGAAAAATCGGGATTTTTCCACAAAAAGTCCGAGATCACGCCCTCGTTTTCCACAGGAGAGAACGTGCACGTGGAGTAAACCAGCCGCCCGCCGGGGCGGAGCATGGCTGCGGCGGAGGTCAGAATCTCCAGCTGGCGGTTGGCGCAGATGGCGTTCGTGTCCTCCGTCCAGTCGGTGACGGCGGCCTCCTCCTTGCGGAACATCCCCTCGCCGGAGCAGGGGGCGTCGACGAGAATTTTATCAAAATACCCCGCGAAGCGCTCTTCCAGCCGCTTCGGGTGCTCGTTCAGGACCAGCGCGTTGGAAATGCTCAGCCGCTCGATATTCCCGGAAAGAATTTTCGCGCGCTTGGCGTTGATCTCGTTGCAGACCAGAAGCCCCTTTCCCCGGAGTTTGCCCGCCAGCTGCGTCGATTTCCCACCGGGGGCCGCGCACAGGTCGAGCACGCGCTCGCCCGGCTGCGGGTCCAAAAGCTCCGCCGGGGCCATGGCGCTCGGCTCCTGCAGATAATAAAGCCCCGTCGCGTGATACGGCGATAAGCCGGGCCGGGAGACCGCGTCATAATAAAACCCTGTCGGGCACCACGGCACGGGAGAGAGCGAAAACCGCGACAGATCGCCCGTAAAGCCGGTTTTGAGCGGATTTCTCCGCAGACCGGTGCAGAGCGGCCGGTCAAAGGACGCGAGAAAGTCCTCATATTCGCTTCCCAAAAGCGCACGCATCCGCGCCTCAAAACCCTCCGGCAGCACCGCAGCCGCCTCCTTCCCGATTTACATAGTTATAAACATTATAGTGCATTTCCCCGAAAAAGGCAATGGCATATCCGCACAGTCTCCTCATGTGTCTGCCTGTCCCTCTTGGCGGCTTCCCGTTTTTGTGCTATAATCCTCCCAGATCATAACGAACGGAGAACGGCAATGAACGCACAGGGAACGGAACGGACGGAAAAACGGCTTTGCGTGGGGCTGCTTGCCCATGTGGACGCGGGCAAGACGACGCTGTCGGAGGCCATGCTTTACCGGGCAGGCGTCATCCGCACGCTTGGCCGCGTCGACCACGGCGATACGTTTCTCGACACCGACGCGCAGGAGCGCAGCCGGGGCATCACGATCTTTTCCAAGCAGGCCGTTCTTCCGCTGCCCGGCTGCACGCTGACGCTGCTCGACACGCCGGGCCATGTGGATTTTTCTGCCGAGATGGAGCGGACGCTGCAGGTGCTCGACTGCGCCGTGCTCATTATCAGCGGCCCGTCGGGCATCCAGAGTCACACCGTCACGCTCTGGCGGCTGCTGCGGCGCTATCAGGTGCCGGTCATTCTGTTCTTCAACAAAATGGACATGGAGACGGCGGATCGGGACGCGCTGCTTGCCGCTGTCCGCGCGGAGCTGGACGAGGGCTGCATTGATTTTTCGCAGCCGCAGGCGCAGCTCTACGAGGAACTTTCCCTGTCCGACGAGGCGCTGATGGAGGCGTATCTCGCCTCCGGCACGCTTTCCGACGCGCAGATCGCGCCGCTCGTCTCGCACAGGCGGGTGTTCCCGTGCCTGTTCGGCTCCGCGCTGCGGCAGACGGGCGTGGACGCGCTTCTGGACGCGCTGGGCCGGTTCGTGGACGAGCCTGCGCGGGGCGCGGAGTTCGGCGCGCACGTATTCAAGATCGCACGCGATGAAAAGGGTGCGCGGCTGACGTTTCTGAAGGTCACGGGCGGGACGCTCACGGTCAAGCAGACGCTCTCCGGCGAGGGCTGGGAGGAAAAGGCCGACCAGCTTCGGCTCTATTCCGGCAGTAAATTTACGCTTTTGCAGCAGGCCGCCGCCGGGACGGTCTGCGCCGTGACGGGTCTGAGCAAAACGCTGCCGGGCGATGTGCTGGGCCGGGAGACGGCGGCGCAGGCCCCGGTTTTGCAGCCGGTTCTGGAATACCGCCTGCTTCTGGACGACGGCACGAATGCGGCGCTGGCGTATGGACAGCTGCGTGTGCTCGAAGAAGAGGATCCTGCGCTGCATCTGGTCTGGAACGCGCTGCTGCGCGAGATCCGCGTGCAGCTGATGGGGCCGGTGCAGATGGAGATTCTGCAGAAGCTGATTGAAAGCCGCTTCGGGCTGCGCGTTTCATTTGACGCGGGGAACATCGTCTATCTCGAGACGATCGCCGCGCCGGTCGAGGGCGTGGGGCATTATGAGCCGCTGCGGCACTATGCCGAGGTGCATCTGCTGATGGAGCCGGCAGAGCCCGGCTCCGGCCTGCAGTTCGATACCATGTGCCCGACGGACACGCTGGCGCTGCACTGGCAGCGGCTGATTCTGGCGCATCTGGCGGAAAAGGCCCACCGGGGCGTGCTGACCGGCGCGCCGATCACCGATATCCGCTTTACGCTCGTCTCCGGCAAGGCGCATCTGAAGCACACGGAGGGCGGCGACTTCCGGCAGGCGACCTACCGCGCCGTGCGGCAGGGCCTCATGAAGGCGCAGTCTGTGCTGCTCGAACCGTGGTACGCGTTCCGCATGGAGCTGCCCGCGCCGAGCGTGGGCCGGGCGATCACGGATATTCAGCGCATGCAGGGCGAATATGAGCCGCCGGAGCAGGAAGGGGAACAGACCATTCTGCGCGGAAGCGCGCCTGTGCGGCTGCTGCGGGAGTATCAGACGGAGCTTACGGCCTATACAAGGGGGCGCGGACGCATCCAGCTGCGCGTCAGCGGCTACCGGCCCTGCCGGGAGCAGGAGCAGATCGTAAAAGAGCTGGGCTACGACCCAGCGCGCGATCTGGAAAATCCGGCAAGCTCCGTGTTCTGCGCGCACGGCGCGGGTTACGAGGTCAAGTGGCAGGACGTGGACGCGGCGGCGCATCTGCCGCTGCTTCGGCTCGGAGGCCCCGCGCGGCAGGAGCCGCAGCGGATCGTAAAATCCGTTGCGCCCGGCGGCGCGCCGGAACTGGAAAAGGAGCTGCTGGCGATCTTTGAGCGCACCTACGGCGCGATCCGCCGCCGCGATGTGCTGCCGCAGATGATGCTGCGCAGCGAGGACAAGCGCGAATTTCTGCAAAGCCTCGGCCCGGCGGATGATTTCCTGCTGGTCGACGGCTATAACATCCTGTTTGCGTGGGACGAGCTGAAGGAGCTGGCCCGCACGAGCCTCGACGCGGCACGGCACGTGCTCATGAACCTGCTGTGCAATTATCAGGGCTACCGCGGCTGCACACTCATTCTGGTCTTTGACGCGTACAAGGTGCCGCAGGGGCTGGGGTCTGTGGAAAAATACCACAACATCCACATCGTCTATACCCGGCAGGCGGAGACGGCGGATCAGTATATCGAGCGCCTGAGCTTTGAGCTTCGCGGCCGCCGCCGCGTCCGCGTGGCGACGAGCGACAATCTTGAGCAGCTCATCATCCTCGGCCACGGGGCCGAGCGTATTTCCGCCCAGCACTTCCACGATGAGGTCTACACCGCTCAGGCCGAGATCGAGCGCATTCTGGCGCAGAACAATCAGAAGAACGCGAAATAAACTCCGGCCCGCAGGCTGTGACCTGCGGGCCGGTTCGTCATTCGCCCAGCGGCATGACGCCAAGCTGGACCTCGGCGATGGAGGCGAAGCCGTACAGATCGCCTGCGCGGACGGTGTACCAGCCATTGAAGTCTCCGAGCACCGTAACGGCTGTTCCGTTCGGGATCTGTGCCAAAACCTCCGCGTCCGTCTGCGGAAAGGAGCGCAGCGCCATATACCCGTTTTCGCCTGCGGCCTCGGCATCAAATTCGCTGCCCGGCGTCAGGAACGGAACGCCGAAATACTCCGTCACGCCGAGGGCCAGCGCCCGCGCAATCGCGTCCAGATTGCCCGTCAGCCAGTTCGCGTCCTCTGTGTTGTCGTGGTATCCCAGCTCGGTCAGAACCGCCGGAGCCCGTGTGCGGCGCAGCTCGCCGATGATCGTGGACGAGCGCGCCTGCACCCGGTCGGGAAGCGGATAGATGGGCTTGATGTTATCAACCAGAATGTTCGCCATGCGAAGCCCGGCCTCGCTCGTCGGATAATAGTAAATGTCCACGCCGCGCAGACGGCCTGACAGCGCCTGCGGCGCGGCGTTCGAGTGCAGCGCCAGATGGAAATCCTGCCGGGACGCGTTGGAATCGCGAATGGACTGCGCGGCGCTGCCGTCCGGGTCGTTGCGCGTGACGGTGATGCCGCTTGCGTGCAGATACGGCGTCATCTCATCGGCCAGCGCGTTCATCCAATAGCGCTCGTCGCCGGTCGTGATGTAGGGATTGAAATACTGCGTGGACGGACTCAAGAATAAAAATGGCATATGCCGGTTCCTGCCTTCCCTGATTTACTGGCATATTCTATGCAGACGCGGTTTTATTGTTTACAGTCTGCCGAGTTTGTGATACCATAGCTGTTAGACATGAAGGAGTTTGACGCTATGCAGTATATTATTCTGGATATGGAGTGGAACCAGCCGTGGCCGGGGTCATACAGCGCGAAAAAGGCGCTGCCGTCGCCGATGCGCGGCGAGATCGTGCAGATCGGCGCTGTGCGCATGACGCAGGAGCAGCAGGTCGCGGACGAGTTCCAGATCCTCATCCGGCCCAAATATTTTAAGAAAATGAACCGCAAGGTCGCCTCGCTGACCGGTATCCGCGACAGTCTGCTGCGCGAAAAGGGCGTGAGCTTTCCGGAGGCCGCCGCGCAGTTTGCCGCGTGGTGCGGCGAGGACTGCGTGTTTTTGACGTGGGGCTTTGACGATATCACGATCCTGCGGGAAAATCTCGCGGTGTTCGGTCTGGAGAGCGGATGGACGGCGCGCTGGTACAACGCGCAGCTGATCTTCAACGCGCAGACCGACGGCTCCGGCGCGCAGAAGGCGCTGTCGACGGCCATGCAGATGATGGACATCGCGCCCACCCGTGCCGCGCACGACGCGCTGGGCGACGCGTATCATACGGCGCTCGTCTGCCAGAAGCTGCGTCTCGCGGAGGGCATCGCCGCGTATGAGGCTGCCGTGCAGGCGCACGAAAACGGCTTCCACGGCGCTGAGCTGCCCGGCTGCGTGCAGCGGGCCGTGTTCCACGGCTACGCTGACAAGACCGCCGCGCTCGGCGCGATGAGCGGGCAGGAGAACCTTTGCCCTGTCTGCGGCGGACAGATGACGGCGGGAAAATGGTATCCGCAGCAGGGACGGCGGTATCTGTCCCGCGCCAGATGCGAGGCGGACGGTGAATTTTACATCCGTATCCGGCTGGTGCAGGAGGACGGTGCGCTGCGCGTCAGCCGGCTGGTCTACGAGCCGACCGAGCAGGTCGCAAAGAGCTATGCCGCGCTCAGCCAGAAGCCCCGCCCACACCGCGCCCGCCGCCGCAGATTCGCCCGCGTCAAGCCAAAGCCGGCAGAACCGAAAAACGGATAAAACGAGGGAAGGCCGTGCGGCCTTCCCTTGCTGCAATATACGCGTATATCCGAAATTCTGCTATGATCCTTGATCTGTCAAGCGCACGGAAACGGGGACGAATTGACATTTTTCGACTGGTCTGATAAAATAAAGGCGGTTCTTATCGAACCCCAAGGCTCCCGACGCAGACGGGCGGTTTGGCCTCCTCCGAAAGGAGGGATGTTTATGCCGATTACGATCACGTTCCATATTTTTGGACTCACGGTCACCATCCGCATAAATGGCCGAAACCGCCACTCGGCAAAGTGACGGTTTCGAGATTTCTTGAAACGCTAACTTGATCCGAGGCCAAACCGTTCTTGCGGAAGGGGCCTTGGTTATTTTCATTATATCAGACTCTTCCGATTTGTCAAGCGCGCTGAATCGGGCCTGTGCGCGGATTTATAAACCAAAGCGCCCTTCGGAAGAAGGGCGCTTTGCGGGTATCTTACAGATGGATCGCGGTGCCGGTCTTGCCTTCGATGCCGTCCTTGGCTTTTTCCAGGAGGGTGATGAGGGCGGTGCGGCCGGGCTTGGACTCGGCGAACTTGACAGCCGCTTCGACCTTCGGCAGCATGGAGCCGGGGGCGAACTGGCCTTCGGCCATGTACTTGCGGGCCTCCTCCGGGGTCAGTTCGTCCAGATTCTTCTGGTCGGGCTTGCCGAAGTTGATGGCGACCTTCTCGACAGCCGTCAGGATGATGAGCATATCGGCGTCAAGCTGCTCGGCCATGCACTCGGAGGCGAAGTCCTTGTCGATGACGGCGGGCACGCCCTTGAGGTGGTATTTGTCCTCCCACACGACCGGGATACCGCCGCCGCCGGCAGCGATAACGGCGTGCTTCGCGTTCATAAGCGCCTTGACCGTGGCGATCTCGACGATCTCCTTCGGGCGCGGGCTTGCAACGACCTGACGCCAGCCGCGGCCTGCGTCCTCGGCGACGTCGATGCCCTTTTCGGCGGCGAGCTTTTTGGCCTCTTCCTCGGTCATGAACGCGCCGATGGGCTTGGTCGGATGCTGGAACGCGGGGTCAGCCGGATCAACGGCGACCTGCGTCAGAACAGTCGCGCAGTGGATGCCCAGACCGCGGCGGTCAAGCTCCTCGCCGATCATGTTCTGCAGATCGTAGCCGATGTAGCCCTGACTCATGGCTACGCACATGGAAAGGGGCATGATGTCGCTCTTGGCCTGCTGCTTGTGGTAAGCGGCAAACGCGTTCTGGATCATGCCGACCTGCGGGCCGTTGCCGTGCGCGATGACGACCTCGTGACCGTCCTCGATCAGGTCTGCGATGGCGCAGGCCGTCGTCTTGACAGCCTGCATCTGCTCTTCTAGATTTTTGCCCAGAGCGTTGCCGCCCAGAGCGATCACAATTCTTTTAGCCATTTTATAATTCCTCTTGATACTGCAATGGCAGGAGCGGCGCTCCTGCCATATGCTTATTTGTGTAGTCAGAAGCGAATTAGAACATCTTGCGCTTGTTGTCAGCGGAGTCGAGGTCCATCAGAGCCTTGACCGGGTCCTTGACCTGAGCCAGGAAGATCATAGCGGCAATGATGTACGGCTTGTAGGAAGCCTGCTTGTACAGAGGCACCAGATAGCGGTCGAACACGGAGTTGTCGACTTCGCCCTCGGGGCAGGACAGACCGGAGATGTCAGCGGGCAGGCAGTGCAGGTACAGAGCCTTGCCGTCCTTCGTCAGCTTCATCATCTCTTCGGAGCAGGTCCAGTCCTTATGCTCGGCGTTCTGCGCCAGCAGTTCCTTTTCGAGCTCGTCGATGCCCTTCTGGTCGCCCTTAACGTACAGCTCGGAGCGCTTTTCCATCGCCTTGAACGGAGCCCAGGACTTCGGATAGACGATATCGGCATCCTTAAAGGCCTCAGCCATGGAGTTGGTCTTGTGGAACTTGGAGCCGTACTTCTCGCAGTTCTTGCGGGCGATCTCTTCGACCTCGGGGAACACATCGTATCCTTCCGGATGGGCCAGCGTGACGTCCATGCCGAAGCGGGTGAACAGGCCGATAACGCCCTGCGGGACGGACAGCGGCTTGCCGTAGCTGGGGCTGTAGGCCCAGGTCATGGCAACCTTCTTGCCCTTCAGGTTCTCAACGCCGCCGAAGTAGTGGATGACGTGCAGCATATCGGCCATGCACTGCGTCGGATGGTCGACGTCGCACTGCAGGTTGACGAGCGTCGGACGCTGCTCAAGAATGCCGTCGCGGTAGCCTTCCTCCAGAGCGTCCATGAACGTCTTCTGGTACTCGTGGCCCTGATGGATGTACATATCGTCGCGGATGCCGATGACGTCGGCCATGAAGGAGACCATGTTGGCCGTCTCACGGACCGTCTCGCCATGGGCGATCTGGGACTTCTTCTCGTCGAGGACCTGCTCCTCGAGGCCGAGGAAGTTGCAGGCGGAGGCGAAGGAGAAGCGGGTACGGGTGGAGTTGTCGCGGAACAGGGAGATGCCCAGACCGGAGTTGAAGATCTTCGTGGACTTGTTGCGCTCACGCAGGTCGCGCAGAGCGTCGGCTACGGTAAAGACAGCGTCGATTTCGTCGTCGGTCTTGTCCCAGGTCCAGTAGAAGTCGGTCTTATACATATTGTTGATGTGGAGCTTCTCAAGATGTCTTGCCAGTTCAACAGTTTTGCTCATGTTCTTTCTCCTTAAAATATTATCGTATGCGTATTTCTTTCTGATGTGCCGGGCGGACAAAGGCATCCGCCCCTACAGCATTGGATTTTTACTTGATGTCGTTGCCGGTGAGCTCCTGACGGAAGGAGGTGGCGGAGCCGTCCTTGTTCTCAGGCTTATAGAGCATGGGAACAGCTGCGTACAGCGCGGCGCAGACGACCAGATCCTGCTTCCAGGTGATCTCGTTGGGGGCGTGTGCCTGAGACTCGGCGCCGGGGCCGAAGCCAACGCAGGGGATGCCGTAGCGGCCCTGGATGGAAACGCCGTTGGTGGAGAAGGTCCACTTGTCGGTCAGCGGACGGCCCTCGCGCTTGGCCTTGGCAGTCTCGTCGGCCCACAGACGGTTCTCGCCCCACAGGGCATGGTGCGCGTCGACCAGAGCCTGGACGTGCGGCGCGGAGGCCTTGTTGATCCAGGTCGGGAAGAAGCACTCGGTCTCATAGACATGGCCGGTCCATGCGGGACGGTCGTACATATACATGGAAACCTTGACGTCCTTGGCATATTTCTTGCAGGCGGGCAGATCCTCGATCTCCTTCAGGCAGGACTGGTAGGTCTCGCCGGCCGTCATGCGGCGGTCGATGGAGATGGAGCAGGAGTCCGCAACTGCGCAGCGGGACGGGGAGGTATAGAAGATCTGGCTGGTGGTGCAGGTGCCGCGGCCGAGGAAGCGGGCGTCTTCGTAATGCTCGGGGTTGTACTTCGGGTCGAGCATCTTGACAAGGCCCTTGATCTCCTTGTCGTCGGCAGCGTCGTTCTCGTTGAGATCGCGGACGTTCAGGATGACCTCAGCCATCTTGTGGATCGCGTTGTCGCCGCGCTCCGGAGCGGAGCCGTGGCAGGAAACGCCGTGCATATCGACGCGGATCTCCATTCTGCCGCGATGGCCGCGGTAGATGCCGCCGTCGGTCGGCTCGGTGGAGATGACGAACTCGACCTTGCTGCGTGCGTCCTCGGGGCCGTTAAAGTATTCGTTGACAATGGACTGCCAGCACATACCGTCGCAGTCCTCCTCCTGCACGGAGCCGACGACCATGATCTTGTAGCCCTCGGGAATGAGGTTCAGGTCCTTCATGATCTTCGCACCGTAGGCAGCGGAGGCCATGCCGCCCTCCTGGTCGGAGCCGCCGCGGCCGTAGATGATCTCGTCGGTCTCGTAGCCGGTGTAGGGATCCGCGGTCCAGTTTTCGCGGTTGCCGATGCCGACGGTATCGATATGGGAGTCGATGGCGATGATCTTGTCGCCAGTGCCCATCCAGCCGATGACGTTGCCGAGCTTGTCGAACTCGACCTTGTCATAGCCCAGCTTTTCCATCTCGGCGGCGATGCGCTTGACGACGCCCTCTTCCTCGCAGGACTCGGACGGGATCGCGATCATGTCGCGGAGGAACTTTGCCATGTCAGCCCGGTAGCCTTCGGCAGCCTTCTTGATAGCATCATAATTCATAAACGCAGGGTACCTCCCATTTATTTATTTATTATTCTTTCTGATCTGCGGCGTCTGCCGTGCAGACGTCTTCTGCTACCATCATACCACATGAAAAGCAGATGTCAAACAAAATTTTTGCTGACCTAAAATTTTTTATGAAGGTTTGCTTTTTACACATGTTTATATAGGAATATATGTATTTCAAGGGAAAAGAAGGCTGCCCGGCGGGCGGCCTTCTCTGCAAATCAAAAACCGATTTTCATAAAGCGAAGCAAGTACACAGCGTCTGTAGGAGCCGACGACTCTGTCGGCTCGCTGGAAGCAGTGGCTTTTTCCGGAAACCCAAGGCGAATCCGTATGCGCTTCCCAACACGTTTGTAGGGGCCGATGCCCACATCGGCCCGGCAGAGCGCACCGTTTTTACGAAAATCTTCGGCGAATTCGTAACTGCCTCACGGGCCGATGTGGGCATCGGCCCCTACAGTCAAAGCGGAAGGCGCGTACGAATTCGCCGCAAAACTCCAGCCAGCGGTTGTATTCCGTGCGGGCGGACAGAGTCGTCCGCCCCTACAGGCAAGCTGGAAGCGCTGTATCATAAAACACAGCCTGCTTCTCCTGTTTTACCGGATCATATCCAGCAGCGCCTCCGGCGAGACATCCTCCGTAATGCCGAAGCGGAGCATGGCGTAAAGCGTCTGCGGCAGGCCCTTGACGACGGTGTTGACGCCAGGATTGGTCGAGAGCGTCACGTGCACGCCGAGAGACTGGAGCGTGACCTGCGCCAGCGTCGAGTACTGCCCCGCAGGGTACGCCAGCACGTCGACCGGCCGGCCCGTTGCGTCCTCCAACAGTGCACGGCTGCGCGTAAAGTCCTCCGTCAGCGCCTGCACGTAGGCCTCTTCGCTTTCGCTGGAAAGCTGGAGAATGTTCTCCCGCACGGCGGAGCCTGTCTCATACGGCGGCCACTGGTGCATATCATACGTGTGGCTCTGGATGGAAATGAGGCCGGACGCGGTCATTTCCGCCGCCTCAGCCGCGCCGAAGTGCGGCGTGATGGCATAGTCCGTATCCTTGTAATGATCCGTTCCGAACGAAACGCCGATGGCGAAGATCGTCGCCTTCATGCTGTATTTCTGTAAGATCGGGTAAGCAAGCGTATAATTGCTCCTGTACCCGTCGTCAAAGGTGATGACGACCGGCTTCTCAGGAAGCGGCTCGCCCCGCAGGACATACGCCTGCAGCTCGTCAAACGAGACGCCGGTATACCCGGCCTCGGAAAGCGCCCGGATCTGCGCCTCAAACTGCTCCGGGGACACCATTTCGCTGTTCGTCACGTCCTCGGACAGATGGTGGTACATGAGGATGGGCACCTGCGTGCTGATCTCATCGGCCGAAAGCGCCGCCGGGGACAGGACGTTCAGGAAATAATCCTCCGGGGTGTCGGCGGTCACATAGGTTCCGAAATCGTCCGGGATCCAGAGATCTGTGCGGCCTGTCATGCGGGCGCAGATCATCTCGCCGACGTTGTTGCGGAAGTGCGTGCCGTCGTAGAAATAGCGCATCTCGCAGCTGACGCTGCTGGACGAAAAATCCCAGAACGGCGTGACCTGTGCCAGCGAGCGGTAAAACTGCGCGACGGTTTCCGGTTCATAATTTTTCAGATACTCAGCATATACCGGCCCGGCCGCGACGGTGAGGTTCACACCCGCTTCCTCGCACAGGGTCTTGATCGCCGCGACGCTCTGCATACACTGCTCCGTGTACGGAAGCGAGAGCGTCTGGTGCGGATAGTCGGCGAAGACGGGGTAGCTTTCGAGATAACGCTCCTCGCTGCCGATCGGCTCTGCGTCGCGCACACGCTTGTCATAGCAGCCTGTCCGCTCGTCAAACACGTCGAACGTCTGCGGCAGAATGGTGTCCGTGCGCAGCGCGTTCAGCTTGGCCAGCGCATAGCGCGGGTCGGCGAAGAGATAGCGCGTGTAATAGGACAGCACGGACGTGTCCGGGTCCTCCTTATAGTGGAGGTTCTTCGTCAGCCGGTCGGATTCCTCGTCGTAGGTCAGGCCGTTGTCGAGATAGACGTTCAGAATGAGGTTTTTGACCTCGTAATGCTCCACCAGATACCGCGCGATCTTTTCGCAGTCGCGCATATCCGCGCCGTACATGATGAGATTGTAAAAGCTGGCGTCATACGCCTCGTTGAACGCGTCCACCGGGAACGAGCTGGTGGACGAGCAGCCGAGGATATAGGAATCGTATTCGTCGTGGTGCTGTTCGAGATAGCTGAACTTTGCCACGCGCGGGTTATTCGTCTCATCGTAGGAGAACCAGGACAGCAGCCTGTCCCCGAACGCGCCGAAGGGGTCGACGGCAAGATTCAGCCCCGCCAGCAGCGCGGCCAGCACAAGGACGGTCACGAGAAAGACCAGCACCCATTTTTTTGAACTCATTCGATCACCGCCTCAGAACTGCGTATAGATAAAGCCCGACGGGATATACCCGGCCCGGAACACGCCGAGCAGCAGCACGGCCAGCAGCAGCGCCGTCACGGTAAGCCACTGCACAAAGCCAGACTTCTTTTCCAGCGCAGCCCGGATCTGCACGCCGCGCTCCTGCAAGCACTCAAGCGTCAGCAAAACGGCCAGTCCCAGCGCGATCACAAGAAAATCCGTCTTCGCAAGGCCGAACGACAAAAGCGTCCCGTCGAGCAGCTGTGACGGCTGCGGATGCAGCACGGTCGTCTTCAAGAATCGGAACACACAGCTCAGACGCGGCGAACGCGTGAAATACCGCCCGATGAACACCAGCAGCATCGTGCGCAGCGTCATGAACACGCGCCATGCGGCGGACTTGTCGTTGATGTGCAGCGCCGCTTTCCAGCGCAAAAACGTCCGCTCCAGCAGGAGCGAGGCCGTAATGAGCACGCCGTTCCACAGGCCGAAGGCAATATAGCGGAAGTTCGCCCCGTGCCAGATGCCGATGATGAGATAGACGATGAACGTCGCAAGCGACGTGGCAAAGATCTTGCCGCCCGTGCCTCTGATGTGCGTGCGGGCCCAGCGGGAGAGTCTGCCGAAGGCTTTCGACAGCGACAGCGGATAAAACACATAGTCGCGCATCCACGCGCCGAGCGTAATGTGCCAGCGCCGCCAGTATTCCGTCAGGGACATTGCGAAGATCGGGCGGCGGAAATTCTCGGCCATGTCAATGCCGAACATCCGCGCGACACCGCGCGTAATATCGATGCCGCCGGAAAAATCGCAGTAGAGCTGAATGCAGTAGAACAGAATGCCGCTGGCAATGACCGCGCCGCCGTAGGGGCAGTTTTCCGTGATGACAACGTTGACCAGCACAGCCGCCCGGTCGGCGATGACGAGCTTTTTGAAATACCCCCAGAGGCAAAGCTGGATGCCGAATTTGAGATCGCGCCAGTCCAGACTGCGCTCTGCTAAAAGCTGCGGGGCAAGCTGGTCGTACCGGCTGATGGGGCCCTGCACCATCTGCGGAAAGAACGAGACGAACAGGCCGTATTTCAGCGGGTTTTTCTGCGCGGGGAGCTTTCCGCGGTAAACGTCGATGACATAGCCCACGCTCTGGAAGATGAAATACGACAGGCCCAGCGGCACGACGAAATCCCACCGGGGAAGCTTGTCCCCGAGGGCGGGCGGCAGCGCGGAGGCCGTGAAGTTCCAGTATTTCATGAGATACAACAGCCCGAAGCACAGCACGAGACAGGCCGCGCAGATCTGCTTCTTCGCGCGGCGCACGGCGGTCTTTGCCGCCTTATCCGGCGCGGGACGCGCGTTCTGCTTTTCGAGCAGCAGCCCCGCCAGCCACGTCAGTCCCGCGACCAGCACGAGCCAGACGGCGCTTTTGACGCCGCCAACCAGGTAAAAGACCATGCTTGCCAGCAGCAGCACGACCCACTGCGCCCGCTTCGGAACCAGATAATACAGCACGACGCCTGCCGTGACGAGCCCCACAAAGGGCAGGGAGGCAAAGGACATCTCAGCTCTGACGGCTCTCGATGAGCTCCTCGATGGCTTCGACGCTGTTGAAATTTTCCGGCGTCAGATCGTCCACGCCAAGTTCCACATCGAACGCCTCCATCAGTTCCGTCACGACCGCGACGATATCCAGCGAGTCGATCAGGCCGTCGTCGATGAGGGCTTTTTCGTTCTCAAAGTCGATGCCCGGGCAAATCTCCGTCAGGATCTCCATGATCTGCTTTCTCATAGTGTCAAAACTCCTTTATCTATCCCAGCCTCAGCACAACGGACTGCCATCCGTCCGGCTGAAACTGATTTTTTTCATAGAAATGCTCGGCAGGGGCGTTCCCCACCCGCGCCCAGACGGCGCATTTCTGCCCGCCGGTCTTTGCTTCCAGCAGCTTCAGCAGCTGCCCGGCGTATCCGCGCCCCCGGCAGTCCGCACGGACGGCCAGATGGCGGATCTCGCACTGCGCCCGCCCGGGCGCGTAGTGCAGCAAGCCAGAAATGCCGTCCGCATCCGAAAGGCACAGCACCTGTCCGGCACTGACCGCCTGCCGGAGTTCTTCCTCCGGCGGGATGCAGCCCGTCAGCGGGTCGAACTGCGCAAGCAGAAACGCCCGCACGGCCTCAAAGGAAGCCTCTGACGCAGTTTCCGCGTTATCTGGCGCAGGAATTGCCGCCCGTGTGCGCCGCAGGCGGTGAAAGCACTCCGCAAAGCCGAGCGCGCCCAGCGCGTCCTGCGCCCGGCGCATGGCGTCCCGGTCTTTTTCCCGGCAGGCCAGCTCCGTGACGAGCGGGAGCGTCTGCCCAGGCAGGCAAAGCTTCGCACCGGGGTGCAGATAGAAGTTCAGGAGCCGGTACCCGGCCCGCTGCCGCAGCAGCAGCAGAAAGCCGTCTCTTTCCTCGTAAAAAAGCCCGGCATCGATTTCGCGCTGGTAGTCTGCCGGGGATAAAAAGCAGTTGGTCACCACGCCGCGCCGCAGCTGCGCGGACAGAAGCGGCGTAAGCGCCGCGCAGCTCTCAACTCTGCGCATGAAGGAAGCGCTCCTTCAGCGCCGCGCGGTCGAGCTTGCCGTTCGCGTTGTGCGGCAGCGCGTCCAGCTTTTCATAGACGTTCGGCAGCATATATTTCGGCAGCGCCGTCCGCAGCGCCTTTGCAAGTGTATTGGTGTCCAGATCGCCCGCATAGACGCAGACGATCCTGTCGCGCATCGCGTCGTAGAAGCAGACGGCGTCGTGCAGGCCATCGACACTGTAGAGCGCCGTTTCAATTTCGCCCAGTTCGATGCGGTAGCCCATGTGCTTGATCTGCCCGTCGCGGCGGGCAAGAAAATAGAAATTCCCGTCCTCCCGCTGCACGGCCATATCGCCCGTGCGGTAGAGAATGTCGCGGTAATCGGGGCAGAGCGGGTTCTGGATAAAGGCTGCATCGGTCTTTTCCGCGTCGGCAAAATATCCCGCCGCAAGCCCGGAGCCGCGCACGCACAGCTCGCCCGTCTCGCCGGGGGCTGCCTCGGTCAGATCGTCCTTTAACAGCAGCAGCTGCATATTGCGGCAGGCCCTTCCGATGGGGATCGGCTCGTCGTCGCGGTACGTGTGCGTCAGGTGCAGCGCGGCGCAGTCGACGGTCGTCTCCGTCGGGCCGTACATATTATAAAGCTCCGCCTCCGGGATCGCGCGCTTCCACATATTCACGTACCGCGCCTGCAGCGCCTCGCCGCCGACGACGATCTTCCGCAGCGCGTGCGGGACGCACTTTTCAAGCGCGCCGGAGCTTGCCGCCAGATGGAACGCGGACGTCGCCCAGTTCACGGCGGTCACGCCGTTCCGGTCGAGCGCCTGCAGCAAAAACAGCGGCAGCGCGAAGAATTTCTTCTCCAGAATCACGCACGTCGCGCCGAGCTTCAGCGTCTGGTACAGATCCTTGCAGGAGGTGTCAAAGTAAAACGGCGACTGATTGCCGAAGACCTCATGCTCCGTATAGCCGCAGAAGTCCGTCAGCCAGTCGGTAAAATCCAGAATGGCGCGGTGGGAGATGACGATGCCCTTCGGCGTGCCGGTCGAGCCGGAGGTGAAGAGCAGGTACACGGGGTCGAGATCGATAATCTGCTCACGCCTGGCCTGCAGAAGCGCATTGTCCGGGGCGGTCTTCTCCGCCTCCTCCAGACACACGAGCGGCGCGCAGTCCGCAAGCCGCTCCGCCTGCGGGCGGCACGCTTCCGGGAAGACGATCGCGCGGGCGTGCACCTGCGCGAGAATGCGGCGCATCCGCGCCTCCGGCATCTGCTCGTCGATGGGAACGTAATAATTCCCACTCTGCAAAACGCCCTGCAGCGCCGCGACGCTCTGCACTGTCCGCCCCGTGAGCACAGCCACGGGCGCGTTTTTGCAGCCCGGAAGCCCGGCCAGAACGGTTCCCAGTGCCCGCGCACGCGTCAGCAGCTGCCCGAAGGTCAGACTGCCGGAGGCGTCGGAAAAGGCGACCTTGTCCGGGACGCGGGCGGCGGTGCGCTCTAGATATTCAGCGGCGTTTGTCATCGGCATGGACGCATCCTCCTTCAGCTCGGCTTCACACACTTTTGAGAATTTTACCACATACGCACGCAAATGTAAAGGCGGAACGCGCCGCGCATTTTTTCGCCCGCGGCGGTTGAGTCCAGGCTGCTTTCATGGTAAAATAACAAAAAACACAGGAGGACAGACCTATGTATGATGTGATCGCGCTGGGCGAGCTGCTTGTCGATCTTGCGGAACGCGCGAAGGACGAAAACGGCTACCCCACTCTTGCCGCCAACCCCGGCGGCGCGCCCGGCAATTTTCTTGCCGCGCTGAGCGCGTATGGAAAGAAGACCGCATTTCTCGCCAAGGTCGGAGACGACACCTTTGGCCATCTGCTGACCGGCACGATGCGCCGCGCCGGGATCGACACGCGCGGCATTCTGATCAGCCCCGATACATTCACGACGCTTGCGTTCGTGACCTTTGACGCGCACGGCGACCGCTCGTTTGCCTTCGCGCGCAAGCCCGGCGCGGACACGCAGCTGCGCTGGGAGGAGATCGACCCGGCCATGCTGGCAGAAAGCCGCGTGTTCCACTTCGGCTCGCTCAGCTGCACGGACGAGCCTGCCCGCACGGCCACGCAGAAGGCCGCGGCCTATGCCCGCGCGCACGGCAGGCTCGTCACCTACGACCCCAATTACCGCGCCCCGCTGTGGAAAACAGAGCAGGAGGCAAGGGAACAGATCCTCTGTGGCCTTTCGCAGGCGGATATCGTCAAGATCAGTGATGAGGAGACGCAGTTCCTCTGGGACTGCAGCCCGGAGGAGGGCGCGGAGCGCGTGCTGGCGCTGGGGGCGAGGCTCGTTATGGTCACGCTGGGGCCGAAGGGGTGTCTGCTGAAAAATAAGCAGGCAGACTTCTCCTGCGGCTGCCCGAAGGTGCATCCCATTGACACGACCGGCGCAGGCGATATCTTTGGCGGCAGCGCCGTATCGCGCTTTTTGGAGCTTGGGAAAGCGCCGGAGGCGCTGACGCGGGACGATCTTGCCTATATGGCCCGCTACGCGGCAGCCGCAGCAAGCCTCTCCACCGAAGCTTCCGGCGCCATCCCCTCCATCCCGAAAAAGGAAGCCGTCCTGCAAAAGATGCAGGAGGCATATTGCGTGCAGGCGGACGCACACCGATAACGATCCGACGTTTTGACGCAGAAAGCGGCATTCCCGGCCCGGGAATGCCGCTTCTGTTTTGCAGCTTACGCTTTTTTCTTCGGCCCCATGATCTCGGCGCTCAGGAGGGCGACGAGGGGGACGGTCAGGATGATGCCGATGGTTCCGGCCACGCCGCGGATGATCTCGATGGCGATGGAATCGGCGTTGAAGATCTGGATCATGGGATAATCAAAGATCTGGAACAGCAGGAGCGTATTGAGGCTCGAACCGGCGAAGGCAAGGATGAGCGTATTCGCCATGGTGCCCATGGCGTCCTGGCCGATGTTCATGCCGGAGCGGAACAGGGCCTTGCGCGGAAGGTCGGGGTTCAGCTCGCGCAGCTCCCAGCAGGCGGAGGAAATGGACATGGCCACGTCCATGACCGCGCCGAGCGAGGCGATGAGAATGCCGCTGACGAACAGACCGCTGATCTTCAGTCCCCGGTCGGACGCGCGCAAAACCAGTTCCTCCGCCTCCGGCAGGTTGAAGCCGTTGAGCGGCGAGATCGACCCGCACAGGGCGGCGAAAATGCCGGCCACCGCCACGCCGCCGATGCAGCCGAGCGTGGCGCAGAGCGTCTTGCGGCTGAAGCCGTTCAGGAACAGGAGCGAGGCTGCCGTCGTCAGCGCGACAAGCACGACCGTGACCACGACCGGCTGCGCGCCGCGCAGGATCATGGGCACCTGAATGAACCAGACGCACGCAAGCGTATACACAAGCCCCAGCAGGGCCGTGAGGCCCTTTTTCCGGCCAATCAGCAGGAGCAGCGCGGCAAATATGGCAAGCAGGCCGAGCAGCACCGGGGCGCGGTTATAATTCGGAATGGATATGATATACGGCGCGCCCTCGTCGTCCAGATCGAGGCGGACGACGATCTTTGTGCCGATCTTCGCGTCGACGTTGGTATAGATGGTCAGATAGTTGATCGCCTCAAGCGTTTCGCCCTTCCACGGGCCGTTCAGGATCTCGACCTCGAGATACTGCTGGCCGATGCGGCGGCCCTCCGTCCAGTCCTGGGTCTCCGCGTTGTCGTCCAGAATGTCCGTGACGCGCGCAACGGCGAAAAACCGCTTGCGCGCGGCAGTCGCCTCGCGGTCAGGCTCCGTGTATTCCAGAACCAGCGCCCACGCGATGATCAGCACAAACAGCAGCGCGCTCACGCCGATCTCCAGCCAGCGCTTGCGCGTCAGCTTGCATTGTAAGTTTTTCATGGATTCTCCTTCAGGATGCGCAGTTTTTGAATGATGGGGGACTGCCCCGCCGGAAGACCCGGCGGGGCAGCTTTGTACTGTTGGGGAACTCAGCGCTCGAGATAGCGGTGGATGATCGCCGCGACCTGTGCGCGGGTCGCCTGTGCCTTCGGCACAAGGTTGCTGCCGGAGCCGTTGATCAGACCCTGGCCGACCGCCCAGTTCATCGCCTGAATGGCGTAGGCGGAGAGCTGCGCCGTGTCGGCAAAGCTGCCGAGATTTTCCTCGAGCGTCACAGCCGTCATGCCGCCGTAGACTGCGTAGCGGTACAGGATCGCCGCAAGCTGCTCACGGGTCACGGGGTCGTTCGGGCCAAAGAGGCCGGAACCGTAGCCGTTGACGATGCCGTTGGCCGCCGCCCATGCGACTGCCTTGGCGAACCACTTGCCGGCGGCCACATCCGTAAAGTCGGACGAGCCGGAAACGGACGGGCTGCCCGCCATGCGGTAGAGGATGGTGACGATCATGGCGCGGGTCAGCGGTGCATTGGGAGAGAAGCGATCGGCGCCCGTGCCGTCCATGATGCCCTTCTCGTAGACGTAGCGGACATCGTTATAGAACCAGTCGCTGCCGGACACATCGGCAAACGGGAGCCCTACCGGGGCAGCGGGCCTGGCCGGGGTGACCGGGGTGCCGGGGGTGACGGGCGGAGGCGGCAGGACAGTCTTATGCCAACGTGCATAGAAGGTCTTGTCGCCGGTCTCCGTCGCCTCGATCTGCTTGACCTGCACGCCGCCGGTGTAGGCGGTGAACCAGCCGAGGAAGGTATAGCCGGGCTTGGTCACATTGGTCGGGAGAACGGTCACGGTGCCCTCGGTGTAGGTCACCGGGTAGAGGCCGCCAATCGTGCCGCCGTCGGTGACATAGGTGATGTTCCACGTCTTGACCGGGGTCTCACCTGCGGTGCAGACGACGTCCGCACGGTTGCGGATACGGATGCGCTGCGGGATGGCGGTACCGTCTTCAAGCGTGAAGGTGTCGTCGTAGGAGGCCAGGCCCGTGGCGACCACGTGGCAGCCGACGGCTGCATTCTCAACATCCTTGTCGGTCGTGATATAGCCGTCGATGAAGATACGTGCTTCCTTGCCGGTATCGTCTCTGACCATGATGGTCTGGATGAGGCCGTTGGAATACTCGATCTTCGTCGCAGTGCCTTCCACGGTGACGAGGCTGCCGAGATAGCCCTTGTTTTCAAGGTCTGCGGCCGTGACCTTCTTCGGCTCGACCGGCGTTTCCTCGCCGCGCTTTTCAATGCTGGTCACCTTGATCTGGCGTTCGCCCTGATAGGAGGACGTCCAGCCGGAGATGCGGACCTTGTCGCCGATCTTGAACTCGCCCGCGACCGGGAACGCGTTGATGCCTGCGGTCTCGTCCTGCACATAGATGCAGTCGAAGAACGCGGTATCCTTGTCATAGCCGGAGGCGTTGGAGGTCACGATGCCCTCCACGGTAAACTTGACGCCCTCCTCTGTCTCTGCCTGCACATCCGCGATCTTGGCGATCTCGGTCTGGTTGAGCATGGAGACGAGATTCTGGCAGATCTTGTAGTTGGAGTAGTTCTTCTCCGCACCGCTGTCGGAGACCTGGTACTGCACCTCGAAGTTCGACATGAAGGCTGCGCCGGAAACAATGATCATGCCCTTGCCTGCAAGCTGCTCGGACGCCATGACCATCAGGCGGTCATCGTTTTTTGCGAAGGTGTACTTCGGGGTAGCTGCGCCGCCGAGGCCGTCGCTGTCAACGTCCACAGAGTAGGTCGTTGCATGGCCGTAGACTGCCGGGCTGACCGTTGCGGGCAGCGTAGAGGTCGGGTTGCCGTCTGCGTCTACTGCGTAGATGGACGCGCCGCCGTAGTGGCTGAAGCGCTCGGTGTAGAGCTTGTCATACGGATGCTCTGCATCGAATTCCACGCCCTTCAGAAGCGGGTTCTCCATGTTGTAGGACGAGAAGTACAGTCTCCACTTGTCGACGCCGTCGGCTGCGGAGCGTTCATCGTCATACGTTGCGTCGTCAGAGATACGGAGGCTGGAGCCGAGTTTGGCCAGAACCTCGTTCTGCGTCGCGGCCATATGCTTGATGTCCGGGTTGTTCTGGATGATGGGGTAATTCTCGTAGTTGTCAGACCAACCGGCGAGGATCACCATACCGCCATTGTCGTTGAACGTCTTGAGGGCGTTCAGCTCGTCCTCGGAATAGGTCTTCGGATCCTTCTGGGCCGCTTCCAGCCGGCGGGACGGGGCCGTCAGGATGATGGCCTTGTACTTGGAATTGCCGCAGGCCGCGATGAGCTCCTCGCTGGTCTTCAGCGTGACTGTACGCACGGAATAGGCCGCAGCCAGTTCGCCGAAGTTGCCCATGGAGTCCTTATAGTTGCCTGCAACGTATTCGTTGTAGTGCGAGGCGTCAATGCCGATGTAGACAAGCTTGCTTGCGTCAAGCACATCGAGCGTGACGTCCTTGGTGAACGTGTACTCCTTGCCGTCTTGCTCGATCACAGCCGTGATCCGGACGGTCATGATGCGGGCCTTGGTCGGGGTATACTTGAATTCCACATCCTGCGTGCTGCTTGCAGCCAGCGCGATGGGATCCGTCGCGGTGCCGATGGTTTCGCTGCCGATGGCATAGGTGATGGACTTGATGGTAGCGGGCTTTGCCTCACTGTTGAAGAACGTGGTGGTGATGGTCAGTTCTTCGTCGGTGACAGGGGTAGACGTGCCGCATTCAGCCTTGGAAATGCCAAGCTTGAGCGATTCGCCGACCCAGACGGGAGCGGTCACGGCCAGATCGCCGTCGCCCTCGGTGACGCGGACAAAGTAATAAGTGTACTCAGGCGCCAGCTCCACGCTGACGGAGCCCTTGGCGAGATCTGCGGCACTGTCCCAGGTATAGGCGACCTTGCCGGAGTTGACGACCAGTTCGACCTTGGCGATGGAATCGGTGCGGTCGGGATCGTTGAAGGAGATCTCGAAGTTCAGCTTCTCAGGAACGTCGATGATGGAGCCCATCATGCTGCCGTTGACCGTGTAGTCCAGATCGAGGTTCTTGTCCTCGGTGGCGTACATACGGCGCGCTCTGAGCGCTGCATAGATGCCGTCTTCGGTAAAGTCGTCGGTCAGGATGACGTCGCGGGCGTCGTTGGCGTTGCCCCAGCGGCCCTTGTGGTTATCCTGGTTGTTGGTCGGGGCGACGTGCCAGCCCTTGTCGAGCGCCATGATGTACTGCTCGTAGCTGGGATAATAGCCGCCTGCGCCGATCTGGCCTTCGCCGTTGCCGACTTCGACCATGTACATACGGGTGTCAACAACAGCATCCCAGTAACCGAAGTCAATGAAGTTGCCGAACGTCGTGCCCGGATGGTTGAACTGGCTGATGGAGTTGGCGCCCTCTTTCTGCGACAGGAGCTTGTAGTAGG